>NZ_JBSUQM010000033.1:0-56802 GCF_054065835.1 Nocardia citri
GGGGTTCAAATCCCCTATCCTCCGCCAGGGAAACACCTGGTCAGGGACGGTTTCCGCCGTCCCTGACCAGTCCCGGTCAACACGCGCGGTCAACGGAACGCATCTGAGGGGATGCTCCAAGAAGTCGGCACGGCAGTGTCCCGACTACAGATTGGTCCCCACGTGTCCAGCATCCGAGTCCGCACCCGCCGCGACGGAACCGACTACACACAGGTCATGTTCCGCCATAACGGCAAACAGCAATCCATGTCATTCGACGACCACGCGGCAGGGATCCGCTGGCGCAAATCGCTCGACGAACTCGGCGCCGAACGCGCGCTCGAACTACTCGAGATCGCTGAGCACGTCGAATCCAACCCCGCCGTCACCATCGCCAAGGCTGGGGCCGACCACATCGACAACCTGACCGGCGTCACCGATGGCACCCGCAACCGGTACCGCGCCTACATGCGCAACGACATCGAACCGTTCTTCGGCGCGAACACCGCAGCCGACATGATCCCCGACAAACGGATCCGGCAGTGGGTGAACTGGCTGGAGAAAGGCGACGCCGCCAAGAAACGGAAACCCAACAGCGCCAAGACAATCGCCAACAAACATGGCTTCCTCTACGCGCTGATGGAGTCCCTGCGGAAAGCGGGCACGATCCCCACCAACCCGTGCGCCGACACCCAGCTGCCCCGTGTCGACCAGGCCGAGATGTGTTTCCTCGAGCCCGATGAATTCGCCGCCCTGTACGAGGCGCTGCCGAAGGCGTGGCAGCTGCTCGTCAAGTTCCTTGCCGCGACCGGCGCGCGGTGGGGCGAGGTGACCGCGCTGAAGGTCCGCGACATCGACCGAAAGAAATGCTCGGTGCGGATCGTGCGCGCATGGAAGTACACCGGCGGCGTCCGTGAGTTGGGCAAGCCGAAGACCAAGAAATCTGTTCGCACAATCGATCTCGATCCCGATCTCGTTGCCGAGCTGCCGCTCACCGGTCGCGATCGTGAGGACTGGTTGTTCGTCAACGGTCGCGGTGGACCGATCCACGTCACCACTTTCTACAAACAGGTCTGGCGGCCCACGGTAATTGCCCTCGTCACCGACGAGACCGACCCATTGAACGGCAAGGTCCCGCGTATTCACGACCTGCGCCACACCTGTGCGAGCTGGATGCTCGACGCCGGTATCCCCATCGGCGATGTGCAGGAACACATGGGCCACGAGAGCATCCAGACGACGAAGGACCGGTACGGGCACGTCAGCCGCGACGCCGGGAAGCGCGCCGCCGCGGCTATCGGCTCGCGCCTGCCGAAGTCCGGGACGAAGACCCCGCCCACGCGGACACTCACCGTCGCGGCCTGACCCGCACCGATCTACCCCGGGCGTCGCCACGCTAGTGCTAGCGTGGCGACGCCCAATCCATGAACAGCCAGGGGGATTCATGCACAGGCTTACCCTCGCCATCCTCGCCGCGGCGGCGCTGCTGTCCGCATGCTCGGACGACAGCACCGCGCCCGCCGCGGTGTCGACAGCGACCCGCGCCGCGCGGCCGTCCACACTCCAGCTCGGCCAGGCGGTGACGATCACTCGCAGCGACACCGGCGGGCAGGTCGGCACGATCCGGTTCGTCGCGGCCGAGGCGTTGCCGACCGAATGCATCGCTGGACGCCGGACCGGGGTCACGCTCGCTGTGCGTGTCGAGATCGTCAACGGTGCGGGTGAGCAGTTGCCGGTTCCGGACACCTATCAACTCCAGTACGTCGACGGTATCGGTGCGACCCGGCCGGTCGAGACTGCGTCGATCTACCAGTGCGAGGGCGACTATCCGGCGGCGGTGACCGCGCCGCCCGGCGCGAAGACCGAGGGATGGCTGTTCGTGCGCCTCGATAGCGAACCGACCGAACTCGTGTACACGCCGATGGTCGGTGACCAGACCAGCACCGCGGGCAACATCAAGATCCTCATGGTCTCCCCGGCGAGCGTGCGTGTCGACGTCCCGGACCACCTCGCGGGCCTGGCGCCGACCGCCGGCGTCCCGGCGCCGGAGACCACGACGGCCGTGGCCCCGTCGACCAATGCGGCGCGCAGCACCCAGGCCGCGCCGCCGACCGGCCGGGATTCGCAGGGTCGGCCGAACGGTTCGGGTGGCGCGCTGGTCGGATGTGCGGGCGAGAATTACCAGCCCGGGACCGGCATCTACGAGGACGGCAGCAAGGGGTTCGCCGCCGAGTGCCTGCCCGGCGGGTCGATGCGCTAGTTGAAGAGTTCCGGCGATTAGTTGAAGGTCCGCCACACCGGTGCGAGCCGGTCCGCGCCGCGCAGCTGGCGGCCCTCGCTCGACTTCACGACAACGTGATCGAGCAGGCAGGCCACTATCTGGTGCTGCTGCTCCGGCCCGGCCAGCTCCCACCAGCCGATCACGTCGTCCACCGACAGCGGGATATCGGCCAGCGCGGTCGTACGTCGAATCGCGGTCTCAGCCGCGGCGATGTTCGCCCGCGCCCGTTCGGTCCCGGCGAGCATCGTGGCCCGGTCGATCGCCCGGTCCGCGTAGTCGGTGCCGAGCTGCGCGAGCCGGTCCTCCAGGTCGGCGAGGACGGCGCGCTGATCGTCGGCGGTCCCGGCCTTCGCCATTGCGCGCGCCAGCTGGCGGCGGTACTTCGGGTCGGTGAGGCGGGCGAGGACCCGCTCGGTGATGTCGGCCTCGATCAGGTCGGCGCGGATCGTCATCCCCGTGCACCCGCCGATGCTGGCACCGCAGGTATAGACGGCAGGCCGATTCCCGTTCGATGCGTGCACCATCGGCGACGCGCACTTATCGCAACGTGCCAGCGCTTCGGACAGCAGATACACCGTCGACCGGGCCGGCGTGTACTTCTGTAGCGCCGGGTCGAGCAGGATCCCGCGCAGCGCATCCCAGGTCTCACGCTCCAGGATCGGATCCATATCGGCCGGAACAAGTTCGCCAGCATCGTTGAAGCGGTGGCCGATCATGCGCGGCGCGACCAGGGCGCGGCGGATCACGACCGGCGACCACGCCGCGCCCGACACCGTGGAGACACCGCGGCGTTGAAGGTCCTCAGCGAGGCCCTTACGGGTGGGCGGAGTGTTAGCGTCGGTGTCGAGCAGGTAGGCGGCCCACCGGTTGATCTCCTCGGCCTCGGCCGGGAAGACGGTCCGGCCGTTGCTCTCCCATCCGTACGCGCGCAACTGTTACCCCACTCCGTTAGGCACTGTTACCTATCCGTGCACTGTACAGCGGTGGGAGCCGAGTAGTGATCGGCCGTCCTCGACGGGGATACTTACCGCCCATGACGATCAATGACGGCACCGACGCAAACTCCACCAACGGCGCGCCGCAAGGGCTCCCACTGCCGGACTTCACCACCACAGTCGACTGGCATTCCGCGCCGGACCGCCAGCTCCAGGGCCTCGCCGAATTGGGTGACGTTTTCCAGTTCGATGTGACGCTGTACCTGCCGTGGGGTGCCGCCATCGGAACGCTTGTGTCAGGCCAAGAATATTTCGAGCGCTCGGCCGAGCAGATCCGGCAGGAGACCGCCGAACGTGATCAGGCCGTGCAGCAAGGTTTCGATGTGCTTATCAAGGGGTGGATCGATCCGGCCGCAGCACGGAACGCAGCCAAGAAGGAGGCCGAAGACATCATGCATCAAGGACACGACCTCACCCGCTTCATTCATCTGCGCGACGTAGATTGCGTCATCGGCACCGTGGAGGTCCAGCACAAATACCTGCGTGTGCAGCTCAGCCACGTGACCGCGTGGTCGTTCAGCCGTCCACTCAACTAGCTGGACCAGGCGGATCCGGCGGCGGTGTTCCGGACTCCAGCGCCGCCGCCATCCGATCGGCCAGCGCCGAATGTCCCGCGTCACGCAGCAGCGGGATCGCCTGCCGCATCAGGTCTGCCCATTTCCACAGCCGTTCTTTCAGACGGTCGGTCGCTGATTCCTGTTTGGCCAGTTTGATTTCCAGCCGCTCGGCGCGCGCGTCAGCGCGGTCCGCGAACTCGCCGGACGCTTCGACCAGTACACGCGCGGCGTCACCGCGGCGGGTCGAGCGCGAGAACAGGCCACCGATCAAGGCCACCAGCACACCGGACACCCCGCCCCCGACCAGCAGGTTGGCGATCGCGCCCAGGTCAGTCACCGTCTAATCTCCTCGCCACCTGCGCCACCACCCGGACCCGCCGCCAATCGCGCCAGACCAGGCGGCACGCGCACACCACCAAACCCAAGACCACCCACAGCGCGAACGTCGCACGTCCCGCGTACACGGTTTGCCCCAGCGCCAGCACGTACACGGTGAGCGCGAAGAACACCCCCACGTCCCCGGCCAGCTGCAGCCACAACCCCCATGGCTGACGGCGTTCCATCAGCACCCCAGCAGCCCACATGCCGGGCCCGGCGACCAGCAGCGCCACCCATCCCAGGTGAGCGAACCGGCCCATGATCTGGCTGACGGCGTTGGGGATCTCGCCCGCCCAGATCGCCCACACACCCGCGCACCAGATCGCGGAGTACATGACTACCTGGTATGAGCGGATTCCGTCGTCGTCGGCCAGCAGCTGCCGGGCTCTACGCAGGGGCATGGAACCGGCCCGCCCGGGCGGCGGTGCACGCTGCATATAGCAGCGCGACGAACGACCAAGTAGCGACACCACCCCAGCCGACGCCGGGGTTGCGGGTCGCAACGATACCGATGCTGAATGCGAACGCTGTGGACCAGGCCGCGCAGCCACCGATCCCGACCGCGACGAGAGGCAGGATGCGGGTGGCGAATCCGAGCAGGCCCAGTGTGGACGCGCCGAGCAGTGCGGCGCCCCACGATTCGGGCGCGCCGGGTACCTGCAGCGCGACCTCGTAGGCTGGGCTCGACCAGCGGCCCGCGCCGCCGACGATCGTGATGACCCCGTACACGACGCCGAACAGCAGCGCGCCGATCGCCACCAACCGCGCGAAGCTCAGCGCCACGTATGGATTCATATCCGGTCGCTGCACTGACACCTTCGGAAGGACCGCCAACATCACCCGTCCCTCCTGTGTCGGCCGACGTATGCCTGTTCCATCTGGTGGAGTTGCTGCTCGGTGATGCCGTTTGGGGTCTTCCGCAGACCGAGCACCGTCAAGACGCCGATCACTACGAATCCCCACTTCTCGACGTCGTCCGGCAGGTCCACCCCGAACGTTGTGGCGAGCCAAGCGAGTTGAACCAGCGCGCCCACACCACCTGTCACCGTGTTGGAGAATCGCTTGAACCACGGCTGGTTCTCGTACAGCGCGCGTATCGGCGCGAGCGCGTCTTGGGGGGCGGTCACTTGCCCTCGCCCTTCAGGATCGCCTTGATCTCGGCGACGTCGTTCTTGAGTTCGGCGATGGCCTCGATGGCGGTGTTGTCGCGCTTCGGGTCGATCTTGGATCTGCCCAGAATCGACCAGCCCTTGAACCCGCCGTTGCCGTCGTCCTCGCCGAGCAGCTGGTCACGGGTCTGTGAGGTGTTGCGGTCCATGAACCAGAACAGGTCCTTGTAGGACAGGCCGATGTTCTTGAAGTTCTTGATCTGGTTTTCGAGCCAGCCCATGTCGTCATCTCCTTGTGCGAAAGCGCGTGCGCGCCTGATCAATTCGTCGGTGGGGAAGTTCGGTCCGGGGTCTGTGTGGCCGCCGCCCCATGCCCCGAAATCTGCGTGTCCGCAGACACCGGGCCGGGCGGGTGGGTACTGGCCTGTGCCGCCGACCCATTCGATCGGGATGCCGCGCTGCAGGCAGCGCCACGCAACCAGAGCAGCTGTGCGGGTGAGCATTTCGTCCTCGTCGACGCCATCGGATGCGTCGGCTTCGAGCCACTTGCCGCGCGACCACTCCACGAAACTGCCGGCCATCAGGATGTGATCGGCGCGGGGGTTCGCGTTCACCGCCGACCACGGGTTCATGTCCCACGGCACGACCAGCACGGTTTCGCTGTCGTCCACTACGGCGTTGTAGGACACCGCCCGGTCGGGGTCGCCGCTGGGCGCGGGGTTCTTCAGGTAGGGGATGATGTCGCGGGCCGTGCCGAGGCCTTGCTGGGTGTGGATCGCGATCCAGTCCACGTTCCGGCCACCGGAGTGGCAGTTACCGGACAGGTCTTCGCGGGTGATGGGGCTGTCCATGATGCTCCTCGCTGGCGCGGCCGTGGCCTTGCGTGGGTCGATGGCGTTGGCGAACCACGGCGCGGGGTCGACCGCGTCCCCGCCGAGGCGCCCCGGCGGGGTCCAGATCTCGACATGCGCGTGCAGTCCGCTGCTTTGGCCGTAGCTGTTGACGTGCCCGATCAGTTGCCCGGCACGCACCCGGTCACCGCCGCGCACCGCGGGGTCTCCGTGGCCGATGATGATGTCGACCCCGGCCGCGGTCTGGCAGTCCAGCCACACCCAGCGGCCGAATCCCTGCACGTCGCTGCGCTCGCTGCCCTCGACGACGACACCGTCCACCGGTGCGTAGAACGGGGTGCCGAGGTCGGCGGCGAAGTCGAGGCCGTAGTGGAACGCGCCGTCGCGGGGGCCGTAGCCGGAGCTGATGGTGTAGGTGCCGGGTGCCAGCGGCAGATACCGGGTCGGCATAGTGCGCTCCTCACGGCGGGAATTTACGCCCGGCCCGCAGCCAGCAGCACTACCCCCGAAGAATAGCTGTGTCCGGTCGCTGTGGTGTGTACCGCGCTACCTACGTGGACAGGATCCGGCAGTCGTTCCACGACAGCGAATCGTTGAACGGTGCTCGTTCGACCCGGAGCCCGCCCCAACTGTTCGACGCTGGCACCACGTCGTTGACGTTGACCGCGTACAGGCGGCGGGTGCCGTTCTGTTCCAGCCAGGCCGCGCCGTCGTAGACGTTGAAGGCGAGGGTGTCGCCGTTGTTGATGGTCAGGTCGGTTCGGCTGGCGAAGTCGGTGAACGTCGGCGACGAACCGGACAGCGAGGACGAATACCGCGAGATGTAGGCAGCGTTGCCGAACACATTGCACGCGAGGCCTTGGGTACCTGCGCTGTTGCCGCACAGCAGCAGCGATGAATCAGCGGAGTTGTTGGGGCCGAGTGCACCACCGACCACGGCCTCTACTCGTTGGCGGCCGTTGGTGATGCCGGTGTTGCGGATGATCGCGCGGGAACCGTCGGTGCCGCCGGTGGTGGCGTAGCTGTTGGACACGATCTGACCAGCCGAGCCGAGCACTGTCCACCCGTTGCCCACTGCCCCGTTGGCCCTGTTGAAGTCGTCATAGAACACCGAGGTGCCGTAGACCGTACTCGCGGGGAACGAGGTGGGTCGGTCGTAGTGATACAGCGCGGGAGCTGACTCACCCCCGTTGGCATTGCTGATCCAGACATCGTTGAGGCAGGAATTCAGGAAGCGGACACAGCGACGTCCGGGCCCCAGTTTGAAACCGTCACTGATGAGGCCCGAACCAAGGTAGGTGTCATTCATCCACACCCGGATGAACTGGTCGTCATCAACCCAGATCTTGATACGGAGATAGGTGCCATTGAAATCTATCGGGCTGAGGAACGTCGCGCGGGCATTACTGAATGAGAAAGGGTTGGCGAATTCGCAGATCTGAATGGCGTTCCCGCTGCCCCCGTAAGTGGCGGGCGCGTGCATGAACCGGATACCGACGCAGTTGATGAACGCCGCGCCGATCTCGGCCCAGCTGTTGGTCATGTAGACAGAGAATGCCTGGGCTGCAACACCGGTTACGGGATTCCAGATCCGCAGATCGAGCCCCGAGCTTGAGGTAAACGGCATGAACTCATAGCTCTCGCCTCCACCGTCAACCGTGAAGTAGTTACTGGGAACGTGCAGTTCATGGAGGCTGTTGATGTCTGCTGTCGTACCGTCGCCGAGGTGCACAAACGGCTGCACCAGAGGACCAGCCACTGTGTTGTTCTGCGGCCATTGCCATCCCGCGTACTTGCGGGAAGGAGACCTCTGCAATAGAAAACTCATGGCGCTGGGAGGATGACGTACTCCACACAGCAGTGGAGGGCGGTCACGACACCGCTGATGGCTGTGATGTTGCAGAAAAAGTGGTCCAGATCCTCGATCTGATAGTCAATCCCATTGTCCGGGAATGTGATTGCCGCCGAGGCGATATTGGTTGTCCACACTACGGTCTCCGTGCCATTCAAAGCTCGGCGAATCAGCTGGACTGTGAGGGTGCCCGTGTTCGACTTCATCGAGTACACCAAGCGGGTCAGTTTGATAATCGAGTCCGGAGGAACGATCATCGTAATGCCGAGCACTGTCTCGTTATTGCCCGACTGCAAGCCTGACGACGTGACCGCGAATTCCTTCTCACGGTACGCAGCCCAGCCATACGCGATATCCGCGGTTTCCTGCGCCGCCGCTGCAACACTCGCCGCGTTAGACGCTGCCGTACTCGCTGCGGACGCGGTGGTATTCGCGGTATTCGCAGTCGAGAGTGCAGTGCTGGCATTGGTATTGGCTGTGTTCGCCGTGGTATTGGCTGTGTTCGCAGTGTTGTTCGCGGTGACAGCGGTCGAGTGCGAGCTGTTCATACCATCGGCCAGGTTGTCGATGATCTCTGCCAGGGTGCCGCCGACCAGCGGCACGAACTCGAGCAGGTCAGCCAGGGCATGCAGCGCGGCGGCGATGAATGCATTGACCAGGTTTCCGAGGTTGTTGACCCAGGTGCCGAGGTCGTTGAGGTCGCCGTCCTCGACGCCGGTGATGATCTCGATGATGTCGCCGATCAGTCCACCGATGATCGGGATCTGCTGCACCTCCGAGTAGATCACCGTGAAGAACGCTTGCCGAGCTTCCTCGGCAATAACCTGCAGTTCCGCATTCGCCGCGGTCGCTTGGCCTTCCTGCGTCTCGTTCTGCAGGGCGAAGACCGTCGACGCCGTGTAGGTCCGCGCTGGTAGCGGCGCACCGGGGAAATCCGGCGAGGTCACGTCGTCGCTCCGGGATCGTCGGCCTGCGCGGCCATCGCCTGCGCGATCTCCTCTTGACGGATCGCGGCTTTCAACGCGGCTATCTGCTCAGGGCTGTATCCGGTGACGTCAGGCACGGTCACCGACGTGGCGGTGATGTCCTCGAGTTCGTCCTCTTCCGGGGTGCCGACCGGCACCCACAGCACCGATTCGCGGCCGATATCGCGGGGCGCGTTGCGATCTCGGCGCGGCTTGTACAGCGGATCCGATGGCGCGGGCAGCTGCAAATTGTCGAACACGTGGATCGCGAACAAGTGCTCGGCCTTCGGGTCGATCATCATCCCCGGCAGGCCGACGCCCATCGGGATCGACCGGAACCAATCCGCCAGCGGGTGCCGGTGCTCACGCGCCATCACAATCCCGGTCGTCGGGTCGCGGCGGATCCCGTCGAGCTTGTCCATCCGTTGCGACCATGTCGGTCGCGGTGTCCTCGAATTACGCTGCTGCTTACCCATTCATCCGCCTTGTAAATAGTGGTGATAGTTAGATTGTGTCCTCCATTATCGGGTCACGAGCTAACGCCGATGGATTGGATGACGCTCTTCAGCTGCGCGACATGCCGCGCCAGCATCGCCGATGGATCGTCCTCGGCGCGGTCGTCGCCGATGCTGATCTCCCAGTGCGCTGGGGTGTCGCGTCCGATCACGTATTTCAGCGCGAACACGTGGTCGACGTACCAGCGGCCGTTGCGGCCGACCTCCGCGGCGACTCGGTCCCCGACGTCGAAATGCCTTCCCACCCAGTAGGGCATCCCATTTTGGACGGAAACTTTGTAGCTCCGATATGCCTTTGTCCTGTCGAAGCCCGTCCGAATCGCCTGTAGCGCACTGAGACTCGCGCCAGTGCCGCCGGAGGATTCCCAGTACTCACCATAGGCCGGACCACGAATGCCCATCTGCGCGAAGCGGATAGGGTTACCTACCCTGTGGAAGGCGAGCACGACGTCCTCGACCTGACTATCGAGGATGCCCAGCGTTAGGCCAGGGTTGCCGAAGATCGCACCGATATACCCCAATATGGCGTTGGCCAGCAGCTTTAGACCGGTGTTGACCCAGTCAGGCGAGTGGCCTCCGGTGACGATGGCCCCGGCCAGTGCCTTGTGCACCGTGGCTTGCCACTCCCCGATGCCGGACAACCCGGTCCGGCGGGCGTTGCGCCACGCCACCCACGGCCGCTGCGGCGCCGTACCCAGGAACCCTGAGATCAGGTACTCCGGTGCGTCCGGGATACCGATCTCGGTTGCGACCTCGTTGATCAGATCATCGGCAACCGCGGTGACGTAGTGGATCAGGCCATCGATCAATGTGCCGGTGAGCCCACGCCATCCGCTCTTGTCGATCAGGTCGAGCAGCAGCGTCGGTTTGGTCAGGTGCATGTGACCCGGTGCCGGTTGCGGATCCCCGGGCAGCCAGCGACGAACCGTCAGGTGCAGACCAGCGTCGGCCAGGGTCGGCGCGAGCACATCGTGCGCGTTGCCGAAGCGTGTGGCGAGCACGCTCCACATGGAGGTGTCGGTGAGGAACGATCCCGGCATGACCACGATCGGCCAGTTGTTCGGGTCCAGATTTTCCAGCCAGGACGCCGGGTTGAATATGTCCTCGGGCAAAGCCCATAACGGCGCGAAGCGTCGTAATAGGTTCAGGAACAGCAAAGTACGGGCACCGAAAGCGCTCGGGCCCGCGAATGCATACATTTTTGGATACTGGAATTCCGGGGGCAGCAATGGATTCGCAAAGCACACAATCTTTTTGACGTGCTCGAACTCGTGCAAAAATTTCAGCTCGATACGTCCGAGCTCGCCCGCCTTCTCGCTTTCCTGGATCAGCGCGCATTTCCCCGACCACCGTTTGCCCTGCATGTCGGCGGTGATGTGTAGGTCTTCGTAGAGTTCGAGGTCTTCGATCAGCAGCCGATACAGCTTGTTGCTCGCCTGCACGACGACCGCGGCCTCACCGGTCTCGTTGAATCGCTCTTCGAAGCTCGCGGATACGACTCCGACGAGCGGAACCGGGTTCTCCCAGTTCTTATCCCACAACACCAGGCGCGCGGGTTGCCGCATTTCCGCGACGCGTTGAATCGAGGATTGGATAAGGCTGCTGCGAACCTCGTCCGCACTCATCAACGGAGGCATCTAGACCGCCTCCCCGCCGAAGAACCTCGTATATTTCTGCGGATAGAACGCGCTGATTTCGGTGTCCGGTGTGCCGCCCTGGATCCGGATCGGCACCTGAACCGGCGACCCAGTGCCTTTCGGGATCGCCGACTCGAAAAACACGCCGTTCATGTCGGCGAAAATCTGGCTGTCGTCGCGCGCCGACACGGTCTCCGCGGTCGGGTGCGTGCGCACCAGGAACTCGCGGCCCGGCCCGACTGTGCCGACCTGCGGGACCTTCACCGTGCGCCCGGACAGTCCGTCAGGGAGCCACACGACCGTGTCGGTTTCCAGCTGGCCGCTGGCGAATTCGGGCCAGCAGTCCACGTCGGCGGGGTTGAGCATGTCGATGGTGCCCTGCCACACGCCGGTGCCGGTTTGCGGTGCGCCGGTGGTCGCGTTGATCTCGATCATCTGGCTGCGTTTGATCGAGCGTGTGATCGTCTGCCCGTACCAGTACGGATCCGGTGAGAGGGTGTACACCTCCCACGCGAGTTTCTTGGTCCGGCCCGGGTCGCGCTGTGTCAGCGGCTTGGGGTCTTTCTCCCACCGCAACCGGAGCTCCCGCGGTTCCGAGATCGCGGAGTAGGCGCGCAGGAAGCAATCCCAGCTCGGCCCCAGCACCCGCCACAGCAGGTCGTCGATCTGTTCCCACAGCTGGGTCGTGCGACCGATGGTGCCGATGCGCAGCGTGCACAGCCGCTCATTGACGCGCGGGATATCGTCGAGCGTCGAACCTTCCTGGTAGGCCCAGCTCTCGCGGACCTGTGTGATCGGCGCGTGAAAAAGGTTCTCCCACGAGCCTTCCAGCAGATGGATGCCCTGCTCGCCACCGTCCGGGCCGAGCAGGTCCAGCACGATCAGATCGGCCCCGAACGTCTCCGACAGCGGGTTCGTATCGCGCAGGATCAATTGCATGATCCGGCCCGGATTCGTCAGACAGATAGCCACGTCTCACCCCGCCCTGTAGGTCTCGGATACCGGGGTCATCCGGGAGCCGAGGGTGCGCTCGGTTTCCTTGGCGACCTGCGCCGGGTCGTAGCCGTAGAAGTTCTGCGTCAAATTCACCTGCTGCCGAATCGCTTCGGCACCACGGTCTATCCCCTGGTCGGTCAGCGACTTCAGCCCGAACGGGTCGCTGACCTCGCCGACGATCGACTTGAGTGCGCCGATACCCCAGTCCTGGAATTTCGTGGCCCAGTCCTGCGAGGCAGCCCACCGATTCGCCGCGTCGATCCCGGTCGCGGGCCCGCCGCTGCCGATGTTGAGATCGGGGATCGGTGGCTCACCGGTCGCGCCGATCACCGGCGCACCCGTGCTGCCGCCGACCTGTGTGCTCGACGACGACGCGGCCGTGGTTTGGGCTACCTGCGCAGTGGAGCCGGTCCAGGAGGCCGGCCAGTTGACCACCCGCACATCGGTTGCAGCTCCGCCGCCGCTGCTGCTCGAGCTCGACGAGCCACTGGAGGACGACGCGCCGCTGCCCGATCCGCTTGTGCCCGCGCCGGAGGTGGCTCCGCCGAGCCGGCTGGACTGGCCGGTCGAGCCCGCGCTGCTACCGCCGACCGTGCCGGGATCACCGCCGAGGAAGAACTCCGGCGGGAAATGCGCGTGGTCGGTGAACGAGGGATCGTCGGCGCCCGCCGCCTGCCCGCCGAACTGACCGTTCCCGCGCTGACCGCCCATCTCGAAATGGGTTCCGTCGGGCAGGGTTGCGGCGGTGTGCCCGCCGTATGGGCCGCCGCTGAACCAGCCGAACGACAGCGATCCGGCCGGGCCGAGCCCAGGTTGCGCGCCCATCGCGGCGAGTGCGGAGTCCATGTTGGCTGTGGAGAACCGGCTGCCGAACGGCTCGGCCCCGGTGGCCTTGTTCGCCAGTGCTGAGACGGCACCGGAGCAGTCGCCCCAGTGGACACCACCCCAGTCGTAGGGCGCGCCTTCGACGCCCTGCGCGAACCGCACCAGCTCGTCGGCGGTGACGAGGCCACCGCCTGCGAATCCGGGTGCACCGTTCACGAGCATCCGCACGAAATCCGCGCTGGGTGTCCACCCGTTGTTCAGCGCCCACAGCAGCGGTGCGCCCCGCTCGTATGCGTCTGCGGTGGAAATGAATTCGCCGTTGGCGACCCGCAGCGGGCGCATGCCGTCGAGCAGTGCGGGGATGGAATCCGATGTGCCGGTGCCGGGTCCGCGGATCAGCCGCCCGCCCGCGGCCATGCCCTCAGCCCCGGCCCACTGGATCATCGACCGCCCGATGCCTGCGAAACCGACTGTGGTGCCGCGGCCGGGGACTCCGGGCAGGTCCGGGATCTTCATCTCGGGCAGGCCGACCAGGAATTTCCCGATCTCGCGGACCGCGGACTTGATGGTGCGGACGATCAAGCCCCACACATCTGAGGCGGTGGAGCCGAGGCCGGTGAAGAATTCGCCGATCTTGGACAGCGCGCCGCCGATCACATCGCGGGCGGTGTTCACCGCGTCGGCGGCGAACTGCAGCTGACTGCCGAAGTCGTCTGCCATTTTTTGCAGCGCTGGAAGAACAAGTGGCTCAATGACATTCGACACGAGCCAGGTGAAGGCGTCGATGAGCTTGAGCAGTTGCGGCAGGATCGCGATGAACAGGTCCAGCAGCGGCGGCAGTAGGGTCGCGCCGATGTCGATGAGCTGCGGCAGCAAAGGCGCGATCGCGGTGATCAGGTCGCCGAAGCTCTTCGCGATATCGGGCAGATAGGGCGCGAGTTGGTTGAGTGCACCTACCAGCGCGTCGGCGATCTTCATGGCGACGTCGGCGATGATCGGTTGCAGTTGTGTGAATACCGGCATCATCAGGTCGGCCCATTGAGTGATCACTGGGCCAAGGGCGTCGAAGATCGTTTTGAGTGCTGGCGCGAGTGCCTGAATCAGGCCTGAGACGACCTCGGCGACGACGGGCACGATGGGCGCCACGGCGCTGATCAGCGATGCGAAAGCACTGGTCAGTGGCCCCATTGATGGCGCTAGCGCTGTAAGCGCTTGTGCGAGTGCGCCTCCCACGACCTGGGCGATCTGGGACAGCGGTCCGATCGCGGGCTGCAGCGCGGACAGCAGGCTGCCCGCGATCTGCCCGAGGATCGGGAGCAAGGGTTGCACTGCGGTGAGCAGCTGCGAGGCGAAGCCGGACACCACCGGGAGCAGGGGTGTGATCGTTTGCAGGAAGGTCGCGCCCAGATTTCCCAGCGGTCCGGCGAGCTGGGCGAGACTGGCTCCGAGCTGCGCGAAGAACGGGCCGAGGTAGGGGCCGACGAGGTTACCGATCTGGATCAGCCCACCGATCAGCGGCTGAAGCCCGGCGCCGAGCCCGTCGAGGATGGACCCGAAATTGCTGATCAGTTGGGTCAGGGCACCGGAGGCGAACGCGTCGGTGAACGGCTGCATGATCGACCCGGCGAGGTTGCCGACCGATGCACCGATCTGGGCGGCGACCGGCTCGAATGCCTGCCCGATCGACAGCAGCCCGGTAGTCGCCTGCTTCAGCCCGGGGCCGAGTCCGGAGATGAATCCAGCCGTTCCGGAGAAGATGGATTCGATGGCGCCGAGGTTTTCCGGGGCCTTCCAGAACTCGGCGAAATCCTTTGTCAGCCCGTTGATTTGGGTCGCAACACCGGTCATGCCGCGACCGAGCACCGGGAACATGACATCGGTCAGTTGCTTGATGCCCTCGGCCGATCCGGCGAACAACGCGTTCTGGGTCGGCTGCCCGACCAGCTCGGCGAACGCGGGTTTGACCTGGTTCTGCACCGTGAGTGCGAACGCGCGTGCTTCCGGTGCGAGCTTCGCGAGAGCCTGGGCTGCCTTGTCCTGTGCCGACGAGGACCCCGACATGGCTTGTGTGAGCGCGGCCTGTGCGTCGGCGAGGCGTTCCTCGGCGGCGGTCTGGCGGTCCTTCGCGGCGGTGACCAGATCCGAACCCTCGACGCCCTTGGCGTTGACGTCCTGCTGCTTTTCGGCGAGATCGTTGTTGCGGTAACGGGTTTCGATGAGCGACTGTTCGGCCTTGGCGACGCGGATCTGTGCGCGTTCGTAGTCGTCGCCGGGCTTGAGGTTGGCGAGGTCCTTGCGGGCGTCACGCAGATCGAGCTGGGCCTCCGCCTCGCTGATGACGCCACCACGGACCTCGACATTCAGGTCCCGCATCTGCTTCTGGGCGTCCTTGCGGGCGCGCGTGAGATCCTGCTCGGCCTGGAGGCTGTTCTTCTTCGCGTCGCGGACACCGCGCTCAGCGGTCACCCGCGCCTGGGCTTGGGCGGTCGCGTCGCTGGCCGAGGAATCCTCGGCCGCGCTCAATGCCGAGAACGCGTCCTTCATGCCGGACAGACCCACGGTCACCGTGGCGATGCCGGCTATCGCGGCCGGACCCAACGCGGCCAGCCCGACACCGAGCGCACCCACCGCACCGAGCGCGGTACCGGCCGCGCCGCCGAGCAGCGCCATCGCCGCAGCGCCCTTGGTGATATCGGTCGCCATCGTGGCCAGCCCGGGAACGCTCAGGTTCTTGCCGAGGCCACCGAGCCCGCCCAGGCCGCCGCGCATGCGTGCGTTGACATCGACGGTGCGGTCTTGGGTGAGCGCATCCATCTGCGCCCGGAACGCGGCAGCATTCGTGAGGTCCGCTCGGACCGACGCGGTGAAGTCGATCCCCGCCAGCCAGGCACGTAGCCACAGCGCGAACCGGTTCCGTTCGGCGGCGGTGACGGTCAGATTGACCTTGGCCGTACCCTCGGGGAGGTTCGCCAGCTTCGCGTTGAGCTGGGTCATGTCCAGCCGGGGTGTGACGTTGACGTGGAACGTCTTGCGGTTCAGACGATCCCGCAGATCACGCGTCCACTTGTTCAGCTCGGCGGCAGTCGTGCGGAGTTCGACGTCCTTGACGATCGTGATTTCCGCGAGCTTTTCGCGGGCGAGCTTCCGGAATTCCCCGACGCTGGGCTTCAGCTTGACCGTCGCCGACAGCGACCATTTGTCGAGCTTTCCCTGCAGGGTCTTGCGCGCTTCCTCAGCAGCCTCGGTGACCCGCCTGGTCAGTTCCTCGTCGAGGTTGTTCCAATCGAGGATCGCGCTGACGTGCGCCTCGGCGAAAGGCTGAGTCACCGCGGACCTCCGGGAGCAACAAGGTTGTTGCCCGGCCCGCAGCCAGCAGCACTACATCGGTATCAGCGTATCGGTCGCGATGCTCAGGTGATGGTCAGCTCAGAATCCACCGGCGGCGCCTGCGGCTTCGGCGCTCCCGGGAGCCGTGCCATCGCGGCGAGGAACCCATCGGCCGCGGCCTGCTCACCGGCGGTGGTGTCGAACGCGCGCGCGGGTGGTTCCTCGAGCTGCGCCAGCCAGCGCCGCAAGTCCTCCGGTTTCCCGGAGTGCGAGCGGCGCAGCTGACCGAACGCGACATTCGTTGCGCGATCCGGCGCCATCGCGAGCAGATCGACACCGCGCGCGCCGAGTTCGGCGTCCATCTCCCGCCACATCCCGATCGTTTCGCGCCAGATTCGTTGCACCACCCAACGGGGCTGACCGAACAGGTTCTTGACGAGGGCATCGGCAATCTCGTCGAGAACCCGTTCGGTGATGCGAGTACCGCTGATGACTTCGGGCACCAGCCAGGCGACATCGGTGGTGTCGCGCATGGTGCCGACGATGATCCGCCAGCTGTATGCGGACAGGGTCATGCCCACGAGATCGCGGGTGCCGGGCATCGGGTCGGCCAGGTGCACGATCCGATCGTCGAGTTTCCATGCTTTGGCCGACGCCGCCCACACTGCCGACACTTACTGGCGCATATCGCGGGCGAGCTGGCGACGCTCTTCCCGGTTCAGGTCGGGGGAGAAATGGTTGATGACCGCATTGAGGACCTTGCTGAAGGTCTTGGTTCCGAACCGGTCCTTGCGGTCCATCATGCGGGTCTCGATGTACAGATACGACGTCTCATCGAGAACGTTGATCGCGAAGGTCTGCATGGCGTGGATGCGGTCGGCGACGGTGGATGCGCGCGACATCATCCCCATCATCATTCCCCACTGCTCTTTGGTGGGCCGCCACGCGATGATGGTGTGCCCGTCGACGGCTAACTCGAACATGTCCTCGTCGCTGTCGCCGCTGCCGCTGTCGCCGTCGTCGTCCTCGGAGCTGATCTGCAACTCGAGGGGGATCGATCGACCCGCGTCGTCGATAACCGGCGCGACCGGCTCGTCGGGTCCGTTGATCACCTCAAGCGCTTCGTCCACGCCTTCGCTGGGCAGCGGTTCGGTCGGCGTGCGCCGGGTGCGGGGAGTGGTCGACTTGGCGGCGGTGCGGGGACGAGGCGGCATATCAGGTTCCTGTCTGCTGGTTACGGATGACGTTGGATTCGCCGAAAACCTCGATCAAGGCGAGGGTGAGAAACGGGTATCCGGGCGAGCCCTTCACACTGCGCACGAAGATGAATTGGCGCGCGCCCCGGCGGTCGCGACCACCGTTGTTGCGCAGCGGACCGGTGATGTTCGGTTTGAATTTCAGCGCCTTCGCGGTCACCGGAACGATGCGTGTGTGATGCGGACCGAACAGGCCGGTGCCCTCGTGCCGATATCGCGCGTACTGCAGCGGGCTACCGACGCGGACGGTGACGCCGCCGCCGGGGTTCGCGGTGACCAGATGCGTAATGCTCGAACGCAATCGGCCTTCGGATACCGGGCATTGGTTGCGGGCGTGGTTGGCGATCTCGCGGCCGAGGCGGTCACCCCACTGCCCGGCAGCGGTCGCCATCACCGCGGCGATCCGATCGCGGTGGATCGTCGCTCCCGTCATCAGGGGTTCCGGGGTCGGCGACGCCGGCGGGTCGGGTCTTCCACGGCTTCGGTCGCGGTGCCCTGCGCCTGGTCAGCGGCGGTCGCTGCCTCGGTGGCCACGCCTTCGACCTGGGTTCCGTCCGGCAGGATTGCGGCGGTGTGCTCGTCCGAGGTGTCGGCGAAGGGGATCGGCAGGCCCGCCGCCGGGTCGGTGCCGACGTAGCCCGGTGTCGAGTATTCACTCGGCGACTCATCGCTAACACTGGGTGCCGAGCCTTCGACGACGGTGAGTCGCCCGTCCCGAATCAGATTCTCGACGAACCGATCGCGGGGCACCGTCCGTACCTCGCCAACAGACCAGTCCTGAAATGCCTGCTCAGCTCGCACCTGCACCGTCTCCTGCGCCATATAGCAGAGGATACAGTCACACTGTGTCTGTGATTATCCTCGCGGGAAGGTGCGCGCTGTGCTGACAATCGGAGTGTTCCTGCTGGCATTGGGTGCCACCGCGCGGCTGACGCGACTGATCACCGATGACTACATCGCACGGCACTTGCGGGCATGGGTCATTCGCCGCACCGGCTACAAGAGCAACTGGTCGTATCTGGTGACCTGCCCGTGGTGCATGAGCCCATGGATCGGCGCGATCGTGATCACCGCACATGAGGTCGCGCATTACCACGGCTGGGATCAATGGTGGACACTCCCAGCTGCGGTGCTGTCGATCTCGTGGATCGTGGGCACCGGCGCCGAATGGCTCGGCGGACCGGCGGTCGAGTCCGCCACCGAGCAGACCGCAACGGTCGAGGTCACGCAGTGAGGCGCGCACGCCGGCCGGACTCGACCGCCGCGCTGATCGCAGCCCAGCACGCCGCCGTCGTGCCGGTCCGGCGACAGGTGGTCACCGCGCCGCCGGGCGCGATCTTCGGTCAGTACAACCTCGACCAGGCCACCAAGCGGGATCCGTTGAGGCCGCCGCGTGTGCTGACCGCCGCCGCGCAGATCCTCGCCGGGCCGTCTGTCCCGTCGACCAGGGCGAAGGCGACCAAGCAGGCATGGCAACCCGAGTCGTGGGATCTGCGCGACGAGACCCCCGAATTCCGTTTCAGCGGTGACCGGATCGCGCGGTCGGTGTCGCTGATGCGGCCGATGATCGCCAAGGTCGAATCCCTCGGTGACGAGCCGACCGAGGTGGAGGACGGTACCGCCTACGAACTCGGTCAGCGGATGTTCTCCGATCCTGGCGCGACGCAGCAGCGGATGTTCCGAGCGGCACAGCATTACGTGTTCAACGGCGAGAGTCTGGGGATCGTCAGCGACGGCGAGGATGAACGGTTCGAGTGGGAGCCGTGCAGCGTCATGGAACTCACCCCGGCGGGCAAGTCGTGGACCTATAACGATGGACTCGATACCCGCCGTCTCGACCTCTCCGTTGAGCACGTGGTGCGTGGCTGGATTCCGCACCCGCGTCAGCGTGCGTGGGCGGACTCGGCGGCGCGCGCGATCCTGCCCGTTGCCCGCGAGCTGAAGGGCCTGACCGAGCATGTCTCGGCGCAGATCGATTCGCGTCTCGCTGGTGCCGGAATCCTGTTGTTGCCCAGCGAGATCGAGACCTTGTCCGGGCGCGGCGCCCCTGCGGGTGAGGACGGTGCGCCGCCGCTGGATCCGATCGTGTTGGACCTGATGGAGCACATGCTCACCCCGATCAAGGATCGGGCGAGCGCGGCGGCGCTGGTGCCGCTGATCCTCAAGGCCCCGGGCGAAATGCTGCAGAAGATTATTCATCTCAAGCTGTTCGAACCTTTGGACCCGAAGGCGCAGGAACTTCGCGCCGAGGCGATCCGGCGGATCGCGCTCGGCATGGATTCCCCGCCGGAGGTGCTGCTCGGGCTCGGCAGCGGCTCGAATCACTGGTCGGCGTGGGCGATCAGCGAGGAAGACGTCAAACTCGCCGTCGCGCCGGTCGCGGTGTTCATCCTGCACTCCCTCACCACGGGCTGGCTTCAACCGCTGCTCAAAGAGCAGGGCGTACCCGATTGGCACAAGTACCTCGTTTGGTACGACGCGAGTGCCTTGCGACTGCGGCCGGACCGCAGCGCGGACAGCCGCGAACTGTTCGACCGCGGTGCACTGTCGATCGAGGCGATGTTGCGTGAGAACGGTTTCGGTATCGCGGATCTGCCCGACGACAAGCAAAAAGAGATCATTCTCATCACGAGTCTGCTCAAGGGTGCACCCTCGTTGGCTCCGCTGCTGCTACCGCTACTCGGTATCAAGGTCGACGCGTCAGTGCTCAATCAGACTGCGCAGATCACCGACGCGACCACCGGCGACGCTCCCTCAGCAGGCGCGGCCCCGGCTGCCGACAAACCGGCTGAGGACGGTGGCGGGCAGCGCGAGTTACCCGATCCCCCGACCTCGACCACCCCACCCGAGTCGGAGCCCACGCCGTGACCGGGTCGCCGGATTGCCTGATGCTCGCCGTCGAGGTCGGTGTCCTGCGTGCGCTCGAGCTGGCAGGCAAACGCGCACTACGGGCATCGGGGCGCCCGCAACGTGGGCAGACGTGGACGGTCACGCCGTGGGAAGTGCACACCCACCGGCGTCTCGCGACCACACACCAGGAATGCGACCGGCTGCTGACCGGGGTGTGGGATCTGCTGACCACGGTGCTGCCGGATCAGCCGCGGATCGTGGAAGCCGCCGATTGGTATGTGCGGCAGCTGATCGTGGGTCAGCGGCTGCACAGTCCGGCGGATCTGCGGCAGGTGCTCGAGGTGGCGTGTGAGCCCGCGGTCTGACCCGCTGCTGCCGCAACGTTTGTCAGCGTTGGATCTGCAGCGACGCGTCGAGGCCGCACTGTTCCCCGCAGTCCTGGCGGCGGTCACGATCTGGCTGGACGCCGTGCGCGCGATCGTGCTGCACCAACCACCACCGCCAGCGGCGACCGATCTGATCGCGGCCCCGATCCGTGCGGCTGGTAATGAACCACGCCCGGATATCGAGGACATCACCGCGGCTACCCGGGTGTGGGGGCGCGCGGTCGCCGAGCACGTTGATCCGGTGTTGAGCGAGGCCTTCGGCGAGGCGTTCTTAGATGCCGCACGCAGGGCCGATATCTCCCCGCTGCCGTTCCAACTCGAATATCTCGAGCAGGTCCACGACCGACTGAAGATCTGGCCGGAAGGCGCGTTCGAAGAACTCAGGCCCGAGCTGCTGGAGATGCTGTCGGAGGGCATGGATTACGAGCAGATGACCGAGCGCATCGGCCGCATCCTCGATATCGACGCGCCTACTCGACGCATCCGGGCGGAGATCTCTGAGATCGATCGGCAGATCGCCGACGAGCAGACCACGGCCGCGGAGCGCAAGATGCTGCGGTCGCGGCGGCGCGCGCTGTGGGAGCAGCACGACGAGAGCTTGCTCGAATGGCAGTGGAAGGCGCGGCGCATCGCACGCACCGAGACCCACGGCGCGATCGAGGGCGGCGCGTTCGCTGCGGCGTGCGCGGTCGAGGCGGCCGGTGGGCAGGCCATGTACAAGGCGTGGTTGGCGACGATGGACGAGCGGGTGCGCGGTACCCACGCGGTCGCGGAGGGGCAGATCGTGCGCCTGCGGGAACCGTTTCGCGTCGGGCACGCCGAGTTGCAGCACCCTGGCGAGGCAGGTGGCCCGGCACATGAGGTCATAAATTGTCGATGCACGACTCGCTACATCCGCGCGGACGAGGTTCAGGCCGAGTTGCAGGGTCCGCGCGGGGGGCGGGGTGTAGCAGCGGGTGCGGCGCGCATGGGCCCCGACGATGTTGACGAGGCAGCGGCAGCGTTGGATCGTTGGCGGCGTCTCCAGCGGGGCGAGACGGTGGAGGACCCTGCTGACCAGGTCGTTGAGGACGAATCGGAGCCGCCGGAACCCGAACCGGAGCCGGAACCCGACCCCGACCCGTTTCCGGATGATGATCCGTTTCCGGACAACGATCCCGATAACGAACACGATGACCAGGAGGAAGAAGACCTCGACGACTCCCCCAACGACAACGAAGACGACCTCGGCGACGATCTCACCGACGACGATCTCACCGACGACGAGTCGGACTCCGATACCGACGACGATCCCGCCGACCTCGGTGACGAGTCCGACGAGGACACCGACCTCGACGACTCCCCAGAGGACGAACTCGACGATTGGGATGAGTTCTTCGCTGACGTCGACTCCAGCGACCCCGAGCCCGACGAGGAAGACACAGACCTCGAAGAACACACCGGCCCGATCCTGTCGCCGGCCACTCGCGACCAGATCGCCCGCGCGCAGCAATCCCTACCCGGGGACGCCGCCGGCTGGGATGCGGTCACCGCACCGACCGAGATACGCCCGCAGGAAACGCGGCTCGAACGGTGGATGTGGGAGAACGAACGCAACCTCGACACCATGCGCGACGAGCTGGCTGCGGTGCGCGCTGACCGTCGCCTGGCTGGTCTGCGCGACGCTTCTTCCGATGACCTGTGGTCCGAGGCGTATATGCGCCAGCGCAAGCAGGACGAGCTGGAGGCGAAGCTCTCGCGGGCCCGGTCGCCGCGCAGTATCGAGAAACTGACCCGCGATCTGGAGAAGGTGCGCAGCGAACGCGAACTGATCGAGCGCTATATGAACCTGTCCCTACAGGTGGAGCTGGCAACGAAGTCGTTGCAGGAGCGGCGCGACAACCCGCCGACCGAATCGTATTGGCAGCAGATCGAACCGCCGCTGACTGAGACCCGGTATCCCGTCGACAGTTTGGGCAAGCGGCTGCCGCCGCCCGAGCTGGAGGCGCACCTCGATTCGGTGATGGCGGTCGGCGCGGCCATGTGGCACGACATTGCAGCTGTGATGGATCGCGACCCGCAGCTGCGCGTGGCGCGGTCCAGTGGTGTGCGCCGTGACGTCGCGCGCCGTGAATCCGAGCTGGTCCATTCCGCGCTCGCTGAAGTCCGGGAGTTCGGCGGGCACCAACAGCGCGCTACCGCAGACCGGAAACCGGGCCGGGCCCGCGATCCGAAAGATCCTGTGCGCAAGGCGCCGCAGATGGTGTTCGATGATCTGCGCGCCGCCGAGGAATTCTTTCCCCGGAGCTGGCTCGAAGCCGCCGACCGGCGCGGCGAGTTGGAACTCGGGCTGGTCAAGCGGGCGTACTTCAGTGAGAAGTTCGGCAGCAACAATCGCGACCTGCTGTGCGGCAATGATCCCGACTCGTACATGGGTGACTACGATGGGGCGTTCTCGACGTATGAGCGTGAGGTGATGGCTCACGAATTGGGGCATCGCATGGAGATGGCGGTGCCGGGGTTGACCGCGCTGGAATTCGCGCTCGTGCGGCGGCGGGCAATGGTCGACGGTCGACTCGAACGACCGAGTGAGATCTATCGCGGCTCGGGCGAATACGCGCTCGCCGACAAGTGGAAGCGCGCGTACACAGGCAAAACCTACGACCGGCCCAGCGACAAGGACCCGGCGAAGATCGCGCACGAGGCGTTCCAGGTGGGTTTGCAGGATTTGTTCGGGCGTTCGAGCATGCGATTCGGAGACGATGACGGAGGCGATTTGACGATGTTCATGATCGCGTTGTTGGTACTGCTGTGAGCTGGACCGTTTACAGCCGAACGGACAGTACGCGGTGGCTGAACTGGAACGGTAAGGACTGGAAGGCCGACGCCGTGACCACGGAGCTGCTGCGCGCGCCGGGGTTCGCGTTCCCGCTGACCCCGACCGGGCCGGTGCAGCGCGGATATGGGCCGGGTGAATCCGAGCTGCTGGCCGCAGCCCTGTTCGCGATACCGGCCCCGTCTACGGCCGGGCCGATACCGGAATATCCGCGGATCCCGAAGCTCCCGGATGGTGCGGTCGGCTAGCTGGCCTGATCGCACGGCGATAATCATGGATACAGTTTGTCTGTTTCCACTGATTGGAGCCGCTGATGAGCGCGCCTGTCGTCGATGTCGAGCCGCCCACCGAGCAGCTGGCCGGACCCCCGCCGGGCTGGCGCGGTCCGATCCTGCCGGTCAACACCCGCTCCGGGGACGGACGGCTCGCGGTCCTCGTCGGCGAGGACGTGCCGCACCGAGCGCTGCCGCTACCACTCTCGGCACAAGACCAGCTCGCGGAAGGCCACGATGGCTCGGTAGTGGTCGGGCTGATCACGCGCGTGTGGTTGCAGGACGGCATCGTCTGGGGTGAAGGCTCGTTCGATCTGGCTGATCCGGCCGGGGTGCGGTGGGCCGAGCGCGTGGGGCGCGGTGTCGCCGGGTGGGTGTCGGTCGACATGTCCGATATCGCGGTCACGCAAGTGCCGCTCGACGCCAACGGCGAGGACGCCAGCGAGGCCCTGGCCGCCTACATCACCGACCCGGAACCGGGCACCGACCCGGTAGAGGACTGGCTGTATCAGTTCGACCGCTGGAAAGTGATGGGCGCGACGCTGGTCAGCTCACCGGCGTTCGAGGGCGCGAAGATCGAACCCGCCTACGACGTACCCGCGCTCACCGCCGCCGCCGAATCCGACGATGCTGAGACGCCGAGCGAGCACACCGGCGCGATGATCGCGCTCGTCCCCGCCGCCGAGGACGCCGCGCGCCTGGCGGTGGAGGGCGGCGAACCGGTAGACGAACTGCACTGCACTCTGGCCTACCTCGGCGAAGCGGCCGAGTGGAGCGACGAGCAGATAGACGCGGTCCGCGCGGCCGTCACCGAACTCGCCCCGTCCGGTCCGGTATTGGGCGAGGTGTGGGGTCACGCACTGTTCAACCCGAACAGCCCGGATAAGGATCCGTGCGCGGTGTACCTCGTCGGCGCGGACGGACTCTCGGACTTCCGGCAAGCAATCCTCGGCGCGTGCCTCGACAGTGGCCCGGTACCCGAGCAGCACGACGGATTCATCCCCCATGTGACGGGTGGGTATGGGTTGCCCGTCACGGATCTAACCGAGACCGGGCCAATCCGTTTCGATCGGATCAGGATCGCTTTCGCCGGCCAGTACGAGGACATCCCACTTGAACCCGTCACAGCCGCGCTCACCGCCGCCGCTGTCGTGTACGACCACCGTGATTTCGAGATCCCCGAACCCGACGAGCTGACCGCGATCACCGTCACCGACGACGGCCGCGTGTTCGGCCACCTCGCCGAGTGGGGTACCTGCCACATCGGATACGCGGATGTGTGCGTGTCCCCGCCGACCAGCGCGAGCGATTACGCCTACTACCACCAGGGCGAGATCCGCACCGACACCGGTCCTCTCGCGGTCGGAAAGATCACCCTCGGCACCGGGCACGCCTCGATGTATGCGTCTGCGCGCGCCGCTGCCGAGCACTACGACAACACCGGCACCGTCGTCGCCGTGGTCCGCTGCCGCGACGGCGCGAACGGGCCGTGGCTGTCCGGGCGCATCCTGCCCGGCGTCACCGACGAACGGGTGGATGAGCTGCGCCGGTCCGGGGTGTCCGGAGACTGGCGCGGCATCCGCCACGGATCGACAGCACTCGAACTCGTCGGTGTGCTCGCCGTGAACGTCCCTGGCTTCCCCGTGCCACGTACGCGCGCGCTCGCGGCGTCCGGAGTGCGGACTCTGGTCGCGGCCGGTGTCGTTCGCCGCGCGCACACACCGTCGCGGCGGATCGACCTCGATCAGGTGTTGCGCACTGGGCGTATCGCGCAGGCGGCCGGGCGGATGCGCACGGCACGCATCAACACGTTGGCCGCACGCATGGCGGCCGGGATGAAGGGATAGCGATGCGTCGGAACTGCAACTGCGGGCCGAAAAAGGTGCTGCATCAGGTCGTACACCCAGACGGGACGACAGTCACCTACCGCGACGAACCGAGCGCGCGCGCTGTCGCGGATCAGGTAGGCGGTACATATCAGGCCGTCGAGCTGTGACGGGATACAGTAGAGCCAAATAAGTGCTGCTGGCTGCGGGCCGGGCAACGAATCCGTTGCTCCCCCGGAGGCCGTGGTGGACATCAATCTCCAGAAGCTCATCGACGCCGCCAACGGTGCGGCCGAAGGCACGTCCGCCGAAGCGGTCGCGGCGTTGCTGGCCGAAGCCCCCGCCGATGTCGATGTAGCCGTTCTGCTCGACGAGGCACGCACAGCGTTCGACGCCCTCTACGGTGACGGCACCGGCACCTACACCGAGGAACAAGAGGCCGCGGCCGTCGCTCTCGCCGACGTGTCGGAAGGTCTGCGCGCCGAGGCCGGTCGCCGCGAGCAGGTCGCAGGTCAGCAGGCCGACCGTCTGCGTGCGCTGGCCGATCGCGTCAATCCCCCGGCGGCCGAGGCCATCGAGGAAGACACCGAAGGCGGCGAAGGCGAGGCCACCGAGGGTGGTGAAGGTACCGAGGGTGGCGAAGGCGGGGACGCCACCGGCGCAACCGAGGCCCCGGCCCTCGCCGATACCGCCGCCGCGGCCGATGCCGGTGCGGTGGCCGCCGACTCGGCACCGGCCACCACAGCGGAACCGGCGCTCGTAGCGTCCGCGCCCGCGCCGCGCCGTCGTCAGGTGCGACTCGCGGATATCACGCCGCGTCAGGCGCGTCGCCCCGACCCGGGACCGGCTGGTGTGGTGATCACCGCGGCCGCCGATGTCGATGGCTATTCCGCCGGTGCTCGGATGGAGACGCTGGTCGATGTCGCGCGTGCGGGCACCGGCAAGTTCGATGCGTTCCCGCGCTACGCCGAGGGCGCGCCGGTGCGGATGGCGAATGCGTTCGCGCGGTTCTCGGTGCCGTTCCCTGATGAGCTGGTTACCCGCACCCCGGCCGAGGACGACGCCGCGATCGATGCCGCGGTCGATCAGAAGCGGCTCACCGGTCAGTCGCTGGTCGCGGCCGGTGGCTGGTGCTCCCCCAGCGAGCGGCTGTATGAGATGTCGCCGATTCTGGCGGATGCGGACGCCGGTCTGGTCGATCTGCCCGAGGTGCAAAGCCCGCGTGGCGGTTTGATGTGGACCGAGGGTCCGGACTACACCACGATCTACAGCAACACCGGTTTCATTCAGACCGAGGCGCAGGCGATCGCGGGTAGCGGTTTCACGACGCCGATTGGTGGCACGGTGTCGGGTACCTCGAAGCCGACCTATCGCGTGCCGTGCCCGTCGAGTTGGGATGAGAAGCGGGCCGAGGCGATCGGTTTGCAGATCACCGGTGGCATCCTCCAGAACGATTCCTACTCGGAGTTGACCGAGGACGTGATCGCGCACGCGCTGATCGCGCATTCGCACCGGGTCAACGCACGCACGATCGCGCGCCAGGTCGCCGAGGCGGGTTCGGCGGTCACGATCAACCTCGGCCCGTCCGCGACACCGTCTGTGCTCAACAGTATCGATTGCCAGATCTCCGACATCCGGTACCTGAACCGCATGTCGGATTCGGCGACGCTCGAGGTGCAGTTGCCGTTGTGGCTCAAGCCGGTCATCCGCGCGGATCAGTCGGTGCGTACCGAGTCGAATGTGTCCGAGGCGTATGAGGTCACCGACCAGAAGATCGATGGCTGGTTCAAGGCCCGTAATGCGGTGCCGCACTGGGTGTACGACTGGCAGGACGCGTTCACCGGTGTATCGGGTGGGTTTGGTTCGGCGACCGCGAAGACGGCATGGCCGACCACGGTCGACATTCTCGTGTATATCGCGGGCACCTACCTGCGGTCGCGCGGTGATGTGATCACCATGTCGGCGGTGTACGACACCACCAACCTCGCCGCGAACGATGTGCTGCATCTGTTCGTGGAAGAGAAGTTGCTGGTGATCAAGCGCCGCTACAAGCCGCGTCTGCTGCGGATCGCGCTGTCGGCCAACGGTTCCACCGCGCTCGGCCAGGTGCTCGACGCCAACGGCAACGTCGTCGTTACCCCGTAACCCTCCGCCCCGGCCGCCGAACTGGGTTCGGCGGCCGGGGATTCCGGTTTTCCCACTGAGTCAGGAGGCTTCCGGTGGCTGCACCGCCGATGATCGTCCCAGCGCCCACCCAGACCCCGGCCCGGTTCGGGTTGCAGTCCGCGGCGGACATGCTCGCCGATTACGCCCCACACATGCGCCTCGGTGTCGCGTGGGAGCCGCCGCCGTGCGGGCCCGCACACGTCGACCCCGCGAAGTGCGGCGATGCCCCGACCGATCGTGACGCCAACCTGGTCGACGGTATCGGTCTCGACACCGCCGACCCGATCACGGTCTACGCCGGATTCACCTGCCGCAGTGTGGGTTTGACCGAACAGGATATCGAGGCCCGCGCTACTGCGGCGCTCGCGACCGAATGGGTCGCGGTCGAGCAGGCGGTGTGGGCCGATACGTACCTGCGGCTCATGCGAGACGAGGCCACCCCAGGCGCCGATGACCCGGTCAACACCCCAGTCCTCGCCGAAGACCCGGTCAATATCACCCGCGCTGTCGGTCTGCTCGAAGCATTCCTCGGTGCCAACTACGGCGGTATCGGTGTGATCCACGCACCGCGCGAGGTGGCCGCGCACGCCGCCACCGCACAGCTGGTCACCGAGTCCGCCGGTCGGCTGCTCACCCCGCTCGGTAACCGGTACGCGTTCGGCTCCGGCTACCCGAACACCGGCCCGGATGGCACCGCGGCCGCGGCTGGTACAGCGTGGCTGGTCGTGACCGGTGCCGTGAACTACCGGCGCAGCGTGGTCACCAGCCGTCGCAGCACCTCACCGCGCGAGTACTTCGATCCCGCCGACAACTCGGTCCGCCTGGTCGCCGAGCGCACATACCTCGTCAGCTGGGACGACTGTGTGCGCGCCGCGGTCCCGGTCACCCTTACCTAGGAGTTCCCAGATGCCCACCATCCTCGCTGTGAATGGCGACCTCGCTGAGATCGCGGGTCGTCTGCTCGCTGCTGCCGGTGATCAGCCCGATCGGGTGCAGATCGTGACCGGTGGCCGCTATCCGGGTGTCGCGGTGGATGACGAGCTGGCGCGCGCCGCCGGATTCCTCATCGACAAGCACGAGTCAGTCGAGGACCAGACCACCGAGGACGCGGACAGTTCTATGCCAGTAGTAAGTGACGAGCCGGCCGAAAACCCTGAATCGGATTCGGCCAGCAAGGTCGAGCAGGCCGTTACCGAACCGACCGCCGATGCTTCGGCCGAGGCCGAGCCCGCGCCGGAACCGGCCCCGGAGCCGGAGCCGAAGAAGGCACCGGCCAAACGCACCAGCTCGCGCAGCACCGCGAAGTGAGCCCACGGTGACGGTCATCTCGGATCGGTTCTCCGATATCAGTGAGCACGGCGACGCGCGCGCCGTGCAGATCTGGGCGCCGTTCATGCGCGACGAGATGACCGGCGAGTTCATCGTTACCCCTCAGCACGTGCATGTCGCGATCGCCTCGGATGGCACGTTCACCACCCCCGACTTGCTGCCGGGCCTCGCGCGGGTCCGGATCGCCGGTGTCGCCTACGACATCACGATCCCCGAATGGGAGACCCCGGTCCGGCTGGGTCCGCTGCTGGCCGCGGCGCTGCCCATCCCGCCGACCGACGAAGCGGTGGCGGTCCGCAACTACGGCGGTGTGTCCGGAATCCTGCGGCTAACGCTGGACGAGTACACAGCGCTGTCGGTCATCGATCCCGAAACCCTATACATCACAACGGATTAGGACTCGTCATGGCAGCAACAGCGAAGTGGTACGGCCTCGGCCAGCGCGCACTCGTGCAGAAAGAGGTCAGCTGGACCGCCGACGCGATCAAATGCATGATCCTCGGGTCCGGCTACACCCCCGACCAGGACACGCACGACTACCTCGACGATGTCGTGGCGAACGAGATCAGCGGCACGAACTACACCGCCGGTGGTGTGCTGCTCGGGTCCTGCACGGTCAGCTACGACAGCGCCACCAACCGGTGCAGGCTCTTCGCCGCGAACGCTGTGTGGTCCAACGTTACGTTCACCAACGGCCGCTACGGGGTCATCTACAACAGCACGCCGTCGACGAATGCGACCCGCCCGCTGCTCGGTTACGTCGACTTCGGCGCGAACCAGAGCCCGAGCGGGATCAACTTCCAGATCACGTGGGACACCACTGACGGCGTGCTGTACCTGGCCGCGTCCTAACCGGCGATCCGGTGGGGATCTACCTGCGCGGCATCTCCGTGAGCCGCATGTACATCGACACCCACCGGGTGCGTCGCGCCTACCTCGGCGAAACCCTGGTGCACCTCGACATTGAAGGCATGATGTTCCCGACGGCCGGGATCGCGCACACGGTGATGCCCGCCCCCGAGATCGTGGCCGCTGTACCTGCGGTCGCAGCGGCAGCTACCGCAGTGATGCCGGTGCCCGGGTTCGGTGGCGCGATCGACACCCCGGCCGCTGCCGTGGACGCGGTGATGCCGCCGCCTGCGGTGGTGATGGTTATCGAGGTGCCCGCCGCAGCGGCTGCGGCATCGGCTGCCGCACCAACGCTCGAATACGCCCAGGGCGTCACTGTTCCGGCGGCCGCGGCGGTCGCAGCGATGCCCGCTCCTGTGCTGTTGATGGAAGTCATGGCACCGGGCGCCGGGCTGGCCACCGGCGCGGCCGATCCGTCGCTGACCAACGATCTGATCCTCCCCGTTCCGGCTGCAGCTGGTGTCGCCGTAATGCCGATGCCCACCGCCGGGTTCGTCGTGACCGCCCCGCCGGCGGTCGCTGCGGCGTCAGCCGCCGCGCCTGCCCTCGCCGCGGTCGCGCTGCCCAGTTCGTCTGCGGCAGTGGCCGTTATGCCGACGCCGGTCGTGTCGCTGATCCTGCCGGTGCCGACCGGCGTGGTGTCCGCTGCGGCCGTGGGCCCGGCGCTGTCGGTTCGGGCGGTACCGCCGTCCGGATCGGTGTCGGCGGCCGCGGCTTCACCGATACTGCTCGCGACGGTGCCCGTTCCCGCTGCTGTCGCGAACTCGGCTGCGGTCGCGCCGGTACCTGCGATGGTGGTGATCGCCCCGGCCGCAGCGACGACAGCGGCAGCGGCGGCACCAACGATCGCCGCGACGAGCTTGTCCGCGATGGGCATGGACAAATCGTCGACAATGTCGATCAGCTCGAGTCAGACCGCGGTGATCTCTGGGTGGTCGGCACGATCCGGGTATCCGTCCACGAACATCGTGTCGGATGCGTTGAAGTCCAACGGTGCCGGGAACGTCACGATCCAATGCAAAGTCACCCTGACCGCGAATTGGTTCAGCAGCACCGCGCTGACGTTGAACCTGCGCAAGAACGGCAGCGTCATCGCGACGACCACGATCCCGTTCGGCGCGCCCTCGGTCACGTTCTCGGCGACAGCGGCGACGCTCGCGCTGAACGACACGATCGATGTGCAGTTCGTGTCGCCGTTCGGTGGGTCGGGCACGATCGCGGCCGGGTCGACCAGCACCTACCTGTATTACGACCTGGCGTAAGGGGGTGATTGTGGTGTGGGATCTGATCCGCGGCGGCCTGGTGCTCCTGGCGCACGCAATTCTGTTCTTCCTCAACTGACCTGAGATCCGGTCGCTCGACCGCGCGCCAAGGATCGGGCGCGGTCGAGCGACTATTCTGCTGATATGTAGTGCTGCTGGCTGCGGGCCGGGCAACAACCCACACCCGGTTGGAGTCCGAGATGGCAACACTGTGCTGGGAAAGCTTCCGCGGCAAGGTCGGCCGCTACACCACCCTCGACGCGTGCGGTGCGCCCGTGGCCGGGACAAAGAACACCCTCGTCACCGATGGCTTCGTGACGACCGAGTACGCGGCCGAATACGAGGACGGCGAAGAGCTGTCGATGAAGAAGGCTGACGGCCGTTTCGCGTTCCCCCCGGAGAAGGACGACGATCAGCTGAAGTGGTTCAACGTGAACATCCAGTTCACCGGCGTGAACCCCGATCTGCTGGGGATGATCCTTCGCCAGCCGCTCGTCATGGACCGCGACGGCGCCGCGGTCGGTATCCGCATCGGTCAGGTCGTTCCGAGCGATTGGGCGCTGGAAACGTGGACCACGATCCCAGGTAAGGCATGCGCGGGTTCGGCCAAGCCGTACGGGTATTTCCTCGCGCCGTGGATGCACGGCGGCCGGTTGGCGTCGTTCACCATCCAGAACGGTGCGGCCGAGTTCAAAATCGAGAACGCGCGTACACAAGCGGGCAGCCTGTGGGGCTCCGGCCCCTACAACGTCGACCTGCACGATGCCGTCGTCGAGACAGATCCGCCCGTGCCGGGCAAGCTGTTGACCCCGATCCTGGCGGATCAGCACCTCGATCTGCACCTGACCTACGTGCCGCCGCCGACCCCGGCGTGCGCTGCGACGGCGCTGGTGCTCACCTAAATGCCCGCGTGCGGGTGGGTGATCGCGGACTGGCCGACCACCGTGTCGGCCAGCACCGCGGATAAGGCGGCGGCCGAGCAGCTGGCGGCACACACGTTGTGGGCGTTGTCGGGGCGCGTGTTCGGAGTCTGCCCGGAGATCGTGTGTCCGGTGGTGGAGCCGCTGCAGCAGTCCACCTATGGCAGTGTTTCGTCGCGGTGGCCGGGTCGCCCGGGGTGCGGGTGCGTGACGGTGTGCACGTGTGTTGTGTCGCGGCGGCGTGTGTATCTGCCGGGCCCGGTGCAATCGGTCACCGAGGTCACCGTGGACGGACAGGTGGTGTCGGGGTCGGCGTATGTGGTGCACAACCGCCGCACATTGGTGCGCACCGATGGCGAGCTGTGGCCGATCAGCACCGGCGATCCGACCGTGTTCGAGGTGACGTACATGCGCGGGCTGCCGGTGCCGGCTGATGCGCTGACGGTGCTGGTCGACCTCGCTGTCGAATATGTGAAGGCGCGCACCGGGAACGGGAAGTGTGCGATACCGGCGCGCGCGCAGCAGATTTCACGCCAGGGTGTCGACATCACGTTGATCGACCCGGCCACCCTGTTCGAGTCCGGGCTGACCGGTGTCGAGTCCGTGGATCGATGGCTCGCCACAGTGAACCCCGGCCAGTTGCGGGCACCATCGGCGGTGTATTCGGTGGATGGTCCGCGCGTAGAGCGGGTGGGCTGATGGTCGACACCGGCGTGTATATGGTGGCGCGGGCTCTGGTCGACCGGCTCGCCGTCGAGCTGGTCGAGACGCGGGCGGGCGCGGCGTGTATCGCGATCGTGCACCCGGGGAATACGGTGCCGTCGTACGGGTGGTGTGGCTGCGACGCGGGTGAGGGGATGGCGTGGTCGCGGGTGGTGTCGGTGGCGCCGACCGAACGGTTCCCGATACCGCTGGCATCCCCGCCGACGCCGGGGCGTACCGCGCAGCTGGTGGCGGTGATCGAACTCGGTGTCGACCGCTGCTATTGGTCGACCGAGGACAATTCGATGCCGGATCCAGCGTTTCTGGATTCGATGGCGCGTGATGTGATCGACGACGCGGCAGCAATGCGGGCCGCGGTCGCCGCGGTCCTCACCGCCGACGATGCCGATCAGGTGATAGTCGGACAGTGGTTGCCGCGTGGCCCACAGGGTGGGATCCACGGCGGGACTTTGACGGTCACGGTGTGCGTGGATACCTGTGGACCGGGCTCGTCGATGCCACCACTCGACGAGGTGATACCGATGATGGACGGTGACCCACGGGCGCAGGCGCCGACGCCGTGACTGCCTCGGTCCGTCTGTCCGACGAACAAAGCGCCCCGCCTCCGTTGATTCGGAAGCGGGGCGTGTTGTTTCAGGACTTGGCCACCGGCTCGTAGTGCTCGGTGATCGTGCCGTCTGGATATTGAGTGACGACGCGACCATCCGGGAAGTGCTCGACCTCGCGCCCATCGAGGAAGCGAGCGCGGTTGCGGACCTCTCGGAAGCTCTCGCTGTCCATCGTTGCCCTCAGCTGCGCGGTGATGCCGTCGAGATCGATCCCCATGCGTTGCAGCTGTCGCGTGGGCACCGTTTCGAGGTCGCCGAGGATAGCGAGAAACAGGTGCTCGACGCCTACGTACCCGTCTCGCTGCCCGAGCTGCTCGGCGGCGGCGATGATCTGATCGACCTCCGGCGTACGGGGAATATCGTTCGCCATGGACCCACCTTCCTTAGGTGCCGAGGACTTCATACCACGTAAAGTACGTCTGCCCCAGCTCGGTTATCTGCATGCATTTCCATTTCCGCCACCCGTTACCGGTCCAGGTCTTGACGCCCGCTCCCTTATTGAGCCGGGAACACGACAGCGTGGGGCTGCCGTCTGGATTCGCCTCGGATTCCGGCCAGTTCGCCGAGTCGCTGCCCTTGCACGCGCTGTTGTCGTTGTTCGGGTCGACGTGCCCGAGCAGACACGGCCCGGCCTGCGCGACCGGCGTGGTGCTGAGCGTCTGCCCGCCGAGTAGTGCGGCGCTGACAGCGACAACCGTGACGGCTGCCCGAATCGCGTTGTATCTCATGGATATCCCTCCATTTATCTACTACTCCCGTACCCCACGGGAGAGATCAGCCCGCCCCGGTCGCGCACGACCGGGGCGGGAGTTGTGACGGGCACGCGTCACAACAGCCAGCCCGGTCGGTTGTCGATCCACACGACAGGCCGGGGGATGGTGCCGTCGCCGATGCACGCCCACAGGGTGGAGGTGGGCAAGTCGTGGTAGCGGGCCTTGATGGCGGCGAGGTCTGCGAATTGCACGATCGGCGGCCGCGGGAACGGGTCGCCGTCGCGGCTCCATGCGTGAACGCACGCCAGCGACCAACCGGGATGGTCACCGACCTGAATATCGGGTGAGGGAACCCAGGTGTGGGTGCTGTGCCGCCAGGCCGACAATTTCGACGCCGATATTCCGGCGATCAGCGCGAATTAGGAGAGGCCGAAGTAGCGGCGGATCCCGGCGTCGCGGGAGTCCGGCCGGTAGGCGGCGGCGGTCGGCATCTGTTTGGCGGGGATCAATGCTCGATCTCGATGTCGACGACGATGTCTGGCTCGATGTCGATGAATGCGGCGGGCAGGGGGCCGGGGTTATCCAATTCACGGCCGCTTAGGTCGACGTAATCGAACTCTTCGATCCAGCCGTCGTCGTCGGGAATACCGGTCGTCCCGTCGCTGAAGATGATCAGGCTCACTGATCGACCTGCCCCGACTCGGCGTCGGTGGGGCGGTCTCTCGGATCGAGTTTCGTCGGCCAGTGGTAGGCCATGAACGGCCAGGACACCCAGATGAGGGCGACGACCAGGACGACCAGGATTGTGGTGCTAGCGCTCATACCCGGCTCCTGGCCAAGAACTCTCGGATTTGGGTAGCACCCGATGGCGGGGTCATAGACGACGGCCCGCCATCGGGGCGTTCTGGGGCCGCCCATTCGGAGAGGGCGACGTGGGCGCGAGCGATTTCGTCGCCTTGCGCTGGGCTGGGGATGAGGCTGCGGGTGGTGTCCCATTCGGTGAGGCCATCGCGGAACGCCGCGATCACCTCGCGCGGCACATCGCAGTTAACCGGTCGGGGCGGGCCCTCGAGCGCGGTCCGGTGCGGCAACTCTTCTGCGGTCAAGGGTTGACCGCCTTGTCTTACCTCGTGCATCCCTGGTCTCCAGCTCGCTCGACAGTGGAGGCCCCGGCGCCAGGGGTGTCGCCACCCTCCGACAGGCGTCACTTAGCGCCGGGCTGAATCGAGCATCGGTCCCAGGTGGTCGTGAATACAGGTACGCAACTGGCAATTTGGTCCTACTCTTTCGGTATTCGACACGCCGAGGTGAGGGGCGGACCAGCTGTGATCGAGAAATGGACCGGTGCCGATGTGAAGGCACTCCGCAACGCGATGCGCCTGAATCAGGCCGAGTTCGCCGCGATATCTAAGCGCGGTGTCCGCACGATCGGCAAGTGGGAACAGGATGGCGTGACAGCGCTTTTGAGCCCGAAATCTGCGGACGTGATGGATACGTTGCTGGACAGCCTGACTCGGGAACAGGCGCACCGATTCCACAAGAGCGAGCCGTCGTCGGCGCTCGCGGTGGTGGTCCCGGCGACAGCGGATCGAACCGGCCTACACTCGCGGTTTGATGACGATTTGCGGATGTGGGTCGAGATGAATCGACGGGAGTTGCTGCAACTGTTCGGCGGTGTCGCGGGCGGGCTGCCTGCCGTCGCTGCGATCCTGGCGGGCTTGGACGCCAACGAACAACGGCGGGTCGGTGAGGTGCTGGTCCGGCCCGAGCGCGTGGACGATGCCAGCATCGCCCATATCGAGGACGCGCTGAATATCGCACTGACACAAAACGATCTGTACGGCCCGCAGGCCGTGCTGCCGATGGTGACCGCGCAGCAAGCCATAGCTCGCGCTCTGTTGGCGCAGGCGCCCGAGCGGTTGAAGCCGCGGCTGCTGACGGTGCATTCGCAGCTAGCGCAGCTTGCCGGGTGGATGCAGTTCGATTTGCGCGCATTCGATCTAGCCAACGCCAGCTACGAGGCGGCCCGCGAGTCCGCGCACGAGGCGGGTAACGACGCGTTGGTCGCACTGGTGTTGTGCAATCTGAGCTACCTGTCGACCTGGCGGGGGTCACCCCGAACCGGTATCGATCACGCAGTGGCAGCACAGGTTTGGGCACGTAGCGTCGATGACGGGCTGTTGCGATCCTATGCAGAGGTCATCGCGGCGTTCGCGTACGCGTCCAGTGGGCGGGCAAACGCATGCCTGACGGCGCTGGACGCGGCCGATGATGCACTCGTGGACGGTCTCGGGGCGGAGTCGAGTGTGGCCTATTTCCATGGGCCTGGACTGTCGTTGTCGTTCCGTAGCGATTGCATGTATCGGATCGGGCGGGCGGCCGACGCGCACCAGGCGGCCGTGTCGAGCCTGGAGCTGATCGGCGAGGGCTACACCCGTAACCGGGCTATGGCGTATGTTGACCTGGCGCACGCTCACATCGAGTCCCGCGAGATCGATGAGGCAGCGCAAGTGATCGGGGAAGCCGCCGGGCTAGCAGCGTCCTGCCGTTCGGATCGGCTGTCGGGGATCATCGCCGGCGCGCGGGCGGAACTTACACCGTGGCAAGACGCGTTGTGTGTCCGCAACCTCGATGAGCTGATGACCGACTACGGGCTGTCCAATTCCTTGACGTAGATGTCGAATTGGGGGGACAACATGCCTGGTGTGTCCTGCCGCCCGATCAAACGCCATCCTCCGATAGCCGCATAGAAAGCGTGAGAGTCGGCGGCCTGCGGTTGGACAGCTAGCGTCGCGCGCTGTTCTGGTCGGCTGTCGAGCAGAGTATCCAGCAGTCTGCGGCCGACACCGTGGCGTCGCACAGATGTGTGGACGGCCAGGTCGATCACGGCGAACGTTCGGCCAGGCCACTCCTGTGTCAGCTCGTCGGGCACGGGTTGTTGGAATCCCTGCCACCATCCGGTGTTGACGGATAGTGCTGTGCCGTACGCGAATCCAATCAAAGCGTCATTGGATTCGGCGAGAGTGATTCCGAAGCCTGGATCGGTGACCATGCGTTTCAGCATGTCGCGATGTCGGGTGGATTCGGTTGGCGGCCAGACGAACGGAGGCGCGGAGAACGCTTCGTCGTAGAGGGTGCAGATGGCATCAAAGTGCTTGTTCGTGTCGTCGGCGGTTCCCAGCCGAATCGACACCGCATCGCTGGCGCTGTCCATCTGAATGACCATAGATGCCAGAGGGTTCGAATACGTGATGTTGCCCAGAGCGCTGCGCTGCAACGCGGTGCGGTCCAGTTAGTTCTGACTCGACGTCTAGGGCGTGCCAGGCAGCTTGGATGGGGTTGCGCTCGGCGGGTGGATTGATCTTTGGGCGGTTGCCGTTCGATCGGTTCCCCGATCTCAGCGTCGGTGTCCGGCGACGCCGCCGGTCGCGCTCACCTGATCCCGGCGCAGCTTCGCCACACTCTGCGTCTGCGCGGCAGCGCCGATCTTGGGCAGCAGGGCAGCCGCCAAGTGCACGCCGGCGTCGAGGTCGCCAGGCGACCACGCTGATCCGGGTTCCCACTGGGTCCACTCCGATTTGAAGTTGAGCAGCGACGCATCCTGCCCGAATCCGCATCGGTCGATCTTGACCGCCTGCGCGATCGGTTCGGCGCGCAACGATTTCGATTGGCGCGAGTGCACTTTCTTGATGTACGGGCACAGTGCCTCGCGCGGGATCTCCCCCGCGTCGTGGAGCGCCTGCCATGCCTGCCGGATCAGGGTCTCGGGCATGTCCCCGCCATAGTTAGCTTCGAACACGATGAAGTCGGCGCCGATCTCGTAGGCGAGTAGGCAGACCTCACGCGCCCACACATCGGAGGCCATGCGGCCGGTACGGGAATGGGTCCACCAGAACTTGCCGTTGGTGTCGAGATGCCCGCCCACGATGCCCGCGGTGTCGCGGCCACCGCCGGACGGGTCGACACCAACACCGATGCGCAGTTTCTCGCCGGGGGTTCCGGTGCGGTCGCGGATCATATCGTCGTCGAGCAGCGCGCCCTCGGCGGTGATCGGGAGCCCGAGGGAGATCGATGCCCAGTCGCGGGCGGTCATGGACTGGTAGAGCCGGTTCCAGTGCTCGAGCTGGGCGGCGATGTCGTGGGCGGGGATGCGGGGGTGGGCAAGCGGTTCGCCGGGTCGCCGACCGAGAGGGTCTGGGTAGATTCCGCGTTCGTGGTCTTCGGCGAGGGCCAGGGCGGGCAGGTGCAGTACTCGCCATTGCCCGCCTTCCTCGGTGCGGCCCTCTCGTTTGAGCAGGCGCCCGGCGAGGTCGTCTTGGTGCCAGCGGTGCATGACGAGCACTTCGCGGGCTTGGGGCGCGCGGCGGGACGCGAATGCGGCTGAGTACCAATCCCATACGCGGTTGCGGATCAGGGGGCTGTCGGCCTGTTCGCGGTCTTTGAATGGGTCGTCGATGATGCCGAGGTCCATGGGGTTGCCGACGAGTCCGGCGCGGACGCCGCGGGCGCGGAGGCCTCCGCCGGTGGTGAGGGTCCAGTCCGCTTTCGTGGCTTCATCGTCGCGCAGGCGTAGCCCGTAGTGGTGGCCGTATGCGGCGATGAGATCGCGGCAGGCTGCGCTGTGTCCCATCGCGAGGTCTTTGGCGTAGGAGGCGAGGATGATGCGGTCGTGGGGGCGAACGGTGAGCCACCAGAACGGGAACCAGCGTGAGACGCGTGTGGACTTGCCGACCTGTGATGGTGTGAAGACCATGAGTTTGCCGTTGGGGGTGTCCCGAAGCAGGGTCAGTTCACGGTCGATCATGTCGAGGTAGTCGCGGCGCGCGGTGAGGTGTGGTTCGTGGAGTTCGGCGAGGTCGCCGGGGGTGTTGCTGGACTCGACGGGGTGCCCGGCGCGGGCGAGTGCTTCGCGTAGCCGGTCGCGTAGATGTTCCTTGTCGCGAGGCGGCAAGTCGCGCCAGGATCCGTCAGCGAGCACGGTCACGGTGACGGGTCTCCTTCGTCAGTCTTGCTTGGCGGTGGCACATCGATCCCGGGAGCCAGGCCAGCGAGCCTATCCAGGAGCTGCTCCACTTCTACGTCCAACTCGGTACGGGTCGCAATCGTGACGTCCGCACGGATGGGCGCGACGAGTCCGAGGAGCTTCATCTGGCGGTCGAGGATTCGCAGACACGTCTCGGCCGCAGCACCGTCACCACGGATCGCCTTGATGTACTGCGGGCGCCACAGCGCATCGAGGCGGGCGAGGGTCAATGTGAGGGCCTGCCCTGCGAGTTCAGCGCGTCGAGCAGCGTGTTCGGCGAGGGCTTTGGTGATGGCGTTGTGCGCGGCACCGCGGCTGGAGTAGCCGAGCTGATCGGCGACCTGCTGATTGGTGGCGCCACCAATCAGCAGCTGCAGTGCGCGTTCCTGTCTTTCAGCCGAGCGAGCGTTGGTGCGGCGGGACCGTGGCGAGTTCAATGGTCACCCCAATAGCTCGGCGGTTTGACCGGACAGCGCTTCCCACCGGTTGACGATCACCTCGCCGTAGCGGGGATCGAGTTCGACGAGTACCGCTCGATGGCCGGTCAGGTATGCGGCGGCGAGGGTGGAACCGCTACCGGCGAACAGGTCGAGCACGATGCCGCCGGGTGGGCAGGAGTTGGTGAGCATCGGTGCGATGAGGTCGACAGGCTTCATCGTGGGGTGTTTGTCGTTGGCGAGTGGCTTGTCTACGTGAAAGACGGTGCTCGCGGTGTTGTCGCCGTGCCAGCGTGGTCCGCCGCGGCCGAGGCGGCCGGACCCGGCTTCGGCGGGGGTGAAGCCGTAGAGGATGGGCTCGTGCTGGTAGTGGTAGTCGCTGCGCCCTATCACGATCTGGTTCTTGACCCAGAGGATGTTCTGGCGAAATGAGATGCCCGCCGAACGGAGCGCGGTCTCGAACAGGACGCGTTCGGCGTCAGCGTGCGCGACGTAGATCGGCGCTCCCGGGCGTGCTACTGCGACGGCGGTGGTGAGGGCGGCGCGAACAAGGTCGGCGAGACCGTCTGTGGTGTCGTTGCGAATGGTGAGGGCCTGCTTGGTCTTGCCGACGTAGTCGACTCCGTACGGCGGGTCGGTCCAGATGCAGTCGGCGAGCTGCCCGGGCATCAGTGCGCGGATAGCGTCGGTGTCGGTGGCGGAGCCGATGAGGAGGCGGTGCGGGCCAAGTGCCCATACCTGACCGGCGACGACGCGGCCGGGTTTGTCGGGAAGCGGCGGGGCATCGTCCGGGTCGGCGTGTAGCTCGGGCGGGTTGCACTGCTGTTCAAGGAATGCGAGGTCGGCGGCGGTGTAGCCGGTGCCGTCGAGCACTTCGAGATCGTTGAGGATCGCGAGCAGCAGCTCCGGGTCGACGCCGGGGCCGAGGTCGGCGAGGCGGTTGTCGGCGACGCAGATTCGGCGGGCGGTGTCGTCGTCGCAGTCGATGACTTCGACGCGGATTGTGGTGTGGCCTTTCGCGCAGGCCGCTTGCCAGACGTGGTGGCCGGCGAGGATTGTGCCGTCGGTTCGAGCGACGATCGCGCGGTACTGACCGAAGGTGTCGAGTGATTGCGCGAGAGCGTCGACGTCGCCGCGGTTGGGGTTCTGCGGGTGTGGATGCAGATCACGGACCGGGATGTCGCGGGTTCCGTGGACGGTGACAGGCATGAAGCCTCCTTGGTTGTACCGCTATGGGTTTCCTCGAATAGCCGTGTTGGACTCGGTGCAGGCGCAGTCGCAGCCCTCAGCGCAGCACGTTGGCCGAGGGTCGCCGGGTTCGGTGACGCCGAAGGCGCTGAAGATGGCGGCCTGCGCCAACTGGAGGGACCACAGCAGTTGCCCGGTGCAGAGCGCCACGAACGCGGGCGATGCGGGTGCCGGTTCGCTCACAGTCCGATCCTCCTGATCATGTCGCGCACCGCGGCGATCGACTTCAACGTGCGGGGCAGCCGGTCGGGATCGGGTTGGTCGCGGGTGGTGATACGGAGATTTCCAGCGTTGTCGACCCACCCGATACGATCACCGGCCGGAAGCATGGGGGTATCCCAGAGTGCTTGTGCGCGTTCGAGTTTGCGCTGGTATTCCTCGGCCCAGCGTTGCGCCTGTGCGTACATTGCGCGGGCCTCGGCCTGGTTGCGGCGGCGTGGTCCTTCGCTGGATGGGGTGAGTCCGTTCGCGGGTGGCCCCATGCACCAGCCGGGTCCGGAGTCCGGGTCGCCGGGCAACCAACGTTGGGGCACCCATGACGTGTAGGCGCTGTCTCCCCACGGCAGCGCGAGCCGGGCCGCTGACTCCCCTAGCAGGAGCGCGAGCGGCACATGATGGGCGCGCGTCCATACGCCGTCAGGGAACCGGAACGTCGGCGGCAGCAACAGTTTCGGCCACGCGGTCACAGCCACCACCCCAGATCGTGGAATACCGATACCTCGCTGGGCAGGAACGGGTTCGCCGCCATCATCATCGCGGGCAGCGTCTCTGGTTTCGGGTCGGCGGCCCATGCACACCACGCGCATCCTTCCCCCTGGCAGACCGCCCACCCGCGTGCTGGCGGTCGCGCGGGGTGCAGCTCGGCGGTCGCGGCGCGAGCAAGCAGCCATGTCTGGTCAGGGGTGAGTGTGGGCAGGACAGCAGCGCGGACCAGCGGCGCGCACGTCGGCGCTGAGTCCTCTACCGGCCAGACTGGTTCCTCGGGTATCGGCCAGAGCGGTTCGGTTTTCGCGAGCTGGATGAGCAGGATCGCCACCGTCGCCAGTTTCGCCGGGCCCCACATGTTCACGCGTTGGAGCGCGGCCAGCTGCTCGCTGATCCGGTCGTAGTCGGCGGCGGTCAACTCCCTCACCGGTGGTTCTCCTTGTCCTCGCAGCGGCAGCCGTCGACCGGTCCCCATGTCGGGCAGCGGGATATCGTGCCCGCGGTGTGCTGGCATGGTTCGTTCCATGCGCCGATCTCGCATCCGCAGGCTTCGCTGTCGTGCATGCGGGGTACGGGCTGGCGGCAGTGCTGGCACACGAGATGCGGGTTCGCGAACGTGATGTAGGTGTGGGTGCGTACGAACACGGCAGGCATCAGTCGTCTCCGGTCATCGACGCGAACACTTCGTTCACCGCGGCCGCCATATCCCGGGCGGCCTGGTGGTCGCGGAGGGCGCGCTCTACCTCGGCCTGCATCCACTCCGCTGGCGGGCGGGGTGGCGAAGGCTCGACCACACGCAACCCCGGAACCCCAGTGGCCGGGATGCGGGTGAACGGGATGTGCTCGGTGGACTGGTCGACCTCGATCACGCCACGCTCGACGGTGTAATCGGTGGCCAGTTCGATGGAGATCCGGTGGACGCGCACGAACGCGCCGTCGATGACAACCCAGTGGACGGCATCGGCCATATGGCGGGCGAGGTGGCGGGCAAGGTGGGGATTGATGTACACGCTGCCCGCGAGGTATGGGCGGGTACCGGCGTACCTGGTTTCGATCGCGGTCTCGGCGGGGTCGAGGTCGATGGCGTACACGATCTCACCGACGGCAGGCAGCGCTGCGTAGAGGCTGATCATGGTCAGTCGCGGGGCGGGTTGATGATGTCGCCGATGTGCGCGCGCACGTACACCTCGGCCTCTTGGACGTCGATCCCGTTGACCAGCTCGAGGCTGTCGGCGGTGGCGGTGAGCGCAGCGATCACGTTCGACAGCTGCAGCTGCTCGACCAGCACGGCGACGAGGCCCGCGATCGGTGGCGACGGCTCGGCGACCGGCGCCGGGGTGGGGCTGGTCTCCTCGGGAGCGTTCGCCTTGTACCGCCGGTAGGCGCTCAGTGCTTCGTCCGGATACAGCTCGTCGGCCAGCTGGTCAGTGAGCGCGGCTGTCGCGCATTCGTCGACGTAGTGCGCGCGGGCGGCGACGCTGATCGGCTCGTAGGTGTCGGCGTACCCGGCCGGTGTCATAGCGAAGAAGTGGCCGGTCGTCACGCGCAGGATCCAATCGCCGATGTCGACGCGGCTCGGCCCGCCGTCGCTGTCGATAGCGAGGAACGACGGGCGTGGTGACTCGTTCGGGCGGCGCATGGGGTGGTCTTGGCCGGGGAATACAAACGTGACTGTGCCGCCGTTCATGACGATCCAGCCGATGACATCACGCGTGTGTTCGATCCTGCCGCACCACTGGACGGCGACGAGCTGGCCGGGATCCTTCGGCCGGACCTGCTGCGCGGTGAGGGTCATTCCGGGACCGGGATCTGCGAGGCCGGTGGTGGTGTCCATGGGGTCCTTTCGATAGCGGGTTCGGGTGGAGCGGTTGGGGTTTGGGGTTGCGGGAGTTCGCGGACCGCGGCGAGCAGCTGCTCGATATCCGCGTCGAGCTGGGTGCGGGTGACCACCGTCGCCTCGACCTTCACCGGCGCGTCCAATCCGTGAAGGCGCGCGAACCGGTCCAGCACCTTCATGCACAGCTCGCCCGCACGCGGGTCGCCGCTGGCTTCGTGGCGTTCCCAGTTGACGCGCCACAGCATTTCGAGTTTCGCGAGGAAGATCGGGCGGGCTTGCTCGGCGAGCTGATCGGTGCGCGCCGCCGACTCCGCCAACGCTGTGCTGATAGCGCGGTAGGCGGTCGACCTGTCGTAGTAGTGCAGCTCGTCGGCGACCTGCTGATAGGTCTTCCCGGACAGGTACAGGGCGAGGGCTTCCTCGCGGCGGGTGGCCAGGGCCGCGGATTTGCGCCGGGTTCTCGGCATGGATCCACCCGCCTCTCGAATGTAGTGACAGTACGACTGTTACCTAGATTATCTGTCTACGCAGGGGCGGCCGGGGCTGGCCATTCGAGCTTGGAGATCGCGAGCTTGTGCCGTTCGAGCACCCGATACGGGACGGGCAGGCCGAGGTGCTGTGCAGCGATCGAGGCGAAGCACAGGGCGTCGGCCTGGTCGTCACCGCGGATCGACACCTCGGGCCACATGTGGCTTATGCCCATCGCGACATCGGCCTTGCCCGCGTTGCCGTTGTCACAGCACCACTTCGCGCGGGTCTTGGGTGGGCACACCGCGACCGGGATGCCGAGGGCGGTGAGGGCGTCGTACAGCTTGCCCCAGTACCACGCCCGGTCGTGTTGGCCTGCGCCGGTGGAAGCGAACGATGGTCCTTCCATGACGGCGAGGCTGGTGGTTCGGGGGATGGGGCGCATCACGTCATTGCGGAGTTTGACGAGGCGGTCGTGACGCTGCTGCCAGGTCGCGCCCTTCTTGCCGGTCGAGGCGATGGTGGTGAGCGTGATGCCGCCGTCCGGGATGGTGATGATGGCGAGTCCGGTGCCGGTGAGGCTGGGGTCGAGGCCGATGACGGTGGTCACGTGGGGTTGTCTCCTTGTGCGTTGGCGTCGGTGAGGCGGCTGGTGTGGGCGGGGAGGTTGGTGAGGGGTAGCCGGTTGCTGGTGTGTGGTTCGGGTCGGGTGCAGGTTTGGCCGGCGGGTTCGCCGCATTCGCGGCAGGGGACGGTTTCGGCTTTGTCGCGGTCGGCGAGGAAGTCGAGGCTTGGGGTTCGGTTGCGCCGGGGTTTGCGCATGGCTGCTACTCGGTCTTGACCAAGTCGGCGTTGACTCCTCCGTCGCACTCGACGTGCCAGTGGTCGGCGTCCCATCGGCCGGGCTCGTCTTCGGCGAACCACGGTGTCGCGCTGTATCTCCAGAACACCTCGCTGCCGTCGTTCAGGATCTCGCCGCAGGATGCGCACCGGATCGGCGTCCAGGTGGCGCAGTCGCAGTAGTTGGGGTTGCGGTCGGTGCAGCCGTTGAAGTCGGTGCCGGTGAGGATGGTGCGTTCGATGTCGCCGCCGTGGCGTGTGGCGCGTTCGAGTGCGGCTTCGGCGGTGAGGGCTCGGCGTCGCCAGTTGTTGCGGGCGTGGCGGATTCGTTCGATGCGTGTGCCCATCAGAGTCCGTTCGCTGCGCCGCGTGCCCGGTCGGTTTCGTGGTCGGGGTCGCTGCCGGGTTCGCGCGGGCCGGGGTTGTCGTCGGCCTGGTCGTCAGGGTCGTCGATCAGTTCGAGTACTTCGGTGAGGGCGAGGTCGTAGCCCTTACGGACCGGGTTCTTGTACTCGTCGCCGTATCGGGTGGAGCTGGTGCGGTGTTTGTCGAGTCGGCGGGCGATTTCGGTGCGGAGTTCGGTGAGGTTGTTCATGGTGGGTTCCTTTGTGCCGCAGGGATTTACGGATGGTGGCGCAGCGGTGGGACGCTGCCGCCGGTGCCGAACAGATGGAGCCAGAGCAGGGCGAGCCAATCGGGAATCAGCGGCGGTTCCTTCCGATGAGGTGGAGTGCGGCGGTGATGGCGTCGCGGGCGAGGCCGAGCAGGTTGGGGGTGGCGGGTTCGGGGATCGGTGCGGGTTGGTGGTCGCATTGGGTGCAGGGGCCGCACGCTTCGCAGGGGCCGGGCGCGTCGGCGCAGAGTCCGCCGGGTGACCAACACGCGACTCGTCCTGTGTCGTTGCAGGTCTCGCAGGCTGGTGCGGTGACGGGTTCGGGCCGCGTGGGTTCTGGTGTGGGCGCGGGCCTGCGTGGTGGCGTGTAGTAGCCGAGGCGGCGTCCGCGTTCGAGGGAGGCGTCGACGAGTTCGTCGATGTAGTCGCGGCTCATTCGGCACCACCGTCGCCGATGGACAGGATGGTGGCGGGGAGGTGGCGGGCGGTGAGGAGGCGTCCGCCCTCGCAGTTTTCGAGGTGGGCCTCGCGCGCATCGCTGTTGCGGCGGGCGAAGCTGGTGAGTCGGGCGGCGCGGCCGTCGCGGATTTCGAGGACGGTGCGCGCGGGCAGTTCGAGCAGCTGCGCGAGTTCGGTGATGCTGTCGCCGCGCTGGTGTGTCGGTGTGGTGGCCGGGGTTGCTCGGTGCGGTTCGTCGGTGTCGTCGTAGACGGTGAGCACGCGGGGAGTCAGGCCCGGGATGGTGTGCTCGGCGGCGTCGCGGCAGTCGTCGAGTGCGGCCTGCTGGGTGGGGAAGGGTTGGCCGTCGTATTCGATGAGCCAGTCGGAAAGGTCGCTGCGGTAGCCGGTGATGTACCCGACCGGTGTCCGGTATTCGGCGAGTGCTTCGAGTGCGACGTTCGCCAGGTCGCATGCGTTGGCGATTTCGTCGCGGAGGGGGTGGCGGGATTTGCCGTCCTCGTCGATGCAGTTGTAGGTGGTTTGGCCTGCGAACTCGGCACCGTAGTAGCTGGCGTCGAACGGTTCGCATCCGGCGTCGTGGCAGGACTGGGTTCCGGCGATACGGATCTGTTCGTCGGTGTAGCCGTGGTGTCGCAGCCAGGCGAGTGCGATTGCTTCGATCTCGTTGGTGGCGGGCGCGCCGAAGGTGGCGGGCGGTGCGGGCGGGGGCCGCCATCCGATGCAGCTGGCGGCCTCGACGGTGGCGGCGCCGAGGATGCGCAGGGTTTCGCGTTCGCCTTGGTCGCCGTGTGCGAGGTCGTGGGATTCGGCGAGCGCGAGCAGGTCGATCACGTCGGCGAGGTAGTCGGCGGTGATCTCGCCTGCGCGGCGAGCGGCGTCGTCGGTGAGTCCAGCCGGCCAGTCGGCCGGACTGAGCAGTTGGCGGCGGGCGGTCGCGGGTGGCAGCGGCGGCGCGAACGGCGAACGCGTGGTGACGGTCGGACTGTATCCGCGATTCCGGCGGGCTGGCTGTGCCGTAGACGGCTCGGCGGGGGTTCCCGAGGGGGTCGGGTTGGGTGTGGCGGCAGCGAGGCGCTGAGCGGCTTCGAGCTGGCGGTCAGGCATCGGTGATGGTCTCCTCATAGGTCGAACAGCGTGGATTGGGTCGGGCGGGCGCCTGGGATCAGGTCGAATTCACTGGCTAGAGCGGCGCGGGTGAGCCGGATCAGGGCCGCGAGGTCGCGCGTGTTCTCCGGGTACGTCCGCCACCACGTCAGCGCCTGAGCACGTACCTCCGCAGGGAGCGATTCGCACCACCGTTGCAGGCGGCGGTAACTCACCCGCGCCTCGCGAAGCAGCGCGCCCTCACGCCATTTGATCGGCTGGCCTGCCGGTCGGATGTCGTCGGACGCGGCCCACGCAACCGGGATCCATTCGTGCCAGTGGCCGAGGATCGCGGTCTGGGTGAACTCGTAGCGGAACCCGGCCCCGCCGCCGCAGCCGTGGCCGTCGCGGAGGTGCTGGATTGCGTCGTCGGGGTCCGCGATGCAGTGGCCGATGCGGTGCGCGAGCTGGCCGAGCAGTTCGAGTTCGGCGGGGGTCCAGTCAGCCATGATCGGCGGCGGGCGTGGGATCGGCCGGACGTGGGCCGGGGGTGATGGTGGCGCCGGTCTTGGCGACAGCGGCACGGATCAGGCCACCGACACCAGCCGGGGTATGGCAACACTGCGCCTGCTCGGCATAGGTGAGGTAGGCGGTGCCGAGGTCGGTGTCCTCGGTGAGGCGTTCCTCGACACGGTGACGGAACCGCTCGAGTTCGGTGCGCAGCGCGAACCATCCGGAGATGGCGGTGGTGCGGTACTCGTTGAGGTGGGCCAGGACGAGATCGATCGCTTCGAGCTGGCGGACGGCGTCGTGCGGGTCGTTCGCCGCCGCGTAGTTCCCGATCGCGGCGCACAGTTCGATATCGGCGAGGATGCCCGCCGCGACCTGGCCCGGGTTGGCGATCGCGTGGTCGGGATCGGCGGATCGGCGGGCATCACCCTCGATGACGAGCGTGATGCGATCGAGCAGGTTGGTCGGTTCGATCATCGGTTCGGTCTTCCTTCCTCGGAGAAAATTTGGGTAGTTATCCACAGGCCCGTGCGGGCGCGTGGTGAGTTGCGTTTGAAAGCCAGCCACTCGCTCTGGTTCTGGTAGTGGTCTGGTCTTGGTACTGGTGGGGGATCACAGTGATCCCCAGACACTGCCGAAATGATCCCCAGACATTGCTCAAATGATCCCCAGACATGTCTGCGTTTCAGATGTCTAGGGATCACGGGTGATCCCCAGACTCGAAGGGGACGAACAGGTCTGGGTATCACGGTGATCCCTAGACCGGCCTGCCTGTGGATAACTCCAGGGATCACCCATGATCCCCAGACATCAGCTCTTTCTCGTCCGGATCGAGCATCGGCAGATCCATCAGATTCGACGGCAGCGTGATCCGATACTCGTCCGACTCCTCGGCATGCCGATTGCCCTGCTTCACCCGCTCGATCAACCCCACCTCGCGAAGCACACGCATATGCCGCTTGACGCTGGCCTCCCCCACACACATCACCCGCGCCAACTTCTTCACACCCGGGAACACCCGCGACCCATCCAGATCGCCGTACGTGATCGCCATCAGCGCTGTGTATTTCGCGCCCGGCGGGAGGGTCAGGCGTCGTAGCCATCGCTCCCACTCGAACCGGCCGACCGGCTGTAGCTCCATCGACACCGCCTCTCACCTGCACCCCGATCACTCCCCCTCACCCACCTCGAACAGCGGCTCCATCTGCGCCTCCAACTCCGCACGCCGCGTTGCTGCCCGGGTTTGCGCGTGATGCTCGGCGTCGTAGTGCAAATGGCAGCCGCTGCAGAACGCGCGCAGCAGCTCCGGGTCTCTGGTCTCCGGCGTGTGGTCCAGGTGTGCAGTGGTCAGCACCACGGGTTTGCCGGTGTGGTGCGAGCGCTGCCCGTGCTCGTTCGGGCAGCGACCATCCCCGGCCAGGTGCACGACGGGGCGCCCGCATTCGCCGCGGCACTCGCATCGGCCCTTGGCCCGCGTGAACCGAACCCAATCGCTGATCTGTTTCCAGTCGCTCGGGTACCGGTCACGGTTCTCTGGACGGATCGGCATCAGAGTTCCCACCACAGCGGGCCCAGCGTCGCGAGCGCGTACATCACCGCGGCGTACGCGGTGAACACGAGGGCGAATGCGGCGGCGACGCGGGCGATTTCACGCATGGGCATCGCCGGCCGGGACGCGCAGCTCGGGAAGGGGTCGACCGGTCTCGGCGTAGTGCTCGGTCAGTGCCCGCACGAATTGCGCGGTCGCCAGTGCCGCCATTGGCCACGGGGCCGTGGCGCACCTGCGGTTCGGGCGCGCCGGGCTCCCATTGGGATCACTGGTAACTGTGTGACTGTGTCCTGGGCACATTCGTCAGTCGGCGGTGCTGGTGCGGTCGGAGAACGCGACCACGGTGCCGTCATCCTCGGCCTCGTCGGTGTCGGGTGTGCTGGTGTCCTTGTAGTCGCCGTAGTCCTCGCCGTCGCTGTCGCCGAAGTCGAGTTGCGGATCGGTGGGACGCTCGACCGGCTCGCCGAGGGTGGCGTCGGTGACCTTCCATTTGGTCTGGTGGCGCACCCCGTCGTTGATCGCGTCGTATCCTTCGGCGACGCACTCCACGGTCACCGACATGCGGCGGATCTCACCGACCTCGCCGCGGTGCTCGAACTGGTCGGTGGGCGAACCGGAGAACCGGTATTTGGTGAATCCCTCGGCGGTGCTGTGGTTGTCGCCGTTGTGGTTGGTGACCTTGGCCATGTGAGTGTGTTCCTCTCTCGTTTCAGAACGGGACGTGCGTATCGGATAGGCGGGTCCGGTTCGCCCACGGTACGGCGTGAGCGGTGCGCGCGAATTCGCAGAGCTGGCAGCGGCAGTCGAGCGATTCGCGCCGGTTCCCGTCGACATAGACCGCAGTGCGGTGACCGGCGAGCATGACCGCCAGCACGTCGGTCAGGTGCCGGTACTCGGTGCGGAGTTCGTGCAGGTTCTCGTTCTGCTCGGCCTCGCGGCAGTCGCAGGCAAGATGGTGATCGGTGCACCGGTCATAGCGTGGGTCACGGGTGTCGGTCGGCGGGGAGCTGGTGACCGCGACCTGCTGCCCACGGAAGAAGACGAGCGGGCCGACTAGCGCGTTGGCGGGGCGCGCGATGTGCGGCGGCAATGTGTACGGTTCGCTCACTGCTGGGTGTCTCCGTTCTCGTTGTCGCTGCTCTGGATGTCGGAGGCGGGCACGTCGATCACGTCCCCGCTGCCCATGTCGTCCTCGGCCTGCCGCTCGGCGAGCCGATCCCGGAACAACTCGCGGCCGTCACGGTCGTCGACCGCTGCAGCGGTGATCAGCATCGGCGAACGTGGCAACAGCTTCACCACCTGCCGTACTGCGGTCTTCTTCTCCATCCACCGTTGCGGGTCGGCGATGCCGCCTTTCGGCCCGACCTTCCCCTTACGCAGTTCCTTCACCTGCTCGGGGGTCAGTACCTCGAAATGCGATGAGCCGGAATTCAATCGGGCATTGGCGTAGTAGTAAAGGACTTCGCCGCGATCCTCGTTCGGGACGCGGGCAGGCTTGTGCCGTAGGAACTGATTCGTGCCGTACTCGTAATCGAATTCGTCGGCCTCGTACACCGCGTGCGCGGCCAGGTGCGCACCGACCGGGGTCTGATAGAACAGCTTCGCGTACCCCTGGTACCCAACGATCAACTGGCACTGCCACACCCCGTACTCCCGGTACGGCACCAGGTAGCTCTCACCGTTCACGTCCGGCTCCAGGCCGAGCGCCGAGGTGGTGAGTAGCGCACCAGCGAACGATTCCGGGGTGCACTCGGCGAGTTCGCGGTTCTTGCGGATCGCGGTGAGCGCGAGCCGTGCGATCCGATCCGCGTTGAGGTGTGCGGGCAATGCGCGTTCGAGCTGGGGGCGCACCGCCTGGATCATGTCGAACACCGGTGTGTTCTTCCGCTGCTCGACGGCGGTGTCTCCCGTGTTGCCGTCGCGTTGAGCGACAGCGGTACGTGTTCGGTCCGCGAGGTTCTGACCCACGGTCATCCTTTCCGTTTGAGGGCTACTGCCTTGAACACCTGGGCTTGGTACTTCGCCCACTTCTCGGGGTCCTCGGCGCGCAACGCGGCCGAGTCGACGATCTCGACTTTCTTCTTGAACAGGGCAGCGGTTTCGGGCTCGTTCTCTTCGAACCGCTTCGACGCCCATGTGCCGCCCTGGATTCGAGCGACGGTCTCGCCGTCGACGACCAGCCGGTTCGCGCCTTGCATCAGCAACCGGGACGCGTTCTCGGCGCGTTTCTTCGCGGCCTTGCCGGCCTTCTCCTGCTCGTTGCCGATATGCCAGTCGGCGTTGAGATCGAGGGCCTGTGCGGCCAGCGCGTAATCGCTGCCGCTGTCCAGCTCGAGCGGTCGATCCTCGACCGGCCACCGACGTCGCAGCGCGGCTGTAGTCGCTTCCGAAGGATCAGCTGGGGGCGGGGTGTCGGTGAGGATGTGCTCGTGCCAGAGTCGATCCTCTTCGGTGTTGATCAGATCGATCAGATCGTCATCGCGGTCGACCCATTCGATACGCAGCCGGTTGCCGCCGACCAGCCCGGCCGCCCACGCATGGTCTGCACCGGTGACCGCCATGTTGTGCTGGCACTGGAGTTCGGCATGGTCGGGTATCTGGCCGTCCCAATCGGCGGACATCCACGCCGAGGTGTTCTTGCACTCGATCACCCCGCCATCGGATGCCCACCCGTCGAGGTTGGCTTGCTGCCACGGCCGCGCCAGCGACCGAAGCGTGCCTGGCAGGGTGAAGGTGAGGCCGAGGCGACGCATCGCCTCGGCGCGGATCACGGGCTCAAGTAGGTTGCCCCACAACATGATTTCGGTTTCGTCGATGGCGGGGGCGCGGCCGGTCTTGTCCTCCCATACCGTGTACGGGGATCCGTAGTTCGGGATCATGCCCATCACGGCCGAGCAGTCCGACCCACCGATCCCCTGCCGCCGCACCCGCAACCACTCATCACGGTCAGCGTCACGGGCCAGCACCTCGACGCAGTGATCCAGATACGCGGCGGTCATGACGTTTTCGCGATCTCGCGGCCGCAGATCTTCTCGGCCGTGCTGCGTTTGATGTAGTCCTGCCCATGCAACAACCGGGCGATCACCTCGTGATGAACCCCGACTTCGGCAGCGATCGCCCGGTGTCCTTTCTTCGCCCGATGCAGTTCCTCGACCCGGGCGCGCGCGGGCCCGGCCGGAACCATGCCCCGCCTGCACATCGAGCACTGCGTATCCGGGTCGCGGTCGTTGGTCTGGTACTGCACACCGCACTCGCAGGTAGCGGTGATCTCGTCCACATCGACGGCGCGCCGCGATTTCTTCGGGGCGGGCAGGCCGAGCCATTCGTGCAGCTCGACCCATTCTTGGAACGTGCCGGTGTGGTATCCGGCGTGGATGCCTCGCCGCTCGCGGAGTTTGACGGCGCTGCGTCCGCAGTGGGCGCGGACGGGGCAGTGTTCCTCGCAGATCTCTATTGCCGTGCGTGCGTCACGGGATCCGCGGTAGGCCGCCCACATGTCCGGGGTCGGGTGGTTCCCACACGCCGCCTTCTCACGCCAATCGAACAGGATCTCCGGATTACTCACACTCACCCCCGGTCCAGGTCGCTCGGCCCGAACGGGTCGTCGAGAGAACCACGACGCGGCTCAGGTCGGTAGTCGATCGAGGCCTCGACCGACCGGCGCTCGTCTGACTCCCAACGCGCCTCACATAAGGCGATGTATCGGTCGCTCACCAAACCAGTCCGATCACGATCCCGAAGAATCCTCCGAAGATCCCGCCGCAGGCGAGCAACAGCATCTCATCCCAAAAGGTAAGCGGGTCACCATCATTGATGGCGGTGCGCAGCGGGACACGACGCGGCTTGGCCGCATAGATCCGGCGCGGAGGGTTGGGGGGTCGGCGATGCTTGCCCACCGGGATCGGCATCGTTTCCGGATCGGTGTCGGCCGGTGGCTTGTAGAGCATGGTCACAGCAGGAACCCCCTGACGGATTGCATTGTGCCGATGGCACTTTGGATTTGGCGGATGGTCCCGACCGGATCGGTATCGGCCGACCTGATGGCGGACTGCAACAGGGCCTCGGCAGCTGTGAGGATGCGCGCGATCTCTTGCGCGTTCGGCTCCATCACTCACCGGCCTCTGCACTCGCGGCCAGGATCGGGGCGCACTTCCACTCGTAGGTCTCGACCTCACGGGTCTGCAAGATCTTCGGCGCGGCAGCGATGTACTCCGGGTCCGGGACCTCTTCAGTGATCGTCTCGACGCCAGTGACCACCCGCTCGCATACCTCGGCGCGCAGTTCGGTGAGCCTGATCGTCAGCGCTCTCATCGGGACAAGTGCATCGAAGTAGCCTTCGCCGCCATCGCGATAGTTTTTGCTGATCGACCCGACCGCCACCGACTTGAATCGGCGGATGGCCTCGGCCATGTAGTCGCGGCGGTCGCTGGTTCGGTCGTAGCTGACGCAGTGCGCGGGCCAGACTGTGGATGCGATGGCACCAGGGATCATGGCCGCAACGAATCCGTCGCCGTCGTTCTCGACCAGGTCGGCGAGGGCGCGCAGGTCAGCGGCGACGTCAGCGGCGGCAGGGCTGCCGGTGATGGGCGTGATGTTCATGGATACACTCCTACTGTTTCCTCGATTAGGCGATGCCGGTAGGTGTGCGGGAATTCCTACCGGCATCGGTCTGGGGTTACGGGTGGATCAGGTGAGGTCCGCGGTCCGGCGCAGCATGGTCACTGCGTCGGGTCGCGGCACCGGGCGCAACTACCACACCCGGTTCCGCGCGAAGTCCAGCTCGGCGATCGCCTCGGCCGCGTTGCTGATGTCGCGAACCTGCGGATGGTGATACTCGGTGCCCTTGATCCAGCCCAGCAGGATCGCCTGCGACACCACCGGGTCAGCGACCGGGATCAACCCCAGCCCCTCCGGCGCCATATCCCCGTCTCCGGACAGCGTCGCGGCGAACACCTCGCCGTCACCGGTCCACAGGATCGACAGCACCGCGAACCCGTGTGTGAGCTGCACACAGTTCATGCTGTCGCTGAACACATTCCATCCGGCGTTCCGGGCGTCGGCGATGATCATCGCGCGCACGGTCTGGTGCGGCGCGGTCACAGGCCCGGCCCGTACGTCCAGGTGCCGAGGATGACCAGCAGCGGCGTTTCGAATCGCCACGGAGTGATCAGAAGTTCCAGAGTCTTGATCATGCGGATATCTCCTTCGGGGTGAGCAGCCGCGCCACGGTGGCGACGGCTGTATCGGACAGCGGCGGGTATTCGATTCCCGCCGCCTGGTCGAGAGCGCGGCGTGCTTCCACGCGTTGGCTCAGGGTCATGCGGTGACGCTCGGCCTCGAGCTGCGCCTCGCTGATCATGTGGTGGACTCGTCGGCGGACCCCGGGGCGGGAGTCTGGGCGGCGCGCTCACGCATGGCGCGCACTTGCGCGAGTCCGTCATTCAGACGGGAGCGAGCCTCGGCCTTGCGCCGGTCCATCTCCTCGTTGACGATCTCGCGGACGCGATCCTCGGTCAGCTCGGACACGTGAGACTTCCTTTCAAGTTGGTGCAGGCGCGGGGTGGGCGGGTGTGAGGGGGTCACCCGGCGGTCAGTCCCGCCCCGGCCTACTCCTCCCGGCGTGGCGTCGGCATGCCACGCCGGGAAGTTCAGGCGGAGTGACGCTCGCGATGGAGGTTGCGGCGAGCGCCCCGGGTCAATCCGGAGGTGAATGAACCTGTGTCAGCAATCGGTCGGGTATCGATGCGTTGCGTCCGGGCGGGGCGAGCCATGTAGTCGACGAGCGCAGCGATGTCGCTATCGGTCATCCGCCATTCGCGGCCCGCCCGGCGCCCAGGGATCTCGCCTGCGTTGAGCTTGCGGCGCAGCCAGTCTGTGGACGGCACGCCGGTCTGCTCGACAACGTAGGTGAGTGGGTGGGTTTGTGTTTCAGCTGGCATCGCGCACCTGCTGATCTGGCTTTTCGGGGTTGTAGAGGTCGGCGAGTTCGATATGGAGCCATTCGCAGATCGTCATCAGCTCGTCGAACTTGTACGAGATCGTGCCGTCGTACCGGGCTTTCGCGTAGTGCCACGTGCGCTTGAAGAGTCGGCCGAGATCGGCTGCGTTCAAGGTCGGCTGGTGGCGTGCCATGTGTGCGCGGACCTCTGCTGCCACCATCTTGGATTTGGCGCTAGCTATCGTCACGCGAACAACACTAGATCGTAAATACGATCAATGCAAACCGGTTGCGATCATTCGTACGATTTTACGATCTGACCGGCTATTTGCTACCCTTTGGTCATGGGAAGGGCAGCTAAACGATCCGCGGGGGTCTGGGCTCGAGCACTGTCCGCAGAAGTCCGGGCAGAGCTGGCGAGACGAGAACCACCGATGTCACAACGCCAGCTCGCCGCCGCCTCCGGTTTGACACCGACATACCTCGGCGACCGCTTGCGCAACGAGGTCGCGCTCGACATCGACGACATCGACGCCATCGCGACCGCACTTGAATTGGATCCGCTCGAGTTGATGGAACGCGCAAAGGAAGTGGTGAGAAAGGCGAAGGCCACACCAACCGCGCGCGCCACGCCAGACCAACCCCGTGGGCCACTGGTCACCCCCACGGGTGGCTACATCGGACCGCAATCCGGAGCTGATGACGAGATGCTGCGCCGCGCGCATCATCGCCAGCCCAGCGGCGAACGCTGACTCAGCCGGCAGGCTGGTAGACAGCGCAGGACCAACCGAGATCGGCGACCGGCCTCCACCCGGACGCCGGATCAGGGCCGGTAATCTTTGCGCGCTCGGCATGCAGAATCAGTGTGCCGAGCTGCCAGAGCGTCACTCTCTCTCGCGGGTACACGAACACTTTGCCGGGCTCTTTCAGCTCTTCGGTGACCAGGTGCCCGATCTTGAGAGCCCGTGCGGTGAAGTCGATTTCGATTTCACCGACACCCGGCCTGATGATGACCCCCATCTCGGCGAGAGCCCTGATGTATTGCTCGGTTCCGGCCTGCAGATCAGAGAGGATATCCAGATCATCTCGCCCGTCCGGTTCAGCCTCCGGACCGAAGCCTCCACTCATAAGAGTGCCGTAGTCGTCTGCGGCTCTGCATTGCCCACCTGCTACCTACCCCTGCGTGCGTACCACCCTTGTGGCACAGCACTTCCTGTTTCGGAGTGTCCGTTTCGTCCGTTCGAGATTAGTGTGCGGTCGTTCGAATCGGAACCACTTCTGCGAATCGCATGTTGACGTCATCCCACTTGACGCGCTTACACTTCCCGGTTCGACCGAGACCCACTCAGCGCGCTGGCGGACTCCGGCAACCGCTGCTCTCATGGGCGCGGGTCCCCTGTTCAATCTCGATAGTTCGCGCCGCGTGAAGCCCGCGCGGCGAGCACGCGAGTGGCCTATGTCAACAACCGCGCGGAAGTCCTCAGCCTCGAAATCCGGGTAGTCCGAAAGGATCTCGCCCTCGCTGATCCCCGAGACACGTAGGTCGAACCGGTGCACGATCGGGTCGCGCAACCCTCGAATGACGCGACGCCCGTGAAATACCGACGAGTCCATGGTGATCCGCTCAAGCCGGGGACATAAGAGACAGCAGGGGACGACCGGAATCCGCGTTGACGGTTGCGTTGACCGGTCAACACACGGCGCGTAATCTCCAGGTCGCGAGACGCGCCGAAATTCTTGGATACGCGGATTCGCGCAGGTTCGACTTGTTTCCCCTGGTTAGGGGT
>NZ_JBSUQM010000034.1:0-56497 GCF_054065835.1 Nocardia citri
ACACAGATCGCGGCCTGGATCGCACAGGACGCCGAACGACGGCAACCTTAGGCGGCCAGGAAAAAAGGAGTACGACGTCGTTGTCGTCGGCTCCGGCCTGGTTGACCATGTTCACCATCAGTAAACCAGTTGCATAGACTGGCGGCCATGATGCAGCCAGCAGGACGACCCGAGCATCGCGACACCGGCGATCCTGCTCCGATTCAGCGCGAAGTACCGCGGGATACGCCGACCGGCGTCGACTTGGAGCGAGTAATCGGTCGGCAGGTTCGCAACTTGCGCACGGCCAGTGGATTGTCGGTCGGTGATATGGCAGCCAAGATCGGCATCTCGAAGGCAATGCTGTCGAAGATCGAAAACGCCCAGACCTCCTGCAGTCTGTCGACGCTTGCGCGGTTGGCGACCGGATTGGACGTACCGGTGACCTCGCTGTTCCGTGGTGTGGACAGCGCGCGGGAAGCGGTGTTCACACCCGTTGGCCACGGCGCGGTGATCGTCGGGCGCGGCACTCATGTCGGCCACCATTACGAACTTCTGGGAGCGCTGCGCGGTCAGCACAAGCGACTGGAGCCGGTGCTGGTCACCCTGAGCGAGGCCAGCGAGACGTTCCCACTCTTCCAGCACCCCGGTACGGAACTGTTGTACATGCTCGAAGGAGTCATGGTGTACGGGCACGGTGACGCCGAATACACACTGCGGCCAGGCGATTCGCTGCTACTGGATGGTGAGGGCCCACATGGCCCGAATGATCTGATACGGCTGCCCATACGGTTTCTCGCTATCACCGCCTATCCGGACAACCACGTCGAATAGAGTGAACAACCACGCCCCTTCCGCGTTCGTTTGCCCGGTAGCGAACGAGCAGCACGGCGGAGGGGACGTGGTGTAGGTGTATCACTACACGCGGGCGCTGCCCGTCGCGGCGGTCAGCGATTCGGCGGCGGCCACCGCATCACCCACTTGCGCTGGCTTGCTGGATAGTTCGACGGCGTCGAGCACATATGCGGTTTCGCCGTGCACCGCGACGTCGAGTCCTTCGGCCTCGCTTCCGGAGTCGACTCGGATGCCGCGGGTCAGATGCATGGCCTTGGCGATGATCCAGGTAACCGCGAAGGAGTACGAGAGCACGGCGAGCACGGCGACTGCCTGGCGCCACAGTTGATCCAGCCCGCCGCCGTAAAACAAGCCGGCCACCGCGTTCGGCGCGGTGGGGTCGGCGAGCAACCCGATGAGCAATGTGCCGAAGATGCCGCCGACCAGGTGGATGCCCACAACATCGAGTGAATCATCCAGTCCGACACGGAATTTGAGTGAAACCGCCAGGCAGCAGGCAACACCACAGGTCGCACCGATCACCAGGGCCCCCAGCGGCGACACCGCACCGCAGGCCGGTGTGATGCCGACCAGCGCGGCGATCAGACCCGACCCCGCACCCAGCGACGTCGCCCGTCCCTCTCGCAATTTCTCCACCGTCAGCCACGCGCACACACCGGCGCAGGCCGCCGCCAGGGTATTGAGTACCGCGACCGCCGCGGCATTACCCGAAGACAAGGCCGACCCTCCGTTGAACCCGAACCAGCCGAACAACAGCATGCCCGCTCCGAGCATGGTCAACGGAAGACTGTGCGGGCGTGGGGCATTGGGAAATACCCGGCGATTACCGAGCACCAGCGCCAGTGCGAGACCGGCCACCCCGGCATTGATGTGGACCGCCGTACCCCCGGCAAAATCGATGGCCTTCAGCTTGTTGGCAATCCAGCCACCGATGACCGATCCGTCCTTCGCGTCGAACGCGAACACCCAGTGCGCCACAGGGAAGTAGACCAGCACCGCCCACAGACCGGCGAACACCATCCAGGAACCGAACTTCATGCGATCGGCCACAGCACCGGCGATGAGGGCAACGGTGAGCGCCGCGAACAGTAGCTGAAACGCGGAAACCACCGCCGGTGGCAGCGCACCATCCGGCGCGGCCAGCAGTTTCGATGAGCCGAAGTACTCGAGCGGATCGCCGAGCAAACCCAGCCCACCGAGCGAGTTACCGAATGCGACCGAGTAGCCCACCACGATCCACAGCACGCCGACGACAGCCAGCGCACCGAAGATCATCATCGCCATGTTGAGAGTGTTGCGGACACTCACCATTCCGCCGTAGAACAGCGCGAGCCCTGCCACCATGAGGGATACGGCGGCGAATGCGGCCAGCATCCACGCGGTGTCCGCCGCGGCGACTGCTTGGTTCATTGTGATCACCTGACTTGGAAGAGGTTCATTCGACTGGACTCCATCAGGAATCGCAGTTGAACATCAGTAGACACCGATCATGTTGCGGCTGACCGCTTCCGTGTGAACCGTTCGTAAATCGCGCACGCTATCTCCAGACCCGTCGGCGAAGATATCTCCATATGATGATTACGCAACACGGTTGTCACATTCGCCTGGTTTCCTATCAGTAGACATTGATTCCTAGAATGAACCTAGGGGTCCGAAACGGCCGAGGATGTGCGATGCCCGAGAACACCGAATTCCTGATCGTCGGCGGCGGCCTGGAGGGGCTTGCCATCGCCTGGTCGCTGGCCGACCGCGGCGCGACCGATGTACTCGTGGTCGAACGCGACACGCTCTGTTCAGGAATGACGGGCAAGTCCAGTGGCGTGGTCCGCTGCCACTACGGCACGCCGTCGCTGGCTGCCATGGCGTGGTACAGCGTCGACGTCTTCAGCCGCGCGACAGAACTGCTCGGCGACGACATGGGTTTCCGCCAGTGCGGCTACGTCGTCGGTGTCGGCGAGAACAATGTCGATCCGCTGAAGGCCAACGTCGCGATGCAGCAGCAATTGGGCATCGACGTCGACCTCATCGATCACGCCGAAATGGCACACTTATGGCCCGGATTGCATCTCGACGACTTCGCGTCCTTCGCCTACGAACCGCGTGGCGGACGCGGCGATGCCCATCTGACCGGCATGGCCTATGCCACCGCAGGCCGGGCATTGGGAGTGCGAATTCGACAGAGCGCGAAAGTGACCAAGCTGCTACAGGATTCGACGGGGGCGGTGTGCGGCGCCGCTTTTTCCGATGGCTCCGAAGTGCATTGTGCAACGGTCATTCTGGCAGCCGGCCCGTGGACACCCGAGCTCGGTGCCACCGCGGGTGTCGAGGTTCCGGTCAAAGCCCAACGCGCACAGTTGGTTCTGATCGACCAGGGAGAACCACTGGCACAGGTACCGGTGCTCTCGGATCTGGCCGGATTGCAGTACCTGTGCAGGGAGCCCAATGGTGAACTCCTGGCGGGCAACAGCGATCACGCGGCACCGGAGTACATCGATCCGGATCATTACGCGAATCGCGCGGACGACAGCACGATCGAGAAGGTGATCGGCAAGGTGGACCATCGGCTGCCGAACATGCCGGATCCACGCGTGTCCGGCACCTACGTCGGCGCCTACGACGTCACACCGGATTACAACCCGATAATCGGACCGACTCCGGCACCGGGATTGTTTCTGGCGACCGGCTTCTCCGGACATGGCTTCAAGATCTCCCCCGCGGTCGGCAGGCTCGTCGCCGATCTCCTGCTCGACGGCGCGACGACATTGCCCGGCGTCGATCCGACGGACTTCCGGTACTCGCGTTTCGATGAAGGCCGACCACTGCTGAGCCTGCACCCGTACCAGGGCGCCGGTGAAATGCGCTGACCCACAATCCTTCCAGATCAACTGTGATATCCCAGGAGAACCCTATGGCCACCGACGCTGCCACTCCAGCGGTCACGACAGAAATATCGTTGGCTGCCCTTGCCGAGACCACCGACACCACCTTCGTGCTCGCACTGTTCACCACGCTGTCCGGCAAGCCATGCGCGAAACTGGTTCCGGCATCGGCGATCGGCCAGCTGGAGAAGGACGGCGTAGGGTTCGCCGGGTACGCCGCCGGAATGATGGGCCAGCAACCGCGTGACCCGGATCTGATAGCCCTCCCGGATCCGGGCTCGTTCACGCCGATCCCGTTCGTGCGGCCCGGCTTGGCGCTCGTGCACTGCACACCACACGTCGAGGGACAGCCGTGGCCGTTCGCGCCGCGAGTGATACTGCAACGCACCCTGGCGCGCGCCGCCGAGCGTGGATACACCGTCAACGTCGGCGCAGAGGTCGAATACTTCCTCGTCGATCGTAATCAGAACGGCACCCTGTGCACGGCCGACAAAGCCGATGTCAGCGCTCAGCCCTGTTACGACGCCCGCGATGTAACCCGGATGTACGACCACCTCACCGAAGTATCGGATGCGATGAATGCCCTAGGCTGGGGCAATTACGCCAGCGACCATGAGGACGGCAACGGTCAGTTCGAGCAGAACTTCGACTACGCCGATGCGCTCACCACCGCCGACCGCGTCATAACCACTCGCTACCTGCTGTCGGTAATCGCCGAAAAGCGGAGCATGACAGCGACTTTCATGCCGAAACCGTTCACCGACCGCACGGGTTCCGGCATGCATCTGCACCTATCGCTGTGGTGCGGTGACGATCCGGTGTTCCCACATCCGGATGATCCACACGGCCTTGGACTTTCGCCCACCGCGTACTCGTTCGTCGCCGGCATTCTCGAACACGCGTGCGCGCTACAAGGGGTGATCGCCCCAACCGTGAACTCCTACAAACGAATCGGCGCGACCGCCACCGCCAGCGGCGCGACTTGGTCGCCACGGTACGCGAGCTACGGGGGCAATGATCGCACCCATTACCTGCGAGTACCCGACCACAACCGGGTAGAACTGCGCGGCGCGGATGGTGCGGCGAATCCGTATCTCGCTGCGGCGGCGACAATCGCGGCCGGTCTGGACGGCATCGATCGAGGTCTGCAGCCGGGGCAGCCCGGCACGCGCGGTGACCGCATGCTGCCGATGACGCTGGTACACGCCATGGACGCGCTGGAGGCGGACCCGGTCCTCACCGCCGCGCTCGACGTCGCGGGTACCGGAGTCGCGGCCTATTTCGCCGAGCGCAAGCGCGAGGAGTTCTTCGCTTGGCACAACACCGTCTCCGCGTGGGAGATCGACAACTACCTGACCGCGTTCTGACCCCCTGGAGGACACATCATGTGTGGAATCGTCGGGCTGCATCTCCGTGATGAGGCCCTGTATCCACAGCTGGGCACACTGCTGACCGGCATGCTCGACCACATGTGCGACCGTGGCCCGGATTCGGCCGGTATGGCCGTTTACGGCGATCCGATCTGGTCGCCGCCGGGCCACGGCACAGTGTCGCTGCTCGACAGCCCGGTGTCGGCCGCGGAATTGGCCGAACGCGTCACTCGCGCAGCGGGTGTGCCGATCACGGCGCACGATCTGGCGCCGACCACCGTACTGCACGGCGAGCTGGATGCCGGTTCGCTCGCCGCGCAAGCCCGTGAGCATGCGCCGGGAGCGCGCATCATCGGGTTCGGATCGGACCTGACCGTGCTCAAGGGAATCGGCGACCCCACTGCCCTCGCACACCGATTCGGGCTACCGAATGCCCAGGGCTGGCAGGGTGTCGGACATACGCGCATGGCCACCGAATCCGCGGTGACCGCAGAGGGATCGCACCCGTTCTCTGTCGGGCCCGGCCAATGCCTGGTGCACAACGGCTCGTTCAGCAACCACATGAGTATCAAGCATGAGCTCGAACGACATGGCGTGCAGTTCGACAGCCACAACGACACCGAAGTCGGTGCCCGCTTCGTCGCCGAACAGCTCGCCGCAGGCGCGGATCTGGAGAAGGCGCTGCTGCTGCTCAACGAGCGCTTCGACGGCTTCTACACCCTGCTGGTGTCGACCAGTGACTCGTTCGCGGTTGTCCGCGATGCGATCTCGTGCAAGCCCGCGGTGATCGCCGAGACCGACCGCTGGGTGGCAATGGCGTCGGAGTATCGCGCATTGACCGAGCTGCCTGGCGTCGAACACGCCCGAATCTTCGAACCCGAACCGGAAGAGGTGTATGTATGGCGCCGACACTGACCACCAACGAGACGGCCGTGATCGCCACAGACGGATCCGGTACCGGCCGTCGAACTGTTGATCTCGCCGAATCCAGTGTCCGCGAGGTCAATACCATGCTCGCGGCGATGCAGCCGCCGGCCACGCTGACGATCAGCAACCCGCGGGGGGCGCATGCACTGGCGTGCGGGCTCGACGCGGATATCGATCTCACCATCGACGGTCACGTCGGCTACTACTGCGCGGGCATGAACCAGCGCGCGACAGTAACCGTCGCCGGCAACGCCGGAGTCGGGGTGGCGGAAAACATGATGTCCGGCACCGTCCGGATCCGCGGTGACGCCTCACAGTCGGCCGGCGCGACCGCACACGGCGGACTGCTGGTCATCGAGGGCAACGCCGCCGCCCGATGCGGCATCTCCATGAAGGGGGTGGATATCGTGGTCGGCGGCGACATCGGGCACATGAGCGCATTCATGGGGCAGGCAGGGCGCTTGGTGGTATGCGGCAATGCCGGTGAGGCCCTGGGTGATTCGCTGTACGAAGCACGCATCTACGTGCGCGGGACCGTGGCCTCGCTTGGTGCGGACTGCGTGCGTAAACCGATGCGCGAAGAGCATCTCGCCGAGCTGCGCGAATTGCTCTCGGCCGCTGGATTCGATTACGACCCGGCAGAGTTCACTCGCTTCGGATCGGCTCGCCAGCTGTACCACTTCCACGTCGACAACGCCGGAGCGTACTGATATGACCACTCCCGACCCTGCCCTGCGCGAATCGGCGACCTTCGATCGCCGGGTGATCGCCGAGATCCAGCGCGCCGCCGAAACCGGCATCTACGACATTCGCGGCTGGGGCGCGAAGCGGCCGCTTCCGCACTTCGACGACTTGCTGTTCCTCGGGGCCTCCATGTCCCGTTATCCCCTGGAGGGCTATCGCGAGCGCTGCGACACCGATGTCGTGCTCGGTGACCGACATGCGAAACACCCTCTGCACCTCGATATCCCGATCACCATCGCGGGAATGAGCTTCGGGGCGCTGTCCGGCCCGGCCAAGGAGGCGCTCGGTCGCGGGGCCAGCGCTGTCGGCACCTCCACGACGACCGGCGACGGCGGCATGACACCAGAGGAGCGTGGTCAGTCGAAACATCTTGTCTACCAATATCTTCCGTCACGCTACGGGATGAACCCCGATGATCTGCGCAAGGCCGACGCCATCGAGGTGGTGCTGGGCCAGGGCGCGAAACCGGGCGGCGGCGGCATGCTGCTCGGCCAGAAGATCAGTGAGCGGGTAGCCGGTATGCGAACCTTGCCGCAGGGCATCGATCAGCGCAGCGCCTGCCGGCACCCGGACTGGACCGGGCCCGACGACTTGGCGATCAAGATTCTCGAACTGCGCGAGATCACACACTGGGACAAGCCGATCTACATCAAGGTCGGCGCCACCCGCACGTACTACGATGTCAAGCTGGCCGTCAAAGCCGGCGCGGATGTCGTCGTAGTGGACGGCATGCAGGGTGGTACCGCCGCCACCCAGGACGTCTTCATCGAACATGTCGGCATCCCGACCCTCGCCGCGATCCCACAGGCCGTGCAGGCACTGCAGGAACTCGATGTGCACCGCAAAGTGCAGCTGATCGTCTCCGGCGGCATCCGCAGCGGCGCCGACGTGGCCAAGGCGATGGCACTGGGCGCAGACGCCGTCGCCATCGGCACCGCTGCGCTCATCGCATTGGGCGACAATAGCCCTCGCTTCCGCGCGCAGTACGAAGCGCTCGGGTCGGCGGCCGGATACTACGACGACTTCCAGGACGGCCGCGATCCCGCCGGTATCAGCACCCAGGATCCCGAATTGGCCAAAAACCTCGATCCGGTCGAAGGCGGCCGACGGCTCGCCAACTACCTCCGCGTGCTCACCATGGAGGCACAGACACTGGCCCGCGCCTGCGGCAAATCGCATCTGCGCAACCTCGAACCGGAAGACCTCGTCGCCCTGACCGTCGAAGCCGCGGCCATGGCGCGCATCCCATTGGCCGGCACCACGTGGATCCCAGGAGCGGCATCGTGACCGGCCGGAAATCGACATCGGACGGGCACGGCTCGATCACCGCGAGTCCCGTGAGCTTCGACCGGCTTTGGAGGGATATCCTCGACGTCGGGCGGCACGACGGCACCGGCGGATATCGTCGATTCGCTTGGAACGATGCCGATCTCACGCTGCGCGAGTGGTTCACGAGCACCGCGACGGCCAGATCCATGGACGTCGAAGCCGACCGCAACGGCAACCTATGGGCGTGGTGGATGCCGAAGGGTTGGCTCGGCGAACCGCGCGGTGCGTTCATCACCGGATCACATCTGGATTCGGTACCCGACGGCGGCGCATACGACGGGCCGCTCGGTATCGTATCCGCATTCGCCGCCGTCGATCTGCTGAAGGCGCAGGGCATCGAACCGAGAATCCCCATCGGCGTGGTCGCTTTCTCCGATGAAGAAGGTGCCAGATTCGGCGTCGCATGCATCGGCTCGCAACTGAGTGCGGGGACTTTGTCGCCAGCACGCGCGCTCGGCCTGCGCGACGGCGACGGGATCACGTTGGCCGAAGCGCTGACACGTGCCGGCCGGAATCCCGCGCATCTCGGTGCCGATCCCGAATTGGCCTCGCGGGTAGGGGTTTTCGTCGAGTTGCACGTGGAGCAGGGACGCGCGCTGGACATCATCGACCAGCCGCTGGCTTTGGCGTCATCGATCTGGCCACACGGTCGCTGGGAATTCACCTTCACCGGTGAGGCCAACCACGCCGGTGCCACCCGTTTGGTTGATCGCCGCGACCCGATGCTCGCGTTCGCCTCGGCCATTCATGCCGCGCGAGCGGTCGCCGAGGACTTCGACGCCGTCGCGACTTTCGGCAAGGTGCTCGTCGCGCCCAACGGCACCAACGCGATCCCCTCGCAGGTAACAGCGTGGCTCGATGCCCGGGCAGCCGACGAGAAGACAGTGACCCGACTCGTCGACACCCTCATCGAACACGCTCGACAGAGCGCCGAAATCAATCGAACCGGGCTCGACGTTCGCACCGAATCGTTCTCTCCGATCGTCGAATTCCCCGAGGACGTTCGTGATCGGATTCGCCAGGTTCTCGGCCATCTGCAGGCCGTCCCGATACTCCCGACTGCCGCCGGTCACGACGCGGGCGTGCTGTCGGCACTGGTACCGACCGCGATGTTGTTCGTTCGCAACCCAACCGGTGTCTCGCACTCCCCCGCCGAATACGCCGAACCCGACGATTGCCACCGAGGAGCCACCGCCCTGGCCGAGGTGATGGCGGCGTGGGCGGTACAGGGACCGTGATCCATTGACACTCACCGACCCGAGCGGAATCGGCACCGGATTCACCGCAGGATCGACGACAGCCGATTAATCAGCTCGACCTCCCCGACAGCGTCGGTGAAATGGGTCAGATAGGCGCCGTCCGGGCCCATGAGGTAGGTGAATGCCGAGTGCGGCATCTGGTAGCCCTCCGGATCGTCCGGGTCCGCTACCGCCGTCGAAAACACGCGAAAGGATTTCTTGGCACTTTCGACTTGCGGGGTCGAACCGGTCAAGCCCACGAACCGCGGATAGTCCGATGAGAGAAACTTCTTCATCACCGACGGTGTATCCCGGTCCGGGTCGACAGTGATATAGAGCGGCTGAATACGATCCGCGAGCGGGCCAAGGGAGTCGAGTACGGTCGACAAGCGGCGCAGAGCTCGTGGGCAGACCATCTTGCAATGGGTGAATCCGAAAAAGACGGCCACATACTTCCCACGGTAGGTCCGCTCGTTCACCTCCTGGCCGTTATGGTCGAGCAGGTCGAATACACCACTGACGTGGCGGTGGCGGGGACTGTCTGTCATCTCATGCATTGCTCGATCCCTTCAGCGCAGACACCTCGAGTTCGAATGTTCGTGGCGCACCTGCAGAAAGTCGAAGCCTGATTCCGGTATCGACGCGCTCGATTGCGACCCAAGGCAACCTGTCCGTTCCCTGACCTGTCGTGATCGGTTCGCCCACGCCTCCCATCGCGAGGACCACCCCCTGCTCGCACAGCGACCATCGCTCTCGGTCGGCAACATTGCCGAGAGTAATCGACCCGTCGCCATCCCTGTCGGCATGTCGTTGAATGCGAAATGTCAACGTGCCCGAGTTCGAGTCGAATCGAGCTCGACTCACCGCGATGTCACCTCCGACGGCGGTCAGGGCGGGCTCGGTGAAATGCGCGGCGTCCCAAGTCTTGTTGTAGAACTTCCAGAGTCCGTCGGGCACATTCAACCGCGCGTATCCGAGCAAAACATTGCCGGCGAGTGGCTCGACTTCGATCCGGTTGCCGCTCTCATCGCACTGGGTGTCTTTCCGGGGGTAGTACAGGCCGCCGTCACGCCAGGTGGGATTCATGAAGCGGTCGGCGTGGGCGAGCAGCCCGTCCAGCGTCGCGGCATCACCCATCTCCGACGCCCACGTCGCGGCCCACCCGAAATCACAGAAGTCGGCAACAATGGACCGGCCCGGGATGATTTCCCGATCGGGCGTGAAGCGAACCGATTTCGTTCCGTCCAGACCATCGATCAGCAGGTCCTTGATCTGGCTCGGGTAGTGTTCTCGGACGAACTCTCGGTTCCACATGTTCATCAGGGTCCCGCACCATGCGTCCACCCATGCCGAGGTTTCCACGTTGGCGAATATCTGGCCGGGATTGGGTGCCATCAGCATGTTGTAGTGCCCGGTCGAATCGAGCCGCCCCAGTTGGGACCACGTCTTCTCGTAGCTGCGGGTGACTTCCGCGGCCACGTTTTCCCCGGTCACCAGATCGTGCATGCGAAAACCGAGGATCGCCGGCTGGTTGCAGATCTGGAACACACAGTTGGGTTCACAAGCGACGCCGAGATATCCGCTCTCGACCATCTGCCAGTAAATCTGCTCGTTGAGCGAATTCTCGTCGTATTCGAACCGCTTCGGTACCCCGCCCCAGAAGAACGACCAGAAATCGAATGCCAGGGCACCCGGTCGCGCGTACCGATCGTCCGCGAAAAGGTAGTGATACATCAATGTGATGGACTGGATGTACGCGCTGTACATGATGTTATCGCGCGCAACGGGATCCCACTGCTCCTGGTACCCCTCCGACAGGTGGGCGTTGTACGGCGAACCACCGCGACTGGAATCGCGCCAGTACATCCAGACCTCGGGCAGAAGCAGCTTGTCGATCAGGCGTTCAAAGACAGGTTTGAATACGCCAGGCGCATTCGGCAGTCGATGGTAATGGGTCAAAGCCAGGGCGTATGCCATGTATGCGAGCTGGAATCGATACCCGCCGAAGTCATCCTGGCCGTTGGCCTTGCCTTGCATCAACGACCAGTCATTGGGCAGTTGCCGAGACAAGTTGTCGAAATGCCGAAGATGGCCGAGTTGCTCGCTGGTCAATACAGCATCGGCGACAGCGCCGTCATCCTTTTGCACGTGAAACTACCTTCTATCAGAGTGATGTATCCCTGCTGCCGCCGTTCGCGGTGCAACTCCGCCGACGTGGATCTGGCAGAGATCAACGACGGGTTCGTCGCGGTCGGCATCGCCTCCGCCCGACTCGGCGTCGCTGCGAGTGCAGTGCACGGCGGCGCCATCTCCATCTGTTCCCGCATGAATCAACACGGGAAGCGAGATCCCCAGATCCAGTTCATGTTTCAACCCCAGCCAGCACCAACTACGCCTCGGCTCGCAGCGCTGGTCCAGGCTGACATTCTGGACCAGCGCCGTTGTTCGGCCTCAGATATCGAAGGTGAGCACCGCTTTGATGACGTCACCGTGGTGAGCCGCTTCGATGGCCTTGTTGATGTCCCCGAACTCGAAGGTCTCGATGAGCTTGTCGAAGGGGAATCTGCCCGCCTTGTAGAGGCGAAGCATACGGGGGATGAACTCTGCCGGGATAGCATCACCTTCGATAACGCCGACCAGCGATTTCCCGAACAGCAGCTGTCCTTGATCGATGGTGATCTCGTTGGGAATCCCTTGGAACCCGACGGTAGCGCACACACCCGGCGTCTGCAGACATTCGAGAGCGCTGCGCACCACGCTGGGGAATCCGATGCAATCCACGGAGTACTGCACACCCAGCCCACCGACGATATTTCGTATCGTCTCCGCGGCATCCACTTCGGACGGGTTGACGGTGTGCGTGGCACCGAGTTCGGTGGCCTTCGCGAGCCGCGCATCCTGGATATCGACAGCGATGATGGTGGCACACTCGGCAACTTTGGCCCCGAGAAGCGCCGCCAAACCCACCGAGCCGGCGCCAAAGATGGCGATGGAGGATCCGGCCTCCGGATTGAGGGTGTTGAGCACCGCACCAGCGCCGGTCTGGATTCCGCACCCCAACGGCCCCAGTAGCTCCAGCGGCAGATCGTCATCGACCTTGATCGCGTTCTGTTCGGTGACCACTGAACGCTGCGCCCAGGACGACTGGCCGAACCAGGCGCCCAGCACCGGGACGCCGGCGCGGCTCAGTGGCGAAGTGCCGTCCACGCGAGCGCCGACCATGTTGAGTGCGACGAAGTCTCGGCAATGCTGCGGCACACCACGCACACAGTTGTCACAATGGCTGCACGAGCTATACGACAGCACGACGTGGTCGCCCGGTGCCAGCGAGGTGACCTGGGAACCGACCTGTTCGACGACGCCGGAACCCTCGTGGCCCAATACGATCGGGGTCTGTCCCGCGCTGGGCGCGGCGATCACGCCCAGGTCGGTGTGGCAGATGCCCGATCCTGCCATCTTTACCAGCACCTCCCGCGGTGCCAACGGGGCGATGTCGACTTCCGCGAGGACGACCGGTGAGTTCGCCGACTCCAGAACAGCTGCAGTTGATTTCACGATGTATTCCTCAGTTTTTCTCGGTCAGCTCGCCGAGTTTGCGGCGCATGATCTTTCCCGATGAAGTGGTCGGCAGCTGGTCCACGAACACGACGGCACGCGGTCGCTTGTATGCTGCGAGACCATCCCTACAGTGCTCGATAATGTCCGAATCACTCAGCCGCGCACCCGGTTTGGGGACCACATAGGCGACCGCGATCTCGCCGCGCATGTCGTCCGGGCGACGCCCGACCGCCGCCATCGCGACGTCTGGATGGCCCGCGAGCACCCGCTCGATCTCGGCGGGATAGACGTTGTATCCAGCGGTGACGATTATGTCTTTGATCCGATCGACCACGAAGTAGTGGCCCGTGTCGTCGACATAGGCGACATCGCCGGTCCGCATCCAGCCGCCTGGGAGCATGACTTCTTCGGTCGCGGCGTCGTTTCCGAAGTAGCCGAGCATGACGAGTGGACCACGAACCTGTAGTTCGCCCGGCTCGCCGACCGGGACTTCCCTATCGCTGCCATCGAGGCCGGCGATGCGAATGTCGGTGCCCGGCAGGCAGACTCCGATCGATCCGGGGACCGGTGGAGCGTACAGGCTGTGAGTGGCGCCGAGCCCGGCAAGCTCGGTCATACCCCACAGCTCGATCATCGGCACCCCGGATCGCTGCTGCCATTTCTCGAGAGTGTCCACGGAGAATGTTTGTCCACCAACGGTTGTCATACGCAGGCTCGTCAAATCAGCGTCGGCGAGCGAGTCGTCGGCGAGGATCATCGAGTACATGGCGGGCACACCCTCGAACATGGTGGCGCTTTCGCCCGCGATCAACTGCAACGCGGCGGCGGCAGCGAAACGCTCCATGAGCACGACGGTCCCGCCAGCGAGGAACGTGGAATTGATTGCCACGTTGCCGTAGACGTGTGCTGCCGGCAGGGCCGTCACGACTATGTCACTACGGGTGCGCCCGTGCATCGTCGCCGTCAACGCGCAGTTGAGCAGGACCGCGCGATGGGACTGCATGGCTCCCTTCGGATATCCGGTGGTTCCGGATGTGTAGGCGATCGAGCACAGATCCGCCGGCCGGTGAGCGACCACTGTCGGCTGCTCGTCGCTCCCTTCGCTGAGGAGCGCGGAAAACGGCTGGGCGGACGGCTCGAATTGTTCGTCGCCGAACTCGACGAACAGTTCGACCGAGGGCACCTCGGCCACAATTGCTGCGGCAGTTGCGGCTTGCTCCGAGCCCGCGAAGATGGCATCCGATTCGCAATCGTTGAGCACATACTTCAGCTCGGTTCCGGTGAGCATCACGTTCACCGGATTGACCGTCGCTCCCGCACGTAATGCTCCGTGGTAGCCGACGATCCATTCCCAGCTGTTCTGGCCGTAGAGGGATACGACGGAGCCGTCACCGATCCCCCGCCGCTGTAGGGCCACCGCGACTCGACGTGACATGCGCTCGAGATCCCGGTAGGTGAACCGCTTCGCCCCGATCACCAACGCGAGCTTGTCCGGGTAGCGCTCGGCGGCGAAGGGAAGAATCTCCCCAGGGCCGACCGCTGGAGCACAAGGCGTGGATGCAGACATTCGACTCTCACCCCGCCAGTTCAGGAAACCACTCCGGGCACCTTGTTCAACGTGATCGTCTGGTGGTTGGTGTACTCGGCCAGACCGTGCAGTGAGTTCTCCGCGCCGATGCCCGACTGCTTATGTCCGCCGAACACCTGGTGCGGCGAGTACTGGTGCACCTCGTTCAACCAGACGGTCCCGGCCTCGAGTCGTTCACCGATGCGCTGGACTGTCTCGAGATCGGCGCCCCACACCGTGGCGCCCAGACCCCAGGCCGTGTCGTTCGCCCGGGCCACGACATCGTCCTCATCGGTCCACCGCAACAGCGGCAGGATCGGGCCGAATGGCTCCTCCACAACCAGGCGCGAATCCTCTGGCGGGCTGTCGACGATCGTCACCGGCACGAACCACCCCTCCGAGGCCGGATCAATGGTGCCGCCGAGAGCGAAAACATAACCGTTGTCGGTGCAGTCGTCGAAGTACTCCGCCACCTTGCGGTATTGCGGTTCGTTCTGGATCGGACCGAGTTGAGTCGCCGGGTCGGAGCCGTTACCGACGACCACGGTACGGGCGAACGCCACCAGCTCGTCACGCACGGCGTCGTACACACTGTCGTGAATGTAGACCCGCTTGGCGGCATTGCAGAATTGGGCGTTGTTCTGGAAAGCGGCCCAAAATAACTCCGGTGCAACCTTTTTCGGGTCGACATCGCCGAGCACAATGGCCGGATCGTTGCCACCGAGCTCGAGGGTGATCCGCTTGAGCGTGCCGGCTGCCGAGCGCATGACGTGCTTGCCGGTATCGGTGCTGCCAGTGAAGGCGATCTTCGCGATGCCTTCGTGCGCGGTCATCCACTTGCCGAGCTCGTCATCACCGCTCACCGCGCCGAGCACACCCGGCGGCAGCAGGTCCTGAACGAGTTCCACGAGTTTCAAGTCGCACAGCGGGGTGAACGGCGACGGCTTGACGATGATCGCATTGCCCGCCACCAGCGCGGGCGCGATCTTCCAGACTGCCAATAGGATCGGGAAGTTCCAAGGCACGATGGCGGCCACTACGCCCAGCGGGGTATGGCGGCTGATTACGCGCCGTTCGTGCGAGTCCTCTAGCACCTCGTCCGGCAGCGACTGCTTCGAGATCTCTCGAAACCATGCGACCGAGCCAAACACCTCCCACTCGGCCATCGCGCGCGGTTTGCCCTGTTCCGCCGTCAGCAGGGCCATGAAATCCTCAGCGTGCTCTTCGAGACGATCGCCGATCGCGGAAACAATCGCCTGCCGCTGAGCCAACGGGGTCGCCGACCAGGTGGGGAACGCGGTGTGCGCGGCCTCGACGGCCCGATCCAGGTCTTCGCGAGTCGCCACTGGCACCTGCGCGATCACCGACCGCGTCGCCGGGTCGTACACATCTGCGACTCCGGTTCCGCCCGTGGACTCGCCGTTGATCGTCATGAAGAATTCGGCATCGACGCCGACCCGGACGCTGTTTTCGACCGTCACCGTTCGCTCCTTTGCTAGGCACGTCACTTCGTCCAATGTGACTGTGCCAATGCTGGCGCGGGTGAGCCGCGCCTCAGTGTTCCGATTCCGAACGCTTCTGGCGCGGGCCGGACCGATGGCTGTGTCGCCGATCACAGCGGCGTTAGACTCATCGTGCTCACCCGACAGCCAGGAATGAACGATTCAATGAACGCCGAGATAGACACGCGGTGTCAGCGACCCGAAATCGCCGACGCGTGGAAGCGCGCCACCCTCTTCGGGCTCGACCCGGGAATGCGGGTCCGCGAAACCAGATTTGTCCCCGACTTCGAGCGACGGAGTCGGCTGTCTACGGCGGCTCGGCCAATTCTCGACCGGATGATGGATGAACTCGCCGAAACGAAATTCTCGGTACTCCTCACCGACCGGACCGCGCGCATCATCGACCGCAGAGTTGCTCAGCCGCAATTGAATACGGTACTCGATAGCGTCCTGGCCGCGCCAGGATTCCAATACCTCGAAGAATCGAGCGGGACGAATGCATTGGCGACCGCGTACGAATTGCGACAGCCGATCGCCGTCACCGGTGACGAGCATTTCCTGGAGGCGCTCAGGCAGTTCTGCTGCTACGGCGCTCCGATCGTCCATCCGATCACCCGTCGTGTCGAAGGTGTCCTCGACATCACCGGCACGATCGAACAATCCTCGGCGCTGCTCGGCCCATTCCTGATGCGAGCCGTCCAGGACATCGAGCAGCGACTGCTGGAGGGCGCCCGGATCTCCGAGCAACGATTGCTCGCCGCTTTCCAAATCCACACGCGCAATAAGAATCACGCCGTGCTCGTCTACGGCGAGAACGTCATGCTGAGCAACCCGGCGGCCGTGGACCTCCTACACAGCACCGATCACGTCGTCCTGCGCAACGTCGCCGCGAACGTCGGTCCGGACCGTGCGATCCAGCAGCCACTGACCCTGTCATCCGGCTTGAATGTGCTGGTGATCGCCCGTTCGGTATCCGACACCGCCGGTGGAGTCATATTCGATATCACCCCCCTACCCGACTCGCCGCCGGTTCCCTCAAATATTCACTGCGCGACGAACATACCGCCCATCGCGAGCCACAGCGTGGAGCTCGTCGTCGGGGAGCCAGGCACGGGCCGCACAACCGCCGCGCGCGAAATCGCGGGCAACGACGCCGACTTCTTCGACGCCGTCGATTCCGATCTGGACGACGAGTGGGCGGCACGAGTCCGCAGCGCGCTGCGGCACTCGGCCCGCGTCGTCATCGATAACATCCACACGTTGACGCCTCAGGCAGCGGCCCGGCTCGCCCCAGCGGTACGTGCCGCGCCCGGCCTGGTCGTCATGACCACCTCGCCACTGGCGACCCCCGATCCCGAACAAGCCGCACTCTCGGCGACCGCTCTGAATCACCATGAGCTTCGCCCGCTGCGGACATATCAGCAGGATTTCAATGCGGTGGCGCTGAAAGTCCTTCACACACCTGAACTCGCGGCTTCGAGAAAAATCGCGCCCTCGGCACTGAATGCTCTGGCCGCCCAGCCGTGGCCGGGCAATCTCCGTGAACTGAAGTCGGTGCTCGACTACGCGAAATCCCATCATCGGGTCGGCGACATCACCGAGAAGGACTTGCCTCCAGCCTATCGATCACCAGCGACGCGTCCCCTGACGCTGATGGAGACCGCGGAACGAGACACGATCCTGACAGCCCTGCGCGCGGCAAACGGAAACAAAGCAGCGGCAGCTGTCGAGCTGGGCATCGGTCGCACCACCCTCTATGCCCGTCTGCGCCGGTATAGGATCAACGCCTGAAATCGAAGTTTCATCCGAATTCGATTGCGGGATTCAGCCTTTCAGACGATGGCCCGATTACACATGACCGATCGACGGCGGCGACGAGCCTGCGTCAGGACGAGACAGCCTTCGCACCATCGTCGTAGCGGTGGGTCAGCGGCCGGATCGCTGGATGACCTCGCGGGCCAAGGCCCGGTATTGCTCGGCGCCGGCGGATCGAGGTGCCCAGGTGGTGATGGGTTCACCGGCGACGGTCGCGTCCGGAAAGCGGACGGTCCGCGAGATCACCGTGTCGTAGACCTGGTCGCCGAAAACCTCGGCAACCCGGGCCAATACCTGACGCGAATGCAGCAGGCGCTGATCGAACATCGTGACCACGATTCCGAACAGGCTCAGCCGCGGGTTCAGCCGGTCCCGGACCTTGTCCATGGTGTCGGTGAGCAGCGCGACCCCGCGCAGCGAGAAGAACTCGCACTCCATCGGGATGATCACGCCGTCCGCGCAGGCCAGGGCGTTTACGGTGAGCAGGCTCAACGATGGCTGACAGTCGATGAGTATGTAGTCGTAGCGGTCGCGAATCGGGTCGAGTGCCCGGCGCAGCGAATATTCCCGGCCGACCTCGTGCACCAACCGAATCTCCGCCGCGGACAAATCGATATTGCTCGGTAGGAGATCGACGTTGTCGACCCGAGTCTTGATCAGCACCTCGTCGATCACCGACGCCGATGATTCCCCGAGCAGGTTGTATACGGTTGATCGCATGTCGTTCAGAACCGCGCCCAACCCTGCGGACAACGCGCCTTGTGGATCGAGGTCGACCAGCAGCACCCGTCGCCCGCGTTCGGCGAGCGCGGCGCCCAGATTAATGGTCGAGGTGGTTTTACCTACGCCGCCTTTCTGATTGCACAGGGCGATGATCTGCGCTTGCGCGTGAGGCGCCGAGAGTTCGCAGGCTTCGGCCGCACTCACGATTCGCGGACGCTTCGGCTCGGATCCACCCGTGCGCCACTCCGATTGCCAGGCAGGTCAACTCGCCGCAGGTCGTTTGCCACCATGTCGCCAGGCTAGCCGTTCTTCCTCTGGAGCGGGTAATAAACCCGTATGATTCCTCCACCGTCGGCGATCAATACATGGATCGCTGATAGTTCACTGAACCAACCGCTTGGTCGAAACCGTCTCGCCTGGAAGGATTCCCGAGAGGGGTACATCCGGTTTCGGCAGTTTGTCCGTCATCGCCGGAAACCCATGCCGCACCGGCACAACCGCGAGGCGATCCGCACAAACCGGTTCGCGATCGCCGATTCGGGGTGGGTTCGATCGTTGTACGGCCGCTCGTTATGATCACGATCCTCTGATCACGATCCTCTGCCCGCTATCCACCCACGAAAAGGAATGCCCATGGCACGCAAGGTCGTTGTGACGCTCGTCGATGACTACGACGGCAAATCCCCCGCCGAGGAAACAGTGACCTTCGCCGTAGACGGCGTCGAATACGAAATCGACCTATCCACCCGGAATGCCGGCCACCTGCGCGGCATCTTCGAGCCCTGGACCTCGAGCGCTCGCAAAATCGGTCGCGCGTCCCGGAGCAAGGGCCAGACCTCGCGCACGGCCAACGACCGCGCCCGCACGGTCGCCATCCGCGACTGGGCCCGCACGAAAGGTATCGCGGTATCGGCCCGCGGACGGATTTCAGCAGAAGTAGCTCAGGCCTACGAAAAGGCCAACGCCTGACCGCGTTCGCGACACCGGAGAGGAAGGCCCCACACTGCTCGTCGGAGCATTGCCAGCGAATCGAGGGGTTCGCGAGCAAGGGTGCGGGGCCGACCGGGCATCGTCAATCGGCGGGATACAGTGTTCCGGTGGCGGTTTGCCGTCCGAAACCGTCCCGCACGACGGTCACGAGCGCACCGTCGCGCGGAGTCGCCGAGACGATCAGCCCTTGGTGATCGAACAGCGGTGACCGCAGCCGATAGTCGAAGACCTGGTCTCCGGCGTATCCGCGGGCCCGAGCCGCCTCGGCCATGGCCACCGCCTGCAACGGCCCGTGCACAAGCAGACCTGGATAGCCCTCGACATCTCGGGCGTAGTCACGGTCGTAGTGGATGCGGTGGCCGTTATAGGTGAGCGCGGAATATCGGAACAGTAGTGTCGGGGAGGTGTCGATGGCCCATTCACCTTCGGCGGGAGGCACTTTCGCGTCCTGGCCCGGTTCCGGCTCGCCGGATTGCCTGCCCTGCTCGGCGGCGTCACGGTAGACGATATCGTGGCGTTCGTCCACGACGATCCGGTCGCCCTGCAGAATCTGATGGCCGACAACGACGAAGGTCAGCACACCGGTGCGCCCCTGTTTCTCCTGTGTGGATAGCACTTTCGTGCGCTTGGTCGCCGGTTCACCACACACCAGCGCCCCGCGGGTGCGCACCTGGCCACCGGCCCACATCCGGCGTCGACCGGGCCCCGGCGGTTCCGGAACGGTATTGCGAATCGGATGACCATCAGGTCCCAGATCCACCTGTGCGGGTCGCTCGAGCAGATAGATCCAGTGCCACAGCAGCGGAAGTCCTTTGTCGAGATCGGGCAGTGGGACACCGAGCAGCCCGCTCAGCGCCTCCGCCGGACCGGGCAGTAGCACTTCGGTGCGTTCGACCACTTCGCTCATGCCAGCTCCTTCGAAACACGTCCTGCCGGTGTGAATTCCGCACGCAAGGCAGCAATATGCTGCCCAGTCGAGGCACCGCTTCCACCGCCGGTTTCCAGTCTCCCAGGACCAGCTGTCGACCGAAGATGGAAAAGGTTCGTCGTACCGAATTATGTTCAGCCCTTGACAAATTCAGGCACTGCGCCATCGCGTTCCTCGGTCGCCTCCTCCGGGACGGCCGCAGCCGCCCGGCTCGGCAGGACCACGGCCGCAGCGATCACGACCAGCGCCAAAGCGGCGGAGACGAGGAAGGCCAGGCGCATGCCGTCGAGGTGAGCGGTGATGGGGTCGGTGCCGTTGGCGACGAGTCCGGTACTGCGGGCCGACATCACCGTTACCACCAGGGCGGTGCCGAAGGCTGCGGCGACCTGTTGGAGGGTGCCGAGCATGGAGCTGCCGTGGGAGTACCGGTGCTGCGGGAGCGCACCGAGGCCGAGGGTGAAGACGGGGGTGAAGGTGGTGGCCAGCGACACCATCAGCAGGATGTGCAAGGCCAGGAGCTGCCAGTACGGCATGGACATCGAGATGTGGGTGAAACCGGCCAGCGCCGCGGCGATGCCGACCGAACCGGGAATCACCAGTACGCGGCCACCGAAACGGTCGAACAGACGGCCGACCGTCGGGCCGAGCAGGCCCATCGCAAGCCCGCCCGGCATCACCAGCAGGCCGGTCTGCAGCGGGCTGAGACCACGCAGGTTCTGCAGGTATAGCGGCAGCAGGATCATCGAGCCGAGCATCGCCATGAACGCGACCGACATCAGCACCAGCGACTTCGCGTAGGTGCCGGACAGCAGGACCCGCAGATCCAGCAGCGGGGTGCCGGCGCGCTGCAGGCGCAGCTGACGGAATACGAATACGGCGATGAGTGCCGAACCCACGGCGACGATCAGGGCGGGGCTGGTGAGGTTGTCGCTGTCGAACCGGCTGAGCCCGAACACCAGCGCACCGAATCCGAGCGCGGCCAGCACCACACTCGACCAGTCGATCGCCCCGGCTTGCGGTTCACCGACGTTCTCCAGCTGACGCAGGCCCAGCCAGGTGACGACCGCCGTGATCGGCAGTACCAGCGCGAAAAGCCAACGCCAGGAACCGATCTGCAGCACCATCCCGGAAACTACCGGACCGAGGGCGGGTGCCACCGAAATGGCCAGGGTGACATTGCCCATCACCCGGCCGCGATCCCGCTCGGGCACCACGGTCATGAGTGTGGTCATCAGCAGCGGCATCATTACCGCGGTACCGCAGGCCTGAATGATCCGGCCGAGCAGCAGTATCGCGAACGACGGCGCAAGGGCCGACACCGCGGTACCAGCGAGGAAGACTCCCATCGCGACGGCATAGGCGCGTCTGGTCGACACCCGTTGCAGGAACCAGCCGGTGGTCGGGATGATGGCTGCCATCGTCAGCATAAATGCGGTGGACACCCACTGCGCCGCCCGCTCGGCGACCTCGAGATCCGCCATCAGCCGCGGAATCGCGTTGATCATGATGGTCTCGTTCAGGATCACCACGAAGGTCGCGAGTACCAGTACCCGGATGACGGTCGGCGTCCGCCCTCCCGTGGCGGGGGCGGAAAGTTCGGCTGACATCGGGGTACCTCCACAGCATGTCGACAGGAATTGAGTGCGGCGCGGTGCCGAGTCATCGGATCGCGCCACAGTGATACAGACGGGGCCGCGGGCTCGAATTCATCGGCTCGCGTCAGTATTGCGGTCGCCACCGACAAGTTCTTCCACCCATCGACACACTCCCCACCGCACGCGCATGGATGCGAACATTACTCTCGTAAAGAAGAACGATCCTCTAATTTTCTGCGCGAATGGTCCACCGCAGGATAGAGACGAGCGCAGCGGCGGCGTTCGCGGTGACGATGACACTTGTGTGCGGCAGCAACCCGGTAGCAGCCGTGGCGCCCGATCCGATGGCGTCCCCAGGCGTGTGTCGACCGCTTCGCAGAACAACCGATTCGCGACGCCTTCATGAAGTACGGTCAGGCCATGTCCGAGGACTGTGTGGAGCGAGCCGAGGTATCACAATCCAATACCTACAGCTGGGAGGTGATCGGCAACGGTCCGGCCGGGGAATCCGTTGTCGACTCCGGTGACGGCGAATTCGGAACTCCCGACGACTGCACCGGGCGCACGTGCAGCAACCACGTCGAGGTCGGTACCGCCGTGTTCGATCGGGTCGTCGCGGACATCATGATCGACTACCGCAATGCGGTGCTCGATGCCCGCCTCGAGGACGAGCCGGACCCGGCCCCGCCGCTGGACCAGGTCACCATGCGGATCCGTGACGGAAACGGCGACGAAATGCTCTCTGCGGCAGCAACATTGACCTTTCCCGTGGTCACCGTCGCGGATACCGAAACCTACCGTAAGCAAGTGGCGTTGGCCGAAAAACGGGAGCGGCGGCGACGCGAACGCCGAGATAAGGCCATCGCCGCGGGCACCTCCGCCCCGCGCTCCGGACCGGCCGACCCCCGGCTGGCCGGACTCATCCTCAACCTGCGCGTCGAAGCCGACACCGTGCGTGAGGAGGTCCCCGACGCCGACCACTGCCGCGAACAGTTGGCACTGGCGCAGAACACCGTACAAGCCGCCACCGAAGCGGCGGCACGTGCACAGATCAGCGGTACGCGCGGCGAGTACGAACATGCCCACGCCTTCATCCAACGCTGGACGCCACGTATAAACCGCTGGGCCGCATTCCTCGAACTGACCACCGAGGCATACGCCGACGCGGACGCCGTCGACGCCCTCGCCGACCGCATCAGCCTGCAGCCCCCACCCGACGAGTAGTTACTCGATCAGTCGGCCGTGCCGGCGAACTTGTTGACACTCATAGTTTCCCCACATCTCATATGGCTATTGCGGGGTCGCCTTAGTATCGACCGAATTTCGAGCGGATATAGCGTACTGGGCTGGTAGAGCAGGGTTTTCGCGTTCGGGGTGCGCGGCCGGGTGGTTGGTGCTCGGCTTGGCTGCCGATGAGGGTTGATCGGCGGCGTGTTGGAGGTTGAGGTTCGTGGCGACGCGGGTGTTCGCGGACGAGGAGTTGGAGCGTCCGCGGGGGTTCCCGGAGATCAGCCGCGAAGAGTTGTTCCGGTATTTCACGCTGACCCCGGCTGATCTGGCGTTCGTGGATCCGGGCCGTGGCCGGGGTCCGGCGGATCGGTTGGGCCTGTCGATCGCGTTGTGCACGTTGCCGTGGCTGGGGTTCGTGCCGGACCGGTTGACCACGGCACCGCCGGTGGCGGTGGCCCGGCTCGCCGAGCAGCTTCGGGTGGATCCGGTCCAGATCGGCTCGTACGGCAAGCGCGCCAAGAGCCGCACCGAGCATGTGCGGCTGGCCGCCCAGTATCTGGGCCGGGCAGCTGGAATCGAAGGAGCTCGACGAGTTCCCGCTGGCACGGGCGATGGAGCACGATTCCCCGACGCTGCCGTTCCGGCTGGGCTGCGAGTATCTGATCTCGGCGCGGGTGATCCGGCCAGGCCCGGCACGGTGGTGGAACGAGTCGCACACGCCCGCCACCAAACCCAGACCGAGACCTACGACCGGCTCGCGCACGAGTTCACACCTGAGCGGGTTCGTGCCGACCAAGTGGCGTGGATATCTCGAGGAGGCCCGGAAATCGGGCAGTGTCACCGCATATAGGCACTACTGGGAGCTGTGTGTCCTGCTGCGAGCTGTGTGTGCTGCTGGGGCTGCTGATCGAGCTGGACAAACGCACCGTCTACGTCTACGCCGCCCGCTATCTGTCCGATCCCGACTATCGAGATCTCCCGCCAGCTCAACAGGGGCGAATCCCTCCACGCCCTTCGCCGGGACCTGCTGTACGCCCACGAGGGCATGATCCGCGCCCGCCAGCTCGACGACCAAACCGAGCAAGCCTGGTGCCTGACCCTGGCCACCAACGCCGTAATCGCTTGGACCACAGAGTATTACGGGCTCGCCGTCGACCAGATGCGCCGAGCCGGACGCCGGATCGATGACGATGTCCTGGCGCACATCTCTCCAGCGCACAGCGAGAACATCAACTTCTTCGGCGCCATCGAGGTCGACATCGACGCCGAACTCGCCCAGCTCGGGCCTACCGGTTACCGGCCCTTGCGCGTGCGCGACACCCTGTTTTAACCTCGCCACCGCCCTCCAAGCCACGCGATCGAAACCGGACCACTAACGCGGCCGGCCGCCTCCTGCGCACGCCTGCTGCGCCGAAACTGGAACGACTGCCTGGGCATGCCCCTCTACCGTGCTGGCGTGGCTTGTTTCGCCGCGGGTCGCACCCGCCGCTGAGTTGACGGTCCGGCCCCCGGAGGTTTGGGAACCCGTCGACTGCTGGTCAGCCGTGAAGGGGTGTTGCTTGGCGGCCTCGGTGAGTCGTGCGAGGAACTCGGCGACGCTGTGGAGCTCGTCGGCTTCGTACTCGCCGAGCACTGCCGCAAGGGTCTGTTCATGTGCGTCGAACATGCCTCCCACGCGCTTCAGCGCATCCGGGTCGGCCGTGACGATGACCTTGCGTCGGTCGGCGGAGTCGCGTTCGCGTCGAATGTAGCCGCGCTCTTCGAGTCGGTCGAGCACCCCGGTGGTGGTGCCGGAGCTCAGGCCGGTGGCGCGGGCGATCTGGCCTGCGGTCCGGGAGCCCTCCAGTCCGAGGAGGTTCAAGACTTCGCTCTCTGTGCCATTGAGCCCGAGCGCCGAGGACGCCTGCTGGCTGTAGACGACAGTGTGGATCGCGAGCAGCCGCAGTTCGCGAGCGATGCGCTGGGCGATGTCGTCAGTGGGCTCAGTCATAGGGCGTTCCACTCCCTTGCATTTATCTCGAATATCCGAAATACTCGGTTTGTAGAGATAAATCTACTCTACTTGGAGGAGCTATGAACACCACCCCGCAGACCCATCACGACGCCGATCTCTCGGCGATCCGCGCCATCTTCGCCGATCTGTCCGACACGTGGGCCAGGGGTGACGCCGCCGGCTATGCGGCGCTGTTCACTCAGGACGCGCAGTACACGACCAACTTCGGCTTCACCCTTCAGGGGCGAGGACAGATCGAAGAGGGACACCGACTCCTGTTCGAGAGCCCGCATCGCAGCGAGGAGCTGGTGCTTCTGTTCGGGGAAGAACCGCAGATCCGTCTCGTACGCCCCGACGTGGCTATCGTGCTCATCGGCAGTGGGACCAGCGACGGTGGCGAGGTGTCCTTGCGCGAGAACAGCGCACGGTCCACCGTCGCCTACGTGATGCTTCGAGAGCCGGCCGGCTGGCTCATCAGCATGTTTCAGAACACCCGCCGCACACCGATGCCGGGCGCCGAAGAGTGGTCCGAGCGCTTCGCACAGCCAGCATGAGCGCAGCCACGAGTTTGAGGCCGAGAAGGGAGCATCCCTCTCGCGCCCCACATCCCGGCAGGCCTGCACCGGTAGCCCAGTGTCACTTCCCAGGCGCTCGCCCGAGGACTTGGCCATGAAGGCCGCAATCGCCGACCGCAGGGCCCGGATAACGGGCTGTTGTCCGTGGCAACCTGACCGGAAGCCCTGCAGGTGGGCTGGACGACGACCGTGCGCCAAACCGAATTCGTCGAGTTCGACGCCGGAGCGACCGCCGAGCCCGAGCGCAGCCATATGCGGGCGGTGCTGCTGCGTGAGACGCGAGCAGCAGTGTGAATACCCATCACCACTGATCGCGATGGAGGACTACCTGGGCATCGTCTGCGGCTACGGCACGCCAGTCAACGTCACCGAAGGTGAATCGCGCTGCGCGGGAATAGAATTACCGATCTGGAATGGACCCGAGATCGACCTCGGCATGCTGCGGCCCGGCACGGCCGGACTCATCGGCCGCCTGGCGGATTGGGCCATCACCCGGCTGACCCCGGTCTCCTACCTCAGGGGCACCCTGCGTCCAGTGCTGGCCGAGTCGGCGGCGAGCGCCAACCGTCCCTAACCTCGTATCGCCGCGATTACGCACTGCGCGACAAGTAAACCGGCACGGACCCCGGTCGAAGTGGCATTCCATTCAGCGGGCAGACACCTTACCGCGGCCCACTTCACCGACATGCGCCGTACCACTTCCATCGGTGTGAAAAGTCACGCTCGAGGCGGTTACCGGGCGCGGGTGTGATCCGGAATTTTCCTGACTCCGTTCGGGCGAATTCCATAGTCGAGTATCGATATTCCGGACGGCGGGTTCGGAAGTTTCCAGTCATGATCGAACCCGCTCGCCGCACCAACCTGGGTGTGCGGCCCCGACTCCCCTCGAATAGGAGCCGATGCCGCGGGATCGAAGAAATAGCATGCCGTCGAGTCTGTTTTACTTTCTTGCGGCGTTGTAAGCGGCAACGACGTCGGCGGAGATCCGGCCACGCGCCGACACCTGGTGCCCGTTTTTGCGAGCCCATTCGCGGATAGCGAGCGACTGGTCCCGATCCACCGGCGATCCGAAGTCCTTGCCGGCGCCTTTGGTCTTGGACCTGTACTTCAGCCGCCCGAGCCTGCGGGCGCTGTCCGTCCACGGCTCCAGCGCCTCACGAAGCTTTCCAGCATTCTTTGTCGATAGATCTATCTGATAGGTAACGCCGTCGAGGGAGAACTCAACGGTCTCATCTGCTTTCGACGTGCCATCGAAGTCATCGACCAGGGTAACGGTCACTTTCTTCGCCATGAGTCAGCCCTTCAGGTGTGAGCATTTCTTCGGCATAGTGAGGGTAGCTGACACTATATCCAATATTGCAGCGCAATATGTTGAAATGCACAGGCAGATGTTGGTCTGCAGCAGTCGCGGTTCAGCACAACCGACCGGGTATCAGCGATTACTGAACAAAACTTCTGCGAATCAATTCCATGGGAAATCACACGGCGGCCGAGGGGCCGATCACCCACGAGCCACGGAAAGCACCAGCCATGAAGCAAGCGAGGTTGGTTCGCCTGATGATTGCCGTATTGCGCACGGACCGAAGAGGCCGAGGTTGAATCCACATTTCTCCTTAGGCCACTATTTGCTGAGCATGGAGAAAGTGGTCCGTTGCGTTCTCGCTTCCACATGCGGTGGGCGAGCACGCAGGAAGTCGCGGCCGAGGTCCTTTGGTCCACACGGTGGCGGCCGGACTAGCCGCGCCGGTCGATCCGCCCGTCGGCCGACCCGCCGCACTCCTGACCGAGCCCGCCGCCACCGCCCGACCGTCGGTTCGATCCTGCTCGCCCCATGCCCCGGTCACGGTTGTCGGATTGATCGCTCCCACTCGATGCGCCACCGCGCGGAGTGCGATTCGGACGGCGCCTTAGCGCATTCCGCAGCAACCAAGACCACGCGAGACAACACTTATTACGTAACTGAAAAGTAGCTCATAATCTTCGAGGAGTAAAACAATGCGGCAACTGAACAAGACGCCCTCACAGCCGGGGCCCGCCGAGTGGTTCACCGGCCACGCTTGGTTCGACCAGATCTATCAGGGACAGGAGCCGTCGCGGGCGCGGGTCAACGCGGTGCATTTCGCCCCGTGCGCGCGAACCGCCTGGCATACCCACGCGCTGGGGCAGACCCTGCACGTCACCGCGGGCATCGGGCTCGTAGCCACCCGCGACGGTGCGGTGATCGTGATGCGGCCCGGCGATACCGTCTACACCCCGCCTGGTGAATGGCACTGGCATGGCGCGGCCACCGACCACTTCATGACCCATTTGGCGATCTGGGATGGCACAGGCGACCCCGACGTTCCTGAGATCACCTGGGGCGAACACGTCACCTACGACGAATACGACAGGGCGAACCACGAACTCACACAGTAGCGAAGCTCGTGGAAGCCACCTACTCCGTCTGCCGAGGTAAGTGCCCGGACGGAATACCAAGCGTTCCTCCATGATCGGATCTCAGGCCGCCGCCCAACGGAAATCTCGACCGCGTTCGCCGCAATCATCGACCGATATGTCCGGCGCGCACTGACCCTGCATGAATTCCGACGCCGTCTGCTCACGGAAAGCGAGGTCGAGACCGTTCCCGAAGACCGAAATCGAGCAATAACTCGCACCTCGGCCGTTGCAGCCACACCACGGTATTGCGGCGCCGGGCATTCAACGATGCCGCGGAAATGATCGACAATAGGTGTATGGCGACGGTGCTGTTGGGCGGCGATGTCATGTTGGGCCGCGGTGTGGATCAGATTCTTCCGCACCCCGGCGATCCGACGCTGCGCGAACGGTGTGTCGAGGACGCGCGGACATATGCGGAGCTGGCGGAGCAAATGAATGGTGAATTCGCCCGTCCCGTGGATTTCTGTCACCCATGGGGTGACGTCCTGCCGATGCTCACTCAGCTGACCCCGCAGGTGCGACTGATCAATCTCGAAACCTCGATCACCGCCGATGGCGCTTTCGCGCCGCTCAAGGGCATCCACTACCGCATGCACCCGGACAATATGCCGGTGTTGACCGCAATCGCGCCGGTCATCTGCGCACTGGCCAATAATCATATTCTCGATTTCGGTGTTCAAGGGCTGGCCGACACGCTGGCTGCACTCGATAGCGCGGGCATCCAGCGCGCCGGAGCGGGCACGGATTTCGACCAAGCCCGAACCCCGGCAATCTCGGAACTCGATGACGGACGACGAGCGGTAATCGTCTCGGTCGGTGCGGGCTCGAGTGGGGTTCCGCACCATTGGGCGGCGGGACGCGATAGGCCGGGGCTGTGGTGGATCGGTGATTCGCCGAATGTTCGCTCGGCGGAGAAGGTGGCGGCAGAAGTATTAACGCACAAGCGCGCCGATGATATCGCGATCGTCTCCGTGCACTGGGGGCCCAACTGGGGCTACGGGGTGCCGCTGAGCGAAAGGCAGTTCGCGCATCGATTGATCGATGCCGGAATCGACCTCGTGCACGGACATTCCGCACACCATCCGCGGCCGATCGAAATCTACCGGGACAAACCCATTCTGTACGGGTGCGGGGATGTCATCGATGATTACGAAGGCATCCGCGGATATGAGCGATATCGTCCGGACCTTCGCCTGCTATATCTGGTGTCTATCGAGCCGGGCGCGGCACAGACACGACTGATTCCGCTCCGGATACGGCAGATGCGACTGGAATCGGCCGCGCGCAGCGAATCTCGATGGCTGTGCGAGACGCTCGAGGACATCAGTTACGACTTCGGCACCCGGGTCGCACCACGGCCCGGCGACCTACCGGTGGTGTTCAAGACCGCACAACGCTGAGATGACGGCGGAACCAGTCGCGGGCCAGAACCGCGACCTGTTCGAGCGCACCGGGCTCCTCGAACAGGTGCGTCGCACCGGGCACGACATCGATCTCGCTCGGGCACGGCATCCGCAACTGGGCCTCGCGATTGAGCTCCAGCACCTGCCGGTCGTTACCGCCGACAATGAGCAGCGTCGGCGCGCGAACCTGCGCCAGCCGCGGACCGGCCAGGTCGGGGCGGCCGCCGCGGGAGACGATCGCCGCGATCTCGGCGCCGGGTTCGGTCGCCGCCCACAGGGCGGCCCCGGCGCCAGTGCTCGCCCCGAAATACCCGGTCGGAAGCCCGCTCAGCACCGACCGCGCGCGTAGCCCGCGGGTCACCGCGACGAGACGATCAGCGAGTAGCTCGATATCGAAGACCCGCGCACGGTCACCCTCCTCGGCCGCGCTCAGCAGATCGACGAGCATGGTCGCGAGTCCTGCCCGATTCAGTACATCGGCGACGAGCCGATTCCGCGGACTGCGCCGGCCGCTACCGCTGCCGTGCGCGAAGACAACCAGACCGCTGGAGTTCTCCGGGACGGCCAGTATCCCCGTCAGCCGGATGGACTCCGACGACACGATGACCTCTTCTGTCCGTGTCACGGGATCGGACGCGGAGGGCAGCATCGAACACCACCTCCTGGTATCCGGAGTACCCGTCCGGCCGGTGATGTGCAAGCGACGATCAGGTGGGGCCGCGGAACGGCGACTGCGCCGCAGCAATTGCCGCGAATAGGCACAGGTAAGGTCCGGGTTCCATCCGGCTACTAGGACGCGCACAATGGATACGGAGTCAACACGCTCGTGAACGACGGACTATCGGGGAGCCTCGCCGACAACACGGTTGAGCAGCACCATCTCACAACGTGAAAGCGTGCAATCATGTCCATCCCCGACAACACTCGAACGCCGACGGTACTCATCCTCGGAGCCGGGTTCGGCGGGCTGGAACTGGCCGCCTGCCTGTCCGAATCACTGCCCGGCGAGGTTCAGGCAATACTCGTCGACCGCAACGACGGATTCACCTTCGGTTTCGCCAAACTGGAAATCCTGTTTCGCGACCGCACCCCGGAATCCGTGCGCGCCAGCTATCGCGATCTGGTCCGTCCCGGGGTCGAGTTCCGGCACGAGCAGGTGACTTCGATCGACCCACGGACCCGCCACGTCGTCACCGACAGCGCCAGCTACGACCCGGACTATCTGGTAGTCGCATTGGGCGCCGAGTACGACCCGGCCGCCACTCCCGGATTCGTCGCGGACGGTCACGAGTACTACTCGATCCGAGGCGCCTGCCGCTTGCGCGATCGGCTGGCCCATTTCGACGGTGGCACAATTCTCATCGCGATATTGAGCGTGCCGTTCAAGTGCCCGCCCGCACCCTACGAGGGCGCGATGCTGGTGCACGAGTTGCTGACCCGGCGTGGCATCCGCGACCGTACCCGTATGCACGTGCTCACCCCGATGGATTCACCGATCCCGGTCTCCGCGGACACTTCCGCCGCGCTTATCGAGGCGCTCGCGCAACGGCGGATCGACTACTCACCGGGGCGGCGGGTCCGTGCCCTCGACCCGGAGCACCATATCGCCACCACCCGCGCCGGTGATCTCGCCTATGACCTGTTCATCGGCATCCCAACGCACTGTGTCCCGCCCGTGGTCGAGGCATCCGGGCTGACCGTCGGCGGCGCCGACGGCTGGATCCATGTCGACCCGCGAACCCTCGCGACCCCGTATCCGGGCGTCTACGCCATCGGTGACTGCGCGGACGCGCCGGTGCCACGCGCCGGGGTGTTCGCCGAAAACGCCGGCCGCACGGTCGCAGCGCACATTGCCGCGCAGCTGCACGGAACGTCCGCACCCGGAAAGTATCTAGGCCAGGGCTCCTGCTATATCGAATTCGGGAACGGTCTCGTCGGCAAGGTCGACGCCGACTTCCTTTCCGGGCCGACGCCGGTCGCACCGTTCATCACCCCCTCGGCCGAACTGGCAACCGAGAAGGCCGAATTCGCCGCCACGCGGATTCAGCGCTGGTTCAATCCTCAGCGGACCGTGACCGGGACTCGCTGAATCAGGTTGTTCCCCAAACCCTGGCGGTTCCAGAACGGCTCGGCCGGTTGCACATTCCCGTCCGCGTCGGTGGCGCGGCAGCTCAGTCGATGCTCACCCGGTCGCGCATCCCATGTGTAACTCCAACTGCGCCAGGCGAATTCGGCAGGTGCATCAGCCAATTCGGCGCCCTGCCAAACGCCGTCGACACCGACCTCCACCCGGGCCACGGGCGATGTTCCGCACCAGGCACGGCCGCGAAGGACGACGGCACCGGCGTCGACCGTACGCCGCCTACTCGGCCAATCGGGAATGCCGGGCGGAACCATCAACGCACGCACCCTGATTCGCGATACCGGTCTGCCCGGATCGTCGTCATCGCGCTGGTAGCGATAGGCCGCCTGTTCGACCCCACTGAAAGGCCGGTCGACGACTTCGATATTCTTCAGCCATTTGACACTCGCCATGCCGTACCACCCTGGAACCAACAGTCGCAGCGGAAAGCCGTGCTGCGGCGGAAGCAGGGCACCGTTCATTTCATAGGCGAGGAGAACGTCGGGCCTGCGGCATTCGGCAATGCTCAGGGAGCGTTGATAGTTGTGCTCCACATTGTCCCGGAATCCCCGATCGGCCCCGGTGAATACCACCTCGACCGCCTCGTCCCGAATACCGCAGTCGTCGAGAATCCCGCCCAGTGCGGTGCCCGTCCACGCCGCCGTGCCGATCGCCTCGAGATCCCACGGTTGGCCGACGTTGCGCGGGTCCATTCCGGTGCGTCCGTTGCCCGCGCATTCGAGGGTGACCGGAATCGTCGTCGCCGGTCGCGATCTGATGTCGTCCAGCGATAGCTCCAGTCCGCGCTGGACGTATCCGCTGACCCGCAACCGCCACGACGATGCGTCGATCTCTGGGATGTCGAAATGAATCAGCAGATAGTGCATACCGATGGGCGTGATGTCGTACCGCATGCCCTCCAGCTGCATGCCGTGATTGCGCGTGGCGAGCGCAAGTTCATCGAAGCGGACGCCCTGCGCGCGCGAGACGAGTTGGGTCATCGGCTCGGACTGACGTTCTGATCTAGATGCAACAGGCTGTCGGGGTCAGTATAGGACTGCCCGGAGGCATCCGAACAGCGCCGGAAACCCCACTGCCTGCAAATTTCCGACAACCGCTGGAACCGGTCGCCCCGCGACCCGATCGATGGCGGCCTCCGTCGACGCGCTATAAATGCGCGGCGCTGAATCCCACCGCGGCACCGATGAAATCGCCGTAGCGGGCGTGCGCGGTCGGATCTATTCCGCCGGCGCAGACCGGGTCACCGGCCACGCAGAAATCGGCGGTGCGGTCCAGATACTGATCGGGAACGCGCCACCCGATGGAGCGCAGCGGGTCACCGAAGAGCAGTACGACGGCCACGCGGTCGACGAGATCGCCGGGTAACTGCACCACGCCCGGCACTGCGGCGACGATACCGGTGCCGAGTGCAGCGTGTACGACGCCCGCGCCCAGCGAGTAGCCCGCCAGAATGAACCGCTCATCCGGGCAAACCGCAGCGCGGTCAGCGACGTGTGCGACCAGATCGGCGCTACCCGCAGCCACATCGGTCAGATTCGCCGAGTAATTCACCGGATACGCACCAACGCTCATCGGCAATGCCCGCCGCATCGCCTCGTACAGCGGATCACCGACGAAGGTGCCGAGGTACCCCGGTTCCTGGGTTCCCCTGGCCATCACCAGATCCACCGCGGCACACGACTGCGCCGCCGCATGCGGACCGAGGACGGCACTCGCCACGATCAGCAAGACCGCGAATGCCGATGCCATCGGCCACCTTTTGAGCAGAACCACCTTTCGGTCGCCCATTTTCCTCACCTCTCACGCCGTTGTGAGAAGTGCTTCCTCAGCCCTCACGTCGTTGTGAGGCGTCGAGTGACACTTGTCAGCGACAAGCTTCAATGTACTCCGCTACGAGGCACGCGGGGCGACGACGATCGGCCGTCCCGGGACCCATATGGCCCCGAGACGGCCGATAGTTTTCAGCAATCAGAGTCAGCCCGGCAGACCGGCCTCGATGGCTTCGATAATGCGCGGGCGCAGTTCGGCGGCGCGGATGATGGCGTCGACTGAACCGACCTCGACGGCGCGCTGGATATTGTGCACGCGGTCGAATTCCGCTGCGACCTCACCGAGCTTCTCCGTGCGCACCGACGACCGGATCTCGTCACGTTCCGCAGTCAGTGCCGCACGGTCGGCGCCGAGCGCGTTCGCGGCGCGAGCCTCGAGATCACGCACGCGCTGATCGGCCGCTGTACGGGCATCGACCTCGCCGGAGAACACCACCGCGGCCGCAGGAGCGCCACCGAGCACCGAAGCGAACGAGCCTTCCAACGCCAGCACGGTCATATTCGGGTTGAGCAGCTTCGAGAACACCACGAAAGCGCCACCGTGATAGCGCGAGATCACGCAGAACACGATGGGGCCCTGGAAGTTCACGATCGCGCGGCCGATCTCGGCACCGTACTCGAGCTGCAACTTCCGCATCGATTCCGGCGAGCCGTCGAAGCCCGACAGATTCGCCAGCACGACGAGCGGCCGATTGCCGCTGGCCGCATTGATCGCCCGCGCGGCCTTCTTCGACGACAGCGGGAACAACGTGCCTGCCGTGTAGGTGTCCGGGCCATCGGTGGACGGGTAGCCGCGGCGCGGCACGCCCCTGGACTCGATGCCGAGCAGGCATACCGCGATACCGCCGAGCCGCGCATCCTGAACCACGGCGGTGTCGGCGTCGGCCATCCCCGCCCAGCGTTCCAGCACCGGGTGGTCCTGGTCGGCCAACGCCCGCATCACGGTGCGGATGTCGAATGGCTTCTTGCGGTCCGGGTTGGCGGTGGCGGAGAATATCTCGCCGACCGTGGTGAAGTCGCTGTCCGCCACGACGTGTGGGAAGTCGGAGACGTCACGATCGATCGGGTCGCTGGTGGCCGACCGCCGAGGCGACTGCTCACCCGGCGCCACGTAGGTGTGGTCGTAGTGCGACATCAGCACATCCCGCGCGGCGAGCAGGTTCGGCGCCCAGTACTGCGCCTGACCGTTCGGGCCCATCACCCGGTCATAGCCGCCGATACCGAAGTTGTCCTCGGCTGACACACCACCGGAGAAGTCCAGCGCCTGCTTACCGGTCAGCACCATCGCCGAGTCCGGCGTCATCACCAGGATGCCCTTGGTGTGCATGAGCATGGTGGCCTCGGCGTTCCAGTACGGCTGCGCACCGACGTTGATGCCCGAGACCACGATGTTGATCTCGCCGCCGTCCTGGGTGAATTCGACGATCCGCTTGAGCGCCGCCGCCACCCAGTCCATGTTCTCGGTACCCGACTGCATCGAGATCCGGGCGCCCGAGGACAGTGCGTACCACTCCAGCGGCACCTGCATCCGTTCGGCCAGGTCCAGCGCGGCGATCACGCGAAGGCACTCCGGTTCCGAGAGCGCGCCGAGGGATTTCGTCGGATCACCGAGCAGCACCACCCTGGTGATGCCGTCCGGATACTGCTCGGTCGGCGTGTTGACCACACCGGCGACGATCGCGGCCTTATTGCGTCCCTTGGGCCGGTCGACCGGTACGAGCGTGTGGTCGGCGTCGAGGTCGTACTCGGCGAACTCGCCGAGCAGACCGGTCAGCTCGTAGGGGTAGACGGTATTGCGGCTGCTGGCCCGCAGCACCTTCTGCCGGTACTCGTCGAGCGGCTCGACCACCTCGTCGGATCGCTCACCGATGATCACCTCGGTGCCGGTGGTGTCGAAGGAGATGCGCACCGCCACCTTGATCAGCTCGCCGGTCTTCGGGTCCCGGTGCCGTGCGATGAGCAGGATCTCTTCCAGCCCGGCACCCGCGGTCGTCGGCCGCACCCGCTCGACGATCATCTCCAGTTCGGCGCGGGTCATCTCGACCGGCGGCCAGATGTACATCACGATGCGGTTGGTGTGGAACCGCTTGGCCGACGGCCGCTGCGACTGTGCGCGGCGAATCGAGTCGAGGCAACTGGCGATGGTGCTCTCGGCGGTCGGCAACGCCAGCAGCCGGCCGTCGTGCTCACGCAGCGCGGCGAGGTCACGCACCTGCGCGAACGCGACGAGACGTTCGTCGGACGCGTTCTCCTTCGCGACGCACCGGAACAGGTAGATCTCCTCGTCCGAGGACGGCAGCCGGGTGAGGTCGAACTTGCGCAGCCGCTTCATCTGCATCCGCTCCGCGATGTACGGATGCAGACCGCGGATCAGCCGCTCCTCCACCATGCCGGTGGCGGACGGGCGGAAGGTGAAGTGATGGTGCATGACCGCACCGCCGCTGCCCGCGACGGTGGCGGTGATCCGGTGGATCTGGTTCGGCAACGGTCGCGCACCGAGTACTTCCTGCAGCGCCGCCGCCATCGCGTCGAAGTCCTCCGGCTGCTTCTCCCAGCTCAGGTAGATATCGACCTCGATGGACGCGGCCACGCTCGCCAGTTCGGTGAGACCGCGCAGCACGGTGTCGAGCGCGTCGAAACTCACCGCCGCCGATACCAGGCTCAGACCCCGGCGCTCGGCGATCACGAAGGTGCACCCACCGGCCTCCCGGGTGTGCACACCGGTCAGACCTTTGTTTCCGTAGTACCGGCGGGTCAGCACCTCGAGCATGGCGGTGTTGTCCGCACTGCCGCGCACCAGCCGCTGACCGAGCAGCCGCACCAGCGGCTCGGTGCTGCGCACCATCTCGGAGATGCGCTCGGCGCGATCGGGCGTTTCCGGATGCGCGTCGAGGTGGCTCAGCTGCTTTCGGACGTTGGTGTAGACGCGGGCGCGGTTGCGCCGCAGCAGCGGCTGGCCGAACCAGGAATACACCAGGCCGCGGGCGAGGTCGGCGATGACCGGGAAGCGCACCTGCGTCGCGGCCACCAGCCGCTCCAGCGCTAGACCGACCGGTTCGCGCAGCGCGCGATCCGGCACCGGCTCGCGCAGCCACTCGCGCAGCAGGGTGGTGATGACCGTGACGGTATCGGACGGCCGTTGCTGGGCGAGGAAGATACGGAAAACCGCGGCTTCGAGCTCAGGGGAACGATCCAGCTCGGTGACACCGTAATGCCCGAGCGCCTTCGAGAGCTTGGCCTGGTACGACTCCGGCAGCCCGGCCCGCTCGACGTCGAGGCTCTGCAGGTAGGTGTGGAAGTACTCGCGAGCGCTGTGGACGTGACCCTCGACGCCGTCCTCATCCCAGGACCGGTTGTGGCTCAGTTCGGACAGGTCGGCGAACACCTGCACGAGTTCGATTTCGTCGGCGAGCGGCCGGCGGTTGTCCGCGATGGCCGCGCGGCGCACCGTGAGGTAGTGGTCGAGCACTCGGCGCTCGTCGTGCGGGTCGACGTCGAAGCCCAGCAGCAAACTGCGCAGGTCCTGCAGGCTGCGGGCAGTACCCTCATGCGGTCGGTCCGGTGTCGGCTCGCCGGGCAGGTCCAGCTCGACCGTCGCGACCTCCGCGGCGTCCGTGGCCTCGTCGTCCTCGGCGAGCGGTTCCAGCCGCAGCAGCGGCGCGCCCGTCTCGACCTGGGTGCCAACCGAAACAGCGCATTCCTTCAATCGAGCCCGGAACGGCGCGCGCAGCACCGTTTCCATCTTCATGCTCTCCAGCACCAGGACCGGCGCGCCCGCCTCGACCTCGGCACCGACCGTCAGCGGCGTGGCAACGACCAGCGCGGGCGCGGGCGAACGGACGACACCGCCCTCATCACGGCTGATCCGATGCGTCACGCCGTCGACATCGACCAGATGGATCGGCCCGTGCGTGCCGGTGATGACGCGGTAGCGGATGCCGTTGACCACGATCTGCCCGGTGTGGCGGTCGAACCGCTCGAGATCGACGTCCGCGGCGCGCATTTCGCCGCCCGCCTCGATGCCGATACGGAACCGATGCGCACCGATCCGTGCGACGCGCACCCGGTAGCCGACACCGCGCAACTTGAGGTCGTGCGGTCGACCACTCTCATGCTGCACCTGCGGACGTCCGCCGGCCGCGGTGGACAGCAGCCGGTGCCGCTCGCCGCGCTCTTCCTCTTCGTACGCATCGATGGCGGCCACGGCCACCGCGATCGCGGAGTGGCGATGCGATACGAGGCGTCCCTCGGCCCGAACACGGTCGATCCAGCCGGTGTCGGCGCTGGCGTCGATCACTTCGGGCTGGTTCAGCAGGTCGAGCACGAAGCTCTTGTTCGTGGCGCCGCCCTCGATGACGACCCTGGTCTGCGCCACCGCCCGGCGCAGCCGGCCCAGCGCTTCGTCGCGGTCGCGACCGTAGGCGATGATCTTGGCGATCATCGAGTCGAAGTCGGCGGGAATGGTATCGCCCTCGCTGACGCCGGTGTCGACTCGAATGCCGGGCCCGGCGGGCAAATCCAGCCGCGCGATGCGGCCCGGAGCTGGTGCGAAGTCGCGGTCCGGATCCTCCGCGTTGAGCCTGGCCTCGATCGCGTGCCCACGCTCGGCCGGAGGTTCGCCCTCGAGCTTGCCACCCGATGCCACCAGCAGCTGTGCCCGAACCAGGTCGAAACCGGTGGTGTACTCGGTGATCGGATGTTCGACCTGGAGGCGGGTGTTGACCTCGAGGAATGCGAACAGCTCGTCGCCCGGGTGGTACAGGAACTCGACAGTCGCGGCGCCGCGATATTCGACCGCGATCGCCAACCGTTCGGCCGACGCCTTCAGTTCGGCCGCCTGCTCGGGACGCAGTACCGGTGAGGCCGACTCCTCGATGACCTTCTGATTACGCCGCTGCACCGAGCAGTCGCGGACACCGAGCGCCCAAGCGGTGCCCTGCCCGTCCGCGATCACCTGGACCTCGACATGCCTGGCGCCGGTCACCAGCCGTTCCAGGAAGACTACGCCACTGCCGAATGCCCGCGCAGCCTCCTGACGGGTGCGCTCGTAGGCATCGACGAGTTCGGCCTCGTTCGTAATCACCCGGATACCCCGGCCACCGCCACCGGCGGTCGCCTTGAGCATCAACGGATAGCCGATCTCGGCTGCGGCCGCGAGGGCCGCGTCCACAGTTTCGACCGAACCGCGGCTCCACGGCGCGACCGGCACGCCGACTTCCTCCGCGATCAGCTTCGCGCCGATCTTGTCACCGAGCTTGCGCATGGCCTCCGGACTGGGGCCGATGAAGGTGACACCGATCTGCTCGCAGAGTTCCGCGAACGCCGGATCCTCGGCGACGAAACCCCAACCGACCCATGCGGCATCGGCCTTGGTTGTCATCAAGGCGCGCTCGAGCGCCTTCAGATCCAGATACGGGCGCGCGGATGCCGGACCCAGGTCATAGGCGATATCGGCCTCGCGCACGAATGTCGCGTTCCGATCGACATCGGTGTGCAACGCGACGGTTTCGATCGTCCGCCCGGTCTCCGCGGCCAGATCTCGGACTGCATGGATGAGCCGCATTGCGGCCTCTCCCCGGTTCACGATGGCAATGCGGCTGAACACGCGCCAACTCCTTCCACTCCACAACACTGGCCCGGTCGGGCGACGGTTTGCGACTGCCGGTCCCGCGCAGTCTGCACCTCGATCACGTGCAAGTACACAGCGTCAGGTGGTTACCCGCGCGTATTAGGGAAATTTCTTCCTATATGCCTATGACATTAGTGACGGAATTCCCCGGCCGGACGGCTTCCAGTACCGTACCCGTGATCGGTCACGGTCGAGTTACGTGTCGATCAACACAATCTGACGAGCGGGAGCGTCGATTCGCGACCAACCGGCTCCGAATGCGTTGACCTGCAACATTTCTCTCGTTCTCGCGAGCGCAGTGTCGGAGGTGATCTGGTGGCCGACATTCTCGATGTACGCGAGGTCGCGGGCGAGGCGATCCTCGCCGGCGAGACACACCCGACCTCAACGCTGATCAACCACCTGGCCGACCGACATCGCCGCTGCCACGACACCAACCGTTCCACGCGACGGTAATACGGCTATTGCGCATCCGGGGCGGCCAGCGGCCAGCGATCCACGGTGTGCAGTGTCGAGCCGACTTGGCGCGCATAGTGTTCGGCATGCAGAGCATCAGGGTGCAGACGGCGGGCGGCGGCCAGCCAGCCACCCGCCTGCCGGAGTACTTCCGCACGGGTGAGCGGTGGGTCGTTGCCCAGTAACAGACCGCCGAGTTCGGGGGCGAGGATCACCGCCGATCCGAGATGCTGCAGACAGCGGCCGATGCCGAGATCGTCATCGAGCGCGCGGTACGCGGTGAGGGCGCGTTGCCAGTGCCGAAGGGCCCGGCGAGGTTCACCGCGGGTCCACCAGAGGACGCCGAGTATTTCGCGGGTTTGGGCGCGGCCGTCGGGGTCACGCCCGTCACGGGTCAAGGATTCGGCCAATTCCAGGCGATCCTGGGCGGCGTCCAACCGGCCCTGATGTAAGTGGACGACGGCCAGGTTGATCAACGCGCACACCACTCCGGCCAGATCCGCGCGCGGCAGCAACCACCAGGCAGCTTCCAGTTGCTCGGCCGACTCGGACAGCACAGCCGGACTCGGCGGCGCGGTGTTGAGCCGATGCAGCGCGGTGTAGTGCGACCAGCGCGCCGACAGACTGGTGGACAGCGTGCGCGGCCGATATTTCGGCGGCCGTCGGCGAAGGCGGCCCGCCCGGAGCGCGGCCAGCTCGCTACGCAGCGGGAAATCGTCGGGACCGGTAAGTTCGCACAGCGCTTGCGCCACGCCATCGGCATTCTCGGGTAGGCCCTTCCGGGCATACCAGACGTCGAGGGCGTCCGCGATTCTGGCGAGTTCGTGTACCGCCGCCGTCGGCAGCCGTGTCGCCGGAGTCGGGAACAGCGCGCGCAGATATTCTTCTTCCGCTTCGAACCAGCGTCGCGCGCCCTTGGCGAAGCGAACCGTTTCCAAGGCGATCGCCCAACGGTTGGCCCGGTCCGCGTAGTGGTGCAACAGCGCGGGCAGCGCCGCCTGCCAGTGCGGTCCGCGCACGACCTCCGCTGCGAGTGGCAGCCGCGGAGCTTCGCGCAGGCAATATCGGTCGGCACCGAGATAGCCGACGATCCCGCGCATCTCGAGGTCGGCCAGCAACAGGGTCGCGGTGCGCCCGTCATGCGTGGTCCCTTCGGGCAATCGGGTCGGCGCCTCGAGGGTGGCCGACAGCACCGCGAGCAGAGCGGCTGTCTCGAATTCCTGAACCGGCAGATCGCGCAGTGCCGCGAGAACGGGGTCGCAATCGTGTTCGGAAAGCTGTCGGAGCGGATCCGGACGGCCTCTGGTGTCGATGAAGCGTACCGGCTCACCGGGCTCGACGAGTTCGGCGATCAGGTCGAGTTCCCTTTCGGCGCGCACTCGTTCGCGAAAGCTGTCGATGCGTCGATAAGCCACGTACGCACCGGCGCCGAGCACCGCGACGATCGCGAGCCCACGCAACAACCCGCCGATCACCTTGACGACATCGTTATCACCGAGAGAATTGACCACGATATTGCGGCCGAGTTCGAGTACCAGTGCCCACGCGACGACCTCCGCGGTGCCGAGCACGCCCTCCCAGATCGATGAGCGCGGCGTGATCTGTTGCGGCGCTTCGTATCCGCGTGGCGCCGTCACGACAGCGTCCCGCCGGTCAATCCCGGTACCAGCCAGCGCCGCCACGTGGTGAGCAACAGCAGCACAGGCAGCACGGCCGACAGCAGGGACCCGGCCGCCAGTTCCGCGGCGTTCTCATTGAATTGCCGTGCCTCACCCCACAGCAGCAGCGACCAGGGACTGGCGCCCGCGCCGTTCATCATCAGCCCGATGAAGAAGTCGTTCCACACCTGGATGAATTCCAGTACCGCGACCGCGACCACGGCGGGGCCCGCCGATGTCAGCAGCCGCCGTGTCACAGCGCCCGGACTGGCCAGGCCGTGCAGCGCCGCGTCGGCCGGACTGTCCGGCGGGGCCAGCATCGCACCGCGCAGGATCAGGATCGCGATCGGCAATCCCGCGGCGGCGTGCACGAAGATCAACGGAATCCTGGTGCCGGACAGGTGGAACGCGTCGATGAACGCGTCGAGGGAACCGAGGTAGCTCTGCGCGGGCAGCACCGAAAGAACGACCAGGGATACCACCGCGATCCGCGAGACCATACCCTCCTGGCGCCCTGCGGCCAGTCGGTGCGCCACCGGGAGCGCGGCCGCCACCACGACGATCGTCGCCAACCCGGCCACCAGCAACGTCGTCTGCCATGCCGCACGGAAAGATTCGTCGTTCCACATGCCGGTCAGCGCGGAGAGCCCGAATCCCTTGGGGCCGTTCATACAAACGACGATAAGAACCAGGATCGGCACCACCGCGAACAGCGACACCACCGCGGTCCCGATCGCCCGAACCGGCCCCATACGGCGACTGGCATCCACCGGCGGCGAAACCGCCGCAGGGGTCCGGCCGCCGTGCTGCCGGCGCACTCCGGTCCGCGGCAGCCAGGCCACGAACCCGACCAGTACCGCCAACGGCAGCGCGTATGCCGCGGCGACACCCGCGCCGAGATCACCGTCGGTGGCCAACCGCCACCACTGCACGGTCGCACTGTCGAGCTGGTACTGCATCGAACCGGGTACCCCGATCAGCACCACATCGAAGACCCTGGCCGCGGCCACCCCGATGACCAATCCGAGGATCAGCAGAATCGGTCGCACCAACTCCAGTAGACGCAGCAGCGGAAAACGCTTGCCTTGCCCGTGCAGATAGCCCGACCGGACCGGATCCGCCTCGATGGCCCGGATATCGGCGCGCAGCAAGCCGGTCAGAAAGCCCAGCCATGTCCACAGAAACGCCGAACCGAGCATCAGCGCGAACCAGATCCGGTACCCGCCAACACTTTCGATGCCGAACCACGCGCCGAGATGTTGGAAGATTATCCGGAAGGCGACACCCGAGACGAACGCCGAGATACCGAACGGCACGATCAGCGGCGCCCACAACCGGCGCGAATCGCGTGTCAGCCAGGCGATGCCGACGGCGACGAGCAGCAGGACCAGACCGAATGCGATCCACAGCAAGGTCAGCAGATACGCCCATCGTCCGTCGTCGGCCAGGGCGTCGGCGAGCAACCAAATCCCGACCGCGATAAGCACGGCGCAAGCCCCGAGCACCGACAGGCGCGCCCCGCTCGGTGAGCCACGCCCGCGGAGCAGGGTGAAGGCGACGGCACCGCAGGCGATAAGCGTGCAGGAGACTACGATCCGCGGACGCGCGGACACCGCGATCGCCACGGTCCACACCGTCGGCGCCACCAGCAGCATCGCGATCAATCCGACCGCCAGCAAACCAGCCCAGCCGAGCCAGTGATGGGGCCGCCCGCCCGGTATCAGTGGGCCGCGCATCCGGCGAGTCGCGAGCTCGATGCGCAATCCGTTGGCACGGAAGTCGGCGACACCCGTCATCGGCGGCTCCGCTCGAATCCGTCCAGTGCGGCGATCGCGCGCGCGATCGCCGCATCCGGCGGCTCGGTCGCGTTGTCACCTATCGCGATCAGGAAATCGGTCAGAACGCGCCACAAGCCATTGCGCCCGCCCACGGCTCCCAGTTGATCGGACAGATCGAACGCGCTCCAGGGGCTCTGCGAACGCGCGATCGGATCCAGCAATGCCGAATAGCGCACGGTGGTCCGAGTATTCGCAGCGATGAAACCGCCGTCGCCCTGAATCCACGGCAGTGGTGCCTCGGGCGCGGCGAGCGCCGCCACCACCTCGTCCGCGCGCGACCCGGCGTATTTGGTCACCACGATGACATCGCCACCCACAATCCGCGGCCGTTCACCCCCGAGGCCGGTAACCGGGAACGGTGCGATACCGACCACCTCCTCCGGCCGCCGACCCGAGGCTCGAAGGCTGTCGCGCACAACGGGTTCGGCGAAATCCGGTGCGATCACCATGGCGGCGAGGCCACGCTCGAACACGTCTCGAACAGCATCCGGGAACTGACGGGTCAACGCCACCGCGACACCGCCCGCGATGGCATGCCGTCGACCCCACAGCGCCGCGAGATGTCCGAATGTGGCACGCACGGCGGGCCGGTCCCAGACACGTTCTTGCGTGGTGGTCGTCAAATCGTCGTAGGTGCGCGGAGATTCGGCGCGCAGCACATTCTCGAAGGTATCGGTCAGTACCCAGCCGTCCGCCGCAGCGAGGGCGAGCAGACGGATCGGTGTGCTCGCAAGCACCTCGATCCGATCGACCCAATCCGCGATCGTCCAATCGGCGGGGTCGCCGAGGCGATACTTGTCGACGCTCTGCCGGTCGTACCAGACCAGCGACTTGTCCGCGGCCTTGAACGGCACACCGTACGGTTTTCCGTTGTGGTGCAACAACTGTCGCCATACCTCGGAATAGCGCGGCCCTTGGTCGTCGGTCCACAGCGCATCCGGGACCGGCCGGAGCTTGCCGTCCTCGACGAGTGCGCGAACCTGCCCGGCCTGCGGTAGTAGCACGATATCCGGTGCCGACTTCCCGCCCGCACTGAACGCGGTACCGATCTCGTCGCCCATCGGAATCACATCCACCGATCGCGCAAAGGGCATCGGCGCCAGCACCTTCCGAAAGGCCGCGAGCTCGGCCCCACTCCACGACACTCCGATCCGGATCGATGCCGAATCGCCCCATAGCAGCTGCGGCGCACACCCGGACAGCGGCAGCACCAAACCCGCTTGCAGTAAAGCTCTTCTCGTCGCCATGCTCCCCCAACAGAGCAGTGATGGTGTCCGAACGACAGCTAACCATATTGCCTCGATGGTGCCATGAGGCGCCGCCCGGCCGCGCGGGGCAGCGATGAGAACCATCGGGACAGCCGCCGTCTTCGATTGCCGGATTGCGCCTCGAGCGTCCGACCACGACGTGGCGATCAGCACCGTTGCCAGCATGACAACCAGCTGTTTCGGGTGGCGCGGACCGGGAAGACCCGATATATGGAGGAAGTACTGGAACGCGAAAGCAAATGGGAGGTCGACGAGGTCTTTTCTCTCCCGGCATTGGATGACCTCGTCTCGGGCAGTCATACCGAACGTACGTCGGTCGAATTGACCAGTACATATTTCGACACGTCCGAGCTGGATCTGCTCGCTCACGATCTCACCCTGCGCCGCCGCGAAGGCGCCGATGAGTCCGGTTGGCAGCTGAAAGTTCCCCATCCGATCGGTCGCACCGAATTGCATGCCCCGCTCTCGGAGGAGTTGCCGCCCGAGTTCGTCGAGGTAGTGACCGGCGCGGCGCTGGGTAAACAACTGCACGCGGTCACGACGATTCACACCCTGCGTCATCGCCACCGCGTACTCGGGCCGGACGGCGAATTGATACTCGAAGTCGACGATGACATCGTCGACTCGACACCGGCCGATGGAAGTTCTGTAGCTTGGCGCGAGATCGAGGTCGAACTCGGCCCACGGACCGACGCGGTGCCCGCAGTGCTGGTGGACAGCCTCGCCAAGGCGGGCGCACGCAGGTCGCAGTACCCCTCCAAGCTGTCTCACGTGCTGCCCGCGCAGGCCGGTCCGGTCACACACACTACGGCGGAGCGCGCCATTGGTGAATATATGACCGCCCAGATCGATACGATCTTCGCCGGTGACGTCGCTTTGCGCCGCGGCAGCGATCCGATCCACGACACCCGCGTCGCGACGCGGCGCCTGCGTAGCACCCTGCGCGTATTCGGAAAGCTGTTGGAAGGCACCGCCATCGGTGCCGTCGAGGGCGAATTGAAGTGGTACGCAACATTACTCGGCGATGTACGCGAATGCCACGTCCAGCGGCGCCGGCTGGCCGACCAGGTGCACGAACTGCCGCCCGAACTCGTCCTCGGCCCGATCACCGCGCGCATCGACGCGACGCTCCTGGCTCAACAGGTGACCAGCCGCAACACACTCACCGACGCCATGGAATCGACTCGCTATCTGAAGCTGCTCGCGAACCTGCAGGCCTGGCAATCGCACCCACCGATGAGCAGGCGACTTCGCAAACGTGCACTCGCGAAACAGGCTCGCAAAGCCGCGCGCAAAGCCGATCACCGGCTCACGATCGCCCTGCACGACGGACGACACGCGTCATTGCACCGCGCCCGCAAAGCCGCCAAACGAGCCCGCTACGCCGCCGAGCTACTCGAGCCCGCGGGAAAACGCAAGCAAGCTACGTCGAACATCAAGTACTACAAGAAGATTCAACGCGTGCTCGGCGACTACAACGACGGCATCGTATCGTCACAATTCCTATGGCGCACCGCGACGACCGCGGGCACAGCGGGTGGCGAGAACGGCTTCACCTACGGATTGCTGTACGCAAACGAAATGCACGCCGCCGACGCTGCCCGGCATAAGGTCTCCACAATCACCACGAACAGGTAGTGGTTGTGACGAAAACACGGAATCCGCACAGCTCGCCTGGACGCACTAATCATCGCGCATCATCGACTTCGAGCGCGGCCGTCGTGTTCAGCCTGGAATAAATCTGCTGTCCGAGATAGGTGGTCAATTCCTGGATCCGGCTGAGATCGGTTTCGTTGGCCAAGACCGCAGACAAAGCATCGCGTAGGTGACCGATTGCCGGCCGGCCATCTTCCGGGACTGTGTCATCGAGAGTGCGCAGTATCAGTTCGGCCGCGTCGAGACGCCCCCACAGGTAATCGTTCTCCCTGGATGCCGCATCGAGAAAAGCCCAGAAATGACGCAGCTTCACGCCTTCGAGTTTGGGCTGGCCATCTGCCGGAGCGCGTCGAAGTATACGGCTTCGGTATCCGATCGTCGTTGGCCCGCGACGTCGATAAACGGATTGCGGGCATTCGGATCGTCGCCATCCAAAATCTGTTCGAGGGCACGCGACGCGCGGACCAATTTGTGCAATTCCTTGGTAATGCCATGCATATATCGCGAGAGACACACCGCCATAGCAGATGAGTGCGATCCGGAGTTCGGCACGCTGGGACATAGAGGTCTCCCCTCATAGTTCCCCGACAACGGTAATGACGTCACCGTAACTACGACATGGATACAGCACATGCGTACCGCACTACTCGAATCGGAACGAAAACTTGTTCCGGCCCGGTCGCGTCCGGTGGATTCGTCCGAGCCCTTATTCGAACGATCGCATTCGTAGGACCGTTGACTGCTGTCGGTCGCGAACTGGCCACGCGCGAGATGGCGGTAAGGGAACATGGAGTACGGCGCACTGAGCGCCGTGGTGTCTTCTGATTGTGTTCCGCGATCTACTTCCGCCTACGCAGGAGGACGAAGATCTATGACGACTATCCGGAAAAACCGACGTCCCGCCCTCATTGTGACCGTCTTCGGGGCGATGGGGCTGACCCTGTCATCGGCCGCCGGTCCCGCTCTCGCCGCCAACACCATCGACGTCACCGGCGTCGGCCCGGCCAATATAGGGGTCGACTACAGCTGCGATGCCTCGGCCGCGGTGACCGCCATCAAGGCGATGGTGGGCGATCCCCAAGCTGACCGTCCCTCGGCCAGCGGCACACAGAATGCCGTCACATGCGACGGAGCCCAACACACAACCGTGATCATCCTCGTCGGAGCCGCTGGTCAGAACGCACCGTTGTCGGCAGGGCAGACAGTGCAAGTGCGAGTCGCGTTGGTCGATCGAGACGACACTGTCGTCTCCGGGCAGGCCAAGGTGGTCTCCCTCGCGTAGCGCTGCCTCGCCACAGGCGTATTCGCATCCGAGCCGAACCTGTCCGCGCCGAACCGCAGTGCGCGCCAACGGATCAGCCCACGCTTCCTGCGGTTCGGGTCTTCGCTTGCTGCCGAGCCCACCGGTCCGGGTCGTCCTCGAGCAGCCCGCGGTCCCAGCCGCCACGTTCGGCGGCGGCCTCGTAGGTGCTCTGCAGAAAGCCCAGCAGCGTGTGGTCGGGGCTCTCGGCGGTGCGCACCACCTCGTAGGGAAGGACGAACTCGCCCTTGTCGCGATGGTAGGACGCCTGGGCCGGGGCCACCGGATAGTCGGCGAAACCGTCTGGTTCCGGATAGGCGTAGCAGTAGAAGGCGCCTTCCTCGCCGCCGCCCGGCCAGAAACCGCAGCTGCTCAGTTCTCGAGAGTAACCTTCGACCATCACCCAGTCGCCGCAATTGGGTGCGCCGCCGGGATGTTCGGGCGCGGGTCGACCGGAGAAACGGGTGCAGGCCAGGTCCATGGCGCCCCAGAAAAAGTGAACGGGGCTCACTTTCCCCACGAAGTACGAGCGAAATTCGCCGAGTACACGATTGGCCTGCACCAGTTGGCGCCAGAACAACGTGGCCGCGTGATGGTCGTAGGAGCGGTGCTGCTCGTCCTCGGCGAACGGGATCGCCGGGGCGACCTCGTTGGGATGGGGCTGGATCCGGGTGACGATGCCGAGCTGATCCAGAGCGTGCAAGACCTGCGCATAGAATTCGGCCACCGACTCGGGTTGCAGCGGTATCCGCAGGACGCGGGCGGTGGTGGTGCGGATGATCAGTTGGTGATCGACGAAGTCGAACTCGATGTCGAAGGCTCCGGTCCGGTACGGGATTGTCGAGGTGGTCAACCCTCGGGGGCTCACATAGAAGGTCACCTGCCACCAATGGTTGAGCAGTGGAGCGTGCCGGAGGCGGATCTTGCCGACGATCTGGGTCCACATGTGCAAGGTATCGCGGGTGGGAGTCCAGTCGTCCAGCCGTAACCGCGGCCACGCTTCGATATCGGAAAACGCCTCACCTGCCACCGTCCTATTGTCGATCACCAGTCGACCGGGCACCAGCGCCTCGTAACGGCGAACCCCGTAATCGCCGCGGCGAGGAGCGTCGCAATGCTATTGCGCCGAGCCGGTTCAGCTGGTCTTATGCTGAGAATTAGCGGGCTTTCACTCAACGTCTGATCGGCTTCCGGGCAATAACCGACCACTCCGTCATGGCAAACGAATAGGGTTCAGATCAGCTGGTCATCGGGTTTTGAGCGGCAGCCTCCCGCCGGGCCCCGAAATCGTTTCGAGCATCGCCACAAGTTTGTGCAAGGCCGACATCGGCCGACCAAGCACGCCAGGTGAGCAGGAGACCGGATGGCAATCGCTAGGCGAGGTCATCGCGCTCGGCGCTTTGCTGTCCGCGGCCGCACCCCGGCGCTAGATCGTCAACCTCACAATCATTAGGAGACCATCCATGCCGCTGTCCAGTTTTCGCCGCGCGTTCGCCATTCCGGTGACCTGCGTCCTTGCCGCGACCGGCACGTACCTGGCCGCCGGCTGTGACAGCCAGCCCGGCACCGACAGCACAGCAGACAGCCATGCTTGGGCTTCGACGCCCGCGTCGCCGCAACGGCCGGCGTTGACCTTCGGCGCCGGCTACGGGACGACCGTTCCCGCCAACCAGGCCGGACATCAATGGGCACCCGCTGACTCCGCCGCGATCACCCCCGGGATACAGACCTATACCCTTGGCGCGGTCCAATGCACGGCGAACTACGTCTTCGTCGATGACACCGGCCATGTGTACATCGGCCAGGCGGCCCACTGCGCCACCACGGGACAGGTCACCGATACCGATGGTTGCACCGCCGGTAGCTTTCCCCTGGGCACCGACGTGAATTTCATTCGCAACGGCTCGCCGGTTTCCGGCGTGGCGACTCCCGCCGCCGGTCAGCTCGCATACAGCAGCTGGCTGACCATGCAGGAAATCGGCGAGAAGGACAGCAATACCTGCGCCTACAACGACTTGGCGCTGGTGAGGCTCGCGCCGGAGGACGCCGGCGCAGTCAATCCGAGCCTGCCGCACTGGGGCGGCCCGGTCGGCATCAACACCAGCGGAACGAATGCCGGCGACCACCTCTACAGCTACTGGAACTCCATTCTGCGTGGCGGGATCGCCAGCCTGTCCCCTCAGGTCTGCGAAAGCAAGATCGATGATGCTACTGCCGGTGGCTGGACCCACACATTTGTCGCGCCCATCCCCGGCATCCCGGGCGACAGCGGCAGCGCCTTCCTCGACCACGATGGCTATGCGCTCGGCACTTTGTCAACGCTGGTCATTTCGCTTCCCATCGTCAACAAAGTCGGTGACATCAGCCACGAATTGGCCTACGCCCGAGCGCATTCCGGTATCTCGGGTCTGCGTTTGGTGCTCGGCACCGAACCGTTCACGCCGAACCGTTGACATGAGCTTTCGAATCGGATCGGCCTACCGGCCTATTCCGCCTTGTAATTTGCTATAGGATTGCCGAATATTCGACGCGTCTACCTGATCGAAGGCGATGTGCACCCGTTGTGTCGGGGGTGCTGCGATCGTGCGCGGGTCGTACGGCGACCGTGCGCAGAACTGCGATACGAGGACAGCTCGCCATGACAGATGTCGACTATTGCGTGATCGGCGCAGGCTTCGCGGGATTGACGGCCGCTTTGCGGCTGAAACAGGCAGGTCGATCGGTGGCGGTGCTGGAAGCCCGCGACCGGCTGGGCGGGCGCACGTTCACCGAAATGCGTACCGACCAGTCGTGGATTGATCGCGGCGGCGCATGGGTAGGACCGGGGCAGGATCGGATCCGCGCACTGATGGACGAGTTCGGGGTACCGAGCTACCAGCAGTACACCGATGGTGAGGCCATCATGGTGGTCGACGGCAAGCAGCACCGCTATACGGGCACGATTCCGTGGACGATGAGCCCCTGGGCGTCGTTGAATCTCGGTGCGGCGCTAGTCGAGCTGGGACATATGTGCAAGTCGGTTAGTCTCGACGCGCCGTGGGCATCGAAGCGGGCCGCCAGATTGGACCAGCTCAGCCTCGCGCAGTGGCTGGATGACAACGTACTTTCCAGACCCGCCCATGATCTACTCGAGACCGCCGTCGCCGGCTGCTACACCTCGGCCGCATCGGAGGTGTCGCTACTGTTCGTGCTGTACCAGATGGCATCGGCGGGAGGACCGAACTTCGTCCTCGGTGTCAAAGACGGCGCGCAAGATGCTCGGCCGGTCGGCGGTATGGGTGCGATCTATCGGCCGATGGCGGCCGAGATCGGCGACTCGGTCCTGCTGTCGCAGCCGGTTCGTCGGATAGAGCAGGACACCACCGGCGTCACGGTGCGCACGCAAGAGTTGGCGGTGCGCGCACGTCGGGCGGTCGTGGCGGTTCCCCTGGCCATCGCGAGTCACATTCTGTACGAGCCCATGCTGCCGGTCGATCGATCGTTCCTGCATCAGCGGATGCCGAGCGGCTCGATCATCAAGATTGCCGCCGTGTACGACGAACCGTTCTGGCGGCGCGACGGATTGACCGGGCAATCGGCCGCACCGGGGTCACCTGCGACCATCACCATCGATGCCTGCACCGATACCGGGCGACCCGGCATCCTGTGTGTCATCATCGAGGGACCCATCGCGCGGCAGGTCGGACAACTCGACGAGGCCGACCGAAAGAAGACGGTACTCGGTGCGCTGGTCGAGCGGTTCGGCGACAAAGCCGGCTCCCCTGTCGACTACATCGAGCACAACTGGACTCTCGAGCGCTACTCCGGCGGCGGGATGCTCAGTCACGCACCCACCGGTGTTCTCACCCAGTTCGGCCATGCTCTGCGTGAACCGTGCGGCCGCATCCACTGGGCCGGAACCGAGAGCTCTGCGGTGATGTGCGGTTGGGTCGACGGAGCCGTCCGCTCGGGCGAACGGGCGGCAAGTGAAGTGCTCGAATGCGAGACCGCCACCGTGGTCTGAGGATGAGAAACGATCACCACGCCCGGCCGTTCGATTTCGTACCACCCACCAGCTCACCCCGCGGCAGCGAGGTAGGTCTCGCGGTGCTCGATCCCCGGATGCCGACGCCGCTGCCCACTCATCGCCGGGCACTGATCGCCGCAGCAGCTGACGTCGCAATCTCGGGTATTTCGAACATCCGTGCAGTCGACTTCGAGCATTGACACCCGTCGTCGACGTCCTAGATCGCGACGGTCTGGGTGTCTTCGAGGCGGATTGTTCGAGGGCAGATCCTTGATTCACCGGAGTTTCGATTTCCATTCACTTTCGCGCACACCACTGTGCGGCACGCACTGAGATGGTCACGATCGGTGCGGTCAGGGTCGACCGCCGCCACCCGATCGCTCGCCGCGATCCGGATCGACCAGGAGGTTCCATGTCCGCCTCGGCACGCCGCCGTCTCGGCCGACGAAGTCGCGGTGCCGCCGCGATCGCCGCGCTGCTGACGCTCGCCGCCACATCGTGTTCCAGCTCGTCGGACAAGGTGTCCGCACCCGACACCGACACCGCGACACCGATCAAGCATGTGGTGGTGATCTTCCAGGAGAACGTCTCCTTCGATCACTATTTCGGCACCTACCCGAACGCGGCGAACACCGACGGCTCGAAGTTCACCGCCACGCCGGATACCCCGAAGGTTGACGGGCTCACCCCGGATCTGTTGTCGCACAACCCGAACAAGTTCCAGCCGACCCGGCTCGGTGGCCCGAACCAGCAGGTGACCTGCGACCAGGACCATGAGTACAAGGACGAGCAGGCCGCATTCGACGGCGGCAAGATGGACCAGTTCGTCGAGCACACCGAGGTCGCCGCCTGCAAGCCGCCGACCTTCGGCGCGCCCGGCCTGGTGATGGACTACTACGACGGCAATTCGGTGACAGCGCTGTGGAACTACGCTCAGCACTTCTCGATGAGCGATAACTCCTACAACACCACCTTCGGCCCGTCGGCGCCCGGCGCGATCAACCTGGTGTCCGGCCAGACCCACGGTGTGACAAAGGAATTCATGCCGGACGGTAAGCCGTTCCCGGAGCACTACGTGGTCGACAACGCCGGCAACAACCAGGGCACCGTCATCGACGACCCGCAGCCGTTCGGCGACGATTGCTCGTCCCACGATCAGATCCAGATGAGCGGCACGAACATCGGCGACCTGCTCAACAAGAAGAACATCAGCTGGGGCTTCTTCCAGGGCGGGTTCAAACCGACCGAGACCAAGGACGGTAAGGCTGTCTGCGGCGCCACGCACAACGTCGGCGTCGCGCTCGGCGGCACCGGTAAGACCGGTGACAAGGCGTTCGACACCAAGGCCGACTACATTCCGCACCACGAGCCGTTCCAGTACTACCCGTCGACGGCGAACCCGCATCACCTGCCACCGACTTCGGTGGACAAGATCGGCCAGACCGATCAGGCCAACCACCAGTACGACCTGTCGGACTTCTGGGCCGCCGCCGACGCGGGTCACCTGCCAGCGGTGAGCTACCTGAAGGCATCGGGTTACCAGGACGGTCACGCCGCCTATTCGGATCCGCTGGACGAGCAGCAGTTCCTCGTGGAAAGCATCAACCACCTGCAGAAGCTGCCGGAATGGAAAGATACCGCGGTCGTCATCGCCTACGACGACTCCGACGGCTGGTACGACCACAAGTCCTCGCCGATCGTTATGTCCTCCGGTTCCGCGGAGGACGCGCTCACCGGGGCCGGCGCCTGCGGTGACGCGACCGGCAAACCTGCCAAGTACCAAGGCCGCTGCGGCTATGGTCCGCGCCTGCCGCTGCTGGTGATCTCGCCCTACGCCAAGGCGAACTTCGTCGATCACACCCTGACCGACCAGACCTCGATTCTGCGGTTCATCGAGGACAACTGGAAGACCGGGCGGATCGGCGACGACTCCTACGACGAGCGCGCCGGCGTGCTCGATGCGATGTTCGACTTCAAGGCGACGGCACGGCCGACGCTGACACTCGACCCGAAGTCCGGCAACGCGAACTGAACCCGATAGCACCGAGCCGCCCGGTCCCGTCCGCGAAAGCGGAACAGACCGGGCGGTTCGTGGGCGCGGTTGGCGCCGATGCTACCTGGCGGCAAGAAGTCGGGCCGTCCGCCTTGGCGGACCGAACGGCAACTCCTCGACGGGATCCGGCGGCGGACGCGGGTCGGTTGCCCGTTATGTGCCATCACTGCCCGGACATCCACAACGTCCGTCTTCGCCTGATCGCCTCGTACCGGGCCACAGGGATCCAGATGCTGTCAGTAATAGTTTCAGTGTGAGCGCATATCGCGCAGGGCATCCCGGGCCCGGTCGAATACGGCCAGCGGCGGGCTCGTCACGAGGTTCGCCAAGCCGGTCTCGCCCCCATGCGGATGCGGTCGGGTCGGGGCGAGCTTTTCGGCAGCGCGCACCATGCCCGCCCAACGCTCGAGCTGGTTCACCGAGAACTGTTTGCGCAGGAAGGGGAATTCCTCGGTCTCCTCGTGTGCGGCGTGTTCGGTGACCTTATCGGCGAACTCGGCGAGCTTCGCATCGAAATCGGGATGGTCGACGCCCATGCTGTACAGTTCGGCCAGCGCGCCCTTCACCGCGTTCTCCTCGGCCAATCTGGGTCTGATGATGTCGTCGGCACCGAAGGACGCGCGCCGCGCCACCGAGTGCACGACCTGCTCCTCGGCGGCTTCGTGCACGGCGAGCAGCCGCACCAGTTCGGTGAATAGTTCCCGCTTATCGTCCTGGCCCGATTTCAGCTTGTCGAGCAGGCGCCGGATCTGCTCATGCTGGGCGGTCAGCAGATCGATCACATTCTGATCCAGCTTTCCCATCGTGCACCTCATTTCTGCAGCGGGGTACTACTCATCTTCCTCCGAAGGCCGACCAGCGCGCCACGGGCAAACCCGCCCGTGCGGCATTTGCCACCTCCACGCGACAGCCACAAGTCGCGCGCTCTGCTGTGGTGGGAAGTCCCTCAGCTGGTCCAGTCCGGCAGTGGCTCGAGCAGGGTTGCGATGAAGTCCAGGATTTCGCGGTTGTCGCGGTCTGGATCGCTCATGAACAGTCCGTGTCCTGCGCCCTCCGCCCCCAACATTGCTGGGGGTGGATATCAGGCAATAAATCTTCGCCCTGCGCGACCGCGGCGGAATGCTCCCCGCGATAATTGATGCGCACGCATGCAATGCGACGGTTGTAATGCAGCCGTGGGTCTTGGTATGTGTCGCGTGGATACTGGTCGATGTGATCGCTGTACCCGACGGGACTGGGCTTCCCACTGTCGGCAGGAGTTATGGACCCGGCCGTCCGCGGCGAGCGGAGCTGCGGCTGTTGACGTTCGCGTTGGTGATCACTGCGGCGGCGTGGTGTTTGATGGCGATCGGCACGGATTCGGGTATCGAAGAGCATATGCCGCGGGACTTGGTGATATTCGCGGCTGTGATGGCGGCGGCGCACCTGGTGGTGCGCCGTTGGGCCAGTGGCGCGGATCCGTTGATCCTGCCGTGCGTGGCATTGCTCAATGGGCTGGGGTTGGTGCTGATCGATCGGCTCGATCACGCGGAGGCGGCACGCGCGGTCGCCGATGGTGAACCGGTCCCGACGCCGGATGTTGCTCATCAGTTGATCTGGACGATCGTGAGTATCGCGTTGTTCGCGGCCGTCGTGATCTCGGTACGCGACCATCGCACGTTGTCACGGTACGGCTACACATTCGGGCTGGCCGGAGTGGTACTGCTCATGATCCCTGCGGTATTGCCGAGCAGTATCAGCGAGGTCAACGGTGGCAAGAGCTGGATTCGGTTGCACGGCTTCTCGGTACAGCCCGGTGAGTTCGCGAAGGTGGCGTTGCTGATCTTCGTCGCCGCGTTCCTGGTGGCCAACCGTGAACTGTTCGCCGCCGCTGGGACCCGAGTGTGGGGCTTGACGATTCCGAAACCACGTCACCTGGCCCCGCTGCTGGTCGTGACCGGTATCGCGGTGCTGGTGTTGGTGGTGGAGAAGAACCTCGGGTTCTCGCTACTGGTATTCGGCACCGTGCTGGCCATGATCTATATCGCGACGAACCGGGTTTCCTGGCTGCTCATCGGGATAATCATGTTCGCGATCGGCTGCACGATCGCCTACCACCTGTTCGCACATGTTCGGGTGCGTGTCGCAGTGTGGCAGGACCCGTTCGCCAGCTACTTCGGCAATGGCTATCAGATCTCCCAAGCACTGTTCGGCATGGCCACCGGCGGGCTGGGCGGCGACGGCCTGGGGGCTGGTCGCCCCCAGGACGTACCGTTCGCCAAGACCGACTTCATGATCTCCACCATCGGTGAAGAACTCGGCCTCATCGGGCTGACCGCGGTCATCATGGTATTTCTGATACTCACCATGCGCGGCTTCAAAGCGGCACTGACCGTTCGCGATTCGTTCGGCACACTGCTCGCCGGCGGCCTGGCCTTCGCGATCGGCTGGCAGATGTTCGTGGTGGTGGGCGGGGTCACCAAACTGATCCCGCTGACCGGCATCACCACCCCCTTCATGTCCTATGGTGGCTCCTCACTGCTGGCCAACTACATCAGCATCGCCCTACTGATCCGGATCTCGCACCGGGCCCGCACCGAACTCGCCGACACCACGCCACCAGCGCTCGCCCCCATCGCCGATGCCACCACCGCACTCATCGGCCGCAAGCCGCGGTAACTGCTCCCGGCCGATCCCGCCGGGAAAGGCCGCTGGTGTTTCGCCGTGACGCCGATGAGTTCTCCGCGCCCCGCCGAGTCAGCCGATGACGGCGTTCGGGATCGTCCGGCGCTGGTTGCGACCAGTCCACCGATCATGGCTCGGGCCACCATCTTCGGTGACAGCGAGCCACCACCGCTCCACTTCTCCCCCCGTGTCCTCAGCGCAGGTAATCATCGAGAATCGATATATCCCCCGCGTGCGCAGCGGCCGTGATTGCCGCGAGCGAGTCCACGGTGAGCTCACGTGGGTTGTTCTCGACAAGACGTCGAGCGGTCCATGCCTGCTCGGCGATCCAGGTGTGCATCCCCGGCGCCACACCAAGGTC
>NZ_JBSUQM010000035.1:0-55815 GCF_054065835.1 Nocardia citri
CGGTTTCGGTGCTGTAGGCCAGCACGAGGTGGCAGAAAAGGTCGGTGCGGCGGGTGCGCACCTTGCGGCTGCGTGGCTCCATCAGCACCTGAACGGCGGTGCCGTCGTGCACCGCGACCAGGGCCTGACCGAGTGCGTCGGGATCCGGAACCGTCCGGCCGACACGGGCGAGCGCGGTGACGATCGTCGGCATCAACGCTGCGATGATCGCCTCCTCACGTTCGGCCATCACCCGTCGCAGGCCGGGCGTCCGCAGCGCGTGCGAGGTGAACTCGGCGGTAATGCGGAACCAGTCCTCATCGATCGGCACGGCGCGGTCCAAGCGCTCGATCGCGGCGCGGATATCGGCGTCGCCCTCGACCGAGAAGCCGTCGAGACTCGCGCGGACGCCGGCGATCATGGCGGCCGATCGCTGCTCCCACATTGCCAGGAACAGCTCGTCCAGCGAGGTGAAGTTGGAGTAGAAGGCGCCTCGGGTGAATCCGGCCCGGTCGCAGACGCGCTCCACCGAGGCGCGGCCGAAGCCTTCCTCGGCGAAGACCTGATATGCGGCGCAGAGCAGCCGTTTGCGGGTTTGGGTGCGTCGGGGGGTCGCCCGGCGCGCCGGGGTATCCGCATCGGTGGTCGATGCCAACGCGCACCTCCTCGGCATCCGGTCGGTTCGATACAGCAGTGTATTCGATACAAAAATGTATCAGCAGGCCCGACTCGCCTCCGGTGGCACGGAGGACGAGCGGCGTCGGCATGGATAATCCGAGGAGACCGTTCCCCATCGGTGAGGAGTGATCGGTATGAATGCGAATGCGCCGAGCACCGGCATGACCGGCTGGCGGGTGCGGCGGCCGGGGCCGGTCGATGGCGGACCGCTCGACTTCGTTCGTGAGGCGGTGCCCGAACCCGCGGCCGGTGAACTCCTGGTGCGAGTGCTGGCCTGCGGGGTCTGTCGTACCGACCTACATGTCGCCGAGCGGGATCTGCCGGTGCATCGGCCCGGTGTTGTGCCGGGACACGAGGTGGTGGGGGAGGTGGTGGCGCAAGGGCCGACAATGGCGTCGGGATCCGCTGGGGCACCTGGTTCTTCGGCTTCCGAATTCGTAGTCGGCGATCGCGTGGGCATCGCCTGGTTGCGCCACACCTGCGGCATCTGCCGGTACTGTCTGCGCGGCGCGGAGAATCTGTGCCCGAATTCGGAGTACACCGGCTGGGACGCGGACGGCGGCTACGCCGAATATGCCACTGTTCCGTCGGCTTACGCGCATCGGCTGCCCACCGGATACGACGATATGGAAACCGCACCGCTACTGTGTGCCGGGATCATCGGCTATCGGGCACTGCAGCGTGCCGATCTGCCCACGGGTGGGCGACTCGGGATCTACGGCTTCGGCGGCAGTGCGCATATCGCCATGCAGGTGGCACTGGCGCGCGGTGCCGAGGTGCATGTGATGACCCGGGATCCGGCCGCGCGTGAGCTGGCCGCCGATCTGGGTGCCGCCTCGGTGCGGGGTGCGGCGGATCGGCCTCCGGTGCAATTGGATTCGGCGATCTTGTTCGCACCGGTCGGCGAGCTCGTGCTGCCCGCGTTGGAAGCGCTCGACCGCGGCGGCATCCTCGCGATAGCGGGCATCCATCTGAGCGATATCCCGGCGCTGAACTATCAGCGGCATCTGTTCCAGGAGCGCGAGATTCGCTCGGTGACTGCCAATACCCGCGCCGACGCACGCGAATTCCTCACCCTGGCGGGCGAACACCGCATACACGTGACCACAACGGGGTACTCCCTCGGTACAGCGGATCGCGCTCTCGCGGATCTCGCGCACGGACGTTTCACCGGCGCAGCGGTCCTCATCCCATAGGCGCCCGAATCGAAACGGCGAATCCGCGCGGCTGCGTCGAGCCCCGACCCCGCGGTGGGTGTGTTCGCGTGAGATTCATGCCGATGGCACCCGGGCGTGGGACAGTCGGACTATGACAGCCCACCGCCGCATCGGCATGATCATTGCGGGACTCGCCAGCATCACCCTGGTGGCGGGGTGCGGTACCGCATCGGACAGCAGTCACACCACCCCGAGCGCACCGGGGGTGATCCCACTCATCTCGACCGACGATCTGCGCGGCGCGCGGTCGGACGAGATACATCTGTTCGGCCTCAACGATTTCCACGGCAATCTGCAACCACCTGCGGGTTCGACCGGCAAGATCGCCGGATACGACGCGGGCGGTGCGGCCTATCTCGCCACCCATCTGGCTCGGTTGAAGACGGCGTATCCGGCCAGTGCGGTGGTGTCGGCGGGCGACAATATCGGTGCGAGCCCGCTGGTCTCCGGACTCTTCCACGACGAGCCGACCATTACCTTCCTGAATTCCATCGGACTGGCCGCCTCCTCGGTGGGCAATCACGAATTCGACAACGGCGTCCTCGAATTGGCGCGACTGCAGCAGGGCGGATGCGCGGTCGCCGGATGCTCGCCCGGCGCGCCGTTCACCGGAGCGAAGTTCCCGCTGCTGGCCGCCAATGTCACCGATGCCGACGGTAAGCTGCCGCCCACGCTGCGGCCGTGGACGATGCTCGAGGTCGGTGGCCACAAGATCGGTGTCATCGGCACGGTGACGCCCGAGACCGCGAGTATTGTTTTTCCGGAAGGTATTCGGGGCTACACCTTCGGCGACGAGGTCGCGGCGATCAATCGCTATGTCCCCGAGGTGAAGTCGGCCGGTGCGCAGACGGTGGTGGCGCTGCTGCACGACGGCGGCGTGCAGAAAACGGCCCAGAACATGCCGGTCGACTACAACGGTTGTGCGAATATCTCCCCCGAGGTCACCGCATTGGCAACAGATGTCGATCCTGCGGTGCGGGTGCTGTTCACCGGACATTCGCACCAGCCGTATGTCTGCACCATCGACGGCAAGCTGGTCACCCAGGCCGCTTCCTACGGTCGGCTGATCACCGATGTCACCCTTCGCTTCGGCGCCGACGGCGTGCAGGCATCGGCGGTCAATCGGGTGGTGACGCGAGATGTTACTCCGGACGCGGCCACCGCCTCCCTCATCGACTTCTACGCCGAGCAGGCCAAGCCGCGCGCGGAGCGGCCGGTCGGCATCGCGGCGGCGTCGCTGCCACATGAACCGGCGGACTCCGGCGAATCCCCGCTCGGTGATGTCATCGCCGATTCGATGCTCTCGGTCACCGCGGCCGCACCCGCGGCGGCGGTCGCGGCCTTCATGAATCCGGGCGGTGTGCGCACCGATCTGAAGTCCGGTCAGATCAGCTACGGCGATATCTACAGCGTCCAGCCATTCGGTAATCAGATCGTTACAGTCACCATGACCGGCAATCAGATCTTGCGTCTGCTCGAACAGCAATGGGCCAATGGAAAAGCGACCGTGCTCTCACCCGCCGGGCTCACCTACACCTACGCCGAGTCGAGTCCGAAGGGCAGCAAAGTAGTCGCCGAGAGCGTGCGCATCGGCGGTCAACCTCTCAATCCGGTCGCCACCTACCGCATCACCACCAACAGCTTCCTGGCTTCGGGCGGTGACGGTTTCACCGTCTTCACCGAGAGCGCCGACAAAACTGTCGGGCCAATCGATCTTGATGCTTTCGAGACCTACCTGAAGGGTCGTCCGCCGCTCGAATCCCCACCCGCTCGTGCCGAGAAACGGTAAGCCGGTGGGCAAACGCGGTGTCCTGATTCAGGATTCGCGTTCGGGATTAACTGAAAACTGTTGTAACACAAAATATTAGCCGGGCCCATTGGTGACGAGTCACACATCGCCCGAATCGCGGTTTCCTTGCCCGGGGCCAGCTGGGGCGGTTAAAGTTACTCATCAGTAGGCCAATGGTGTTCCTGCTTCGGATCGGCCAACTTTTGGCTTGGTGCCGAATCAATGATGTCCGCATTCACTGCTGCATGCCGGGCGCGCTTGTATGACAATGCAATTCGAGTGCGACAGCAGGAGGAAATGCGATGACGACTTTCATCGTGACGGGCGGAACCGGATTCTTGGGCCGGCGGGTGGTTCAGGAACTGCTGGCAGCGGATTCCGAAGCCATTGTGCATGTTTTGGTTCGCACCGCGTCGGTGGCGAAATTCAGCGAACTCGCCGCGGGCTGGACCGGTGGCGAACGCGCCTTTCCGATGCTCGGTGATCTGACCGCCGAGGGTCTCGGTTTGATCGAGGAAGCACCCGCGGCCGACCATGTGATCCACCTCGGTGCGGTCTACGACATGACCGCCGATGAGCAGACCGCGCACGCGGCCAATGTCATGGGTACGCGCTCGGTGCTGGACCTGGCCCGCGAATTGGGCGCCGTACTGCACCACGTCTCCTCGGTGGCCGTCGCAGGTGACTACAGGGGCAAATTCTTCGAGGAGGATTTCGACCTCGGTCAGCGCCTGACCTCGCCGTACCACCGGACCAAATTCGCCGCGGAGAAGCTGGTCCGCGAATCCGAGGGGGTGCGCTGGCGGGTGTATCGGCCGGCGATCGTGGTCGGGGATTCGCGCACCGGTGAGATGGACAAGATCGACGGACCGTACTATTTCTTCCCGGCCATTTCGCGCCTCGGCGCACTGCCGGCCGAACTGCCGATGCTACTGCCGGATCTGGGGGCCACCAATATCGTGCCGGTCGACTACGTGGCGGGTGCGATGGTCGAGCTGGTGCGACGCAAGGGTCTCGACGGACGCACATTCCACCTTGTCAACCCCGAACCGCAGCCGTTCGGCGATATCTACGGCGCGTTGGCGGCCGCGGCGGGTGCGCCGACCGGAATCGGCACGGTGCCCGGCAGCGCACTCGCGCTGAACGGGCTCGCCCACCTCCCGGGCGTGGCGACGGTGCGCGATTTCCTGTTGACACAGTTGGGAATTCCGGCCGCGGTCGCGCCGCATACCTCGTTCTCGGCGGAATTCGTCTCCGACTCCACACGGGCGCAGTTGCGCGGGTCGGGTTTGTCGGTGCCCTCGTTCGACAGCTACGCCGAGCGGCTGTGGCGGTACTGGGCCGAGCACCTGGACCCGAACCGGGATCGCCCCGGCGACAGCGGTGATCCGCTGGACGGCTGCATCGTCCTGATCACCGGAGCGTCCTCCGGAATCGGCCTGGCAACCGCCCATGCCGTCGCGCAGCGCGGTGCGACCGTGCTGATGGTGGCGCGCGGTGTCGAGGACCTACACACGGCGGCGGAGTCGGTGCGGGCCGAAGGTGGTGTCGCCCACGCCTATCCGTGCGATATCACCGATTCCGACGGTGTGGACGATTTGGTCGCCGCGGTACTCGCCGATCACGGTCACGTCGATTATCTGGTGAACAATGCGGGGCGGTCGATCCGTCGTTCAGTGGTGAATTCCACCGACCGCATGCACGATTTCGAGCGAACCATGGCCGTCAATTACTTCGGTGCCGTGCGACTGATTCTCGCGCTGCTGCCGTCGATGCGGGCGCGGCGCTTCGGACATATCGTGAATATCTCCTCGATCGCCGTGCAGACCAAGGTGCCGCGCTTCGCCGCGTATGTGGCGAGCAAATCCGCACTGGACAACTTCAGCGAAATTGCTGCGGTCGAAAATCGCGATGCGGGAATCAGTTTCACCTCGGTGCGCATGCCATTGGTGCGCACGCCGATGATCGCGCCGACCGATCTCTACCGCTCACTGCCGGTGCCGGATCCGGATCGCGCCGCCGCCATCGTGGTGCGCGCCATCGAGGATCGCCCGCACCGCATCGACACCCCGGTCGGCACTTTCGCCCAGGCGGTAGAACTGCTGATGCCCTCGGTCAAGCGGACAATCATGCACCAGGGGTTCCGCTGGTTCGGTGAATCGCGTGCGGCGCAGGGGAAGCAGGCGGCGGTGTCGACCACTGCCGAGGAGCAGGATCAGCACTCCGGTCGCAATGCGCTGTCCTACCTCGCTCCCGTGATGCTGCCGCTGATGACATTGCCCGGCCCGGCCGCGCGGGTCACCCGCGTCATCCCCGGCTTGCACTGGTGACCGTGCCCACGTTGGGCTGATCGTCGTACTCGGCGTGCCTGCGCCGACCGTCGGACGTTCGGCCCTGATGTGGACGATCGGCGTTTCGTATTCTTGCGATGCCGAGCCGCCGTATTTCCTGCCGCGTAGTTGCGGTCCAGTGCCCCCGTGGTGACGAATCCTGGGACAAGGGACCGATTGAACTCGTGGCAGGGATAACGGTCGTGAAAGTTCGTAGGAATGGTGTGGGGCAGTTCGAGCAGTTGACCGATGAATTCTTGTCGGCCCTCGAGTTTCTGACAAGGCTGTCGGCCGAAGGTCGTAGGATGACCGCCCTGTGCGGCGCCTGTGTGCGGGTGCTGCCGGTGCAGCGTGCCGCGATCCTGATCCGGGAACGCGATGCCGGACTGCAGCCGTGGGCCACGAGCGATTCGGTGGCAGCGTGGGTGGAGGCGGTGCAGGCCACCGCCGGGCAGGGGCCCGCCGTGGACGCCGTCGTCGCCGGTGTGCCGGTGCTGGTGGCCGATCTGGCCGAAACCGAGGTGCGGTGGCCGGGGTTCGCCGATGAATTGAACCGGGCGGCGGTGGCCGGGGCGGCGGTGGCGGGGTCGATGGTCGCGGTGCCGTTACAGTTGGGTGTGGTGTGCTTGGGCGTGCTCGATCTGTATCGGGCCGAGCCGGGCAAGCCGGAACCGGACATGATTTCGGCGGGGTTGCATATCGCCGATCTGGTCATCGCGCAATTGGTAGCCGGATCGGCGAAATCCGTACATGCCGCGGCGCAGTGGTGGGATCAGCCGCTGACCAGCCGCACGATCCACCAGGCGGCCGGAGTCGTACTCGCACAGTTGGATATTCGCGCACCCGATGCTTATGCGCGCCTGCGCGCCTACGCCTTCTCGCACGGGTTGTCGCTGGCCGAGGTCGCGGCGCTGGTCGTGGACAACCGGATCCGCTTCGATACCTGATTCGTTCCGCCGCGTCGGCCGCAGATCGATGGGTCCTTCGACATTGTCACCGCGAACTCCGGCCACCCATTCGTAGCGTGGATCGGGGATCGCTGCCGCGGTCTTGTTCGGATAGGCGTGCAGGCTCGGCCCCTCGCGCTGTAACAAACCGAGCAGTCGCAGCGACTCGTTGGTTGAGGCAAGTACCTGTAGCTCACCGCGTTGGTCGGCTAGCAACAATCCGGCATCGGTCACGCCGGTGACTTCGGTACCGGCCGCCAGTCGCTGCTGACACAGTTCGACCCCGTCGAAATCGCTCGCCAGAGATTCGACAGCGCGTACGAGTGAACCCTGATAACTGGATCGAATCCCGTGGATCGGTTGTGCTGTTGATCGTCGAATAGGGCGCCATTGCAGTATTCCGTCGCGGTGATTGCTACTCGCCGCGATGCGGCACATTTGAACCGAGAGAATTCAGCGAAAATAGCACCTAACTAGGCACATCATTGTGCATGGTCAGGGTGGAGCCATGTCGTCGATGGTGGCATTCGGATCGTAGTCATGTCGGCCACTATCCGATGGCCGGTCAATGGAATCCGATGGGTAGCTGGATAATTCAAAGGAGCATGGTCGTGTCGAAATTGTGGTGTTTGACTTCGTTCAGCCATACCATGGGAAGGTCGGCAAGTGTGGCGCGGGACTCGAGGGGACAACCTACTTTCGCGCATGCGAGGTGATTCGCTTGTCTGACAATGAGGTGCTGGTTGCCGCAGCAGCGCGGCTGGCCGAACTGCTTCCCGCAATCGGTGACACAGCAGAGATGGTGCGCCAGTTGATGAACAGCGCGATTGTCGCGCTCGACCTGGTGGGTTGCACCGTGACGCTGATGCCGGACGAGACCGGCACACCCGATGAGCGATCCCGCCTGGCCGCCGCCGCTCCGGACGAGCTGGTGGCCATGGAATTGTGCCAGCATCACAGCGAGCGCGGTCCGAGCGTGGACGCGCTCCGGTCCGGCAAACCCATCGCGATCGACGATATCGGTCGACACCGGCAGCGTTGGCCGGAGTTCGCCGCCGAGGCGGTCCGGCACGGCCTGTCGTCGTTGGCCGAGATCCCCATGCGGGCCGGTGAGACCACGGTCGGCGTGCTCGGTCTCTACGGTCCGAGCCCGCAGGGCTGGACCGACCAGGATCTTTCGGTCGGTGGGCTGTTGGCGAGCATGGCGACCGGCCATATCCTCAACTCGAACGTATTGCGGCGTCAGCAGCGTATGACCGCGCAGTTGCAGCATGCGCTGGATTCGCGGATCGTCATCGAACAGGCCAAGGGCGTAATCGCCAATGCCAGGCAGACCACGCCGGAGGTCGCGTTCGAACTGATCCGCACACATGCACGCAAGAATCGGGTCGCCGTACACGCGGTGGCGAAAGGGATCGTCGAACTCGGACTGCGCGTCTGAGTTAAACCCTCACTGCGGAAAGTGCGTGATCATGTGCGCGCGGCGCGGTAATGTGAAAGTTGTACTACCGGCCCCGGTCCCCGGCCGGATCCCGTTCTCGCCACAGCCGTCCATGCCCTCGACGGCCTGCTTCGACGCAGCTTCATACGTCGAATTCAACTTGCTGGTCGCATCACTTGCTTGTCTGGGGGCAATCGTGATAATGCTCGTTTCACCTCGGTCCGAACGCATTTCGCATCGGCCCGAACGAATCCCAACCACACTGCGGTCCGTTCCTCGTCCCGTTCGTGATCCGATTGATATCGAATCTTCCGGTGTCGAGGCCGAATTGGTACATCGTATCGGTGTCGGCGATCAAGAGGCCTTCGCGCAGTTCTATCGCCGCACCCGCGGCCTGGTCTACGGGCGCGTGCTGGCGATCGTGCGCGACCCCGGGTACGCCGAAGAGACCTGTCACGACGTCTACCTCGAGGTGTGGCGCTGTGCGGTCGAGTTCGACGAGCACCGCGGTTCGGTGCTCACCTGGTTGCGCATGCTGGCCCATCGCCAGGCCGTGGACCGGGTCCGGCACGAACGCGCCACCATGGACCACAACCACTCGTGGGGCAGTCGCGATTATCAGCCCCCGACCGACGTGGTGGCCGAGGCGGCGGTGCGACACGACGAAAGGGACGCCTTGCGTCGCAGCCTCACCCATCTGACCGCACTCCAGCACGAATCCATCGCGCTCGCGTACTACTCCGGACTCAGCTATCCCGAGGTAGCGGAGCATCTCGGTGTCGGTCTTCCCACGGTCAAATCCCGGATCCGGGCAGGCTTGGAACACCTGCGAGCCGATCTGTCGAAATCGCACCACAACTGATCGGCTTCCAGACTGTTCGCGCCACGGCGAGTGGCGCGCTGCGCTCGCCGGTTCCGATCACAGGCGCGGTCGCGCGCGGGCCTATTGATCCATGCTGATCAGCAGGGGCGTCGGGCCGGGAATTCGGCAGCGAGTTCGGCGAATACGGCGGAATTCAGTGCGAAGGCCCACTTTCCTTCGTCGAGCACCCGGCGGCGTTCGAGATCGTCGAGCGACAGTTGGTCGAGCAGTTCGCGGTATTCGCGTTTGAAGGCCGCCGGATTGCCGAGCGCGTCGAAAACGTAAAAGCGCACACCGTCGCCGCGATGCGGGAGGTTCCACAACTTCTCGGCGGTGCCCCGGATGACCTGGCCGCCCGAGAGGTCACCGAGATAGCGGGTGTAGTGGTGCGCGATATATCCGGCGGGCCAATTGCGGGCACATTCATCGACGCGGGCGGCGTAGGCGGCGGTGGCGGGCAGCGCCTGGAGGGCGTCACGCCAATCGGAGCCGATGAGGTGCGCGAGATCGCGTTCCAACTCCGCGGTCCTGGCCAGTTCCGGACGCATGAACGGCCCCGCGATCGGATCGTCGGCCAGGTCTTCCCAGCGATGTTCCAGGGCGCGGTAGATGAACCAGAGTTGGGCGGTATAGCGGTGGTAGGAATCGATGCCGAGTTCGCCGCCGAGCATGTCACTGATGAACGAGGAGTTCTCCGCCTCCTCGTGCTGTCGTGCGGTGGCGCTGCGGATCGCGGTGGAGAACGGGACGGTATCCGACATTCTGAACCACCTCACCGATGCCGAAGGGATGGTCGCAATAGTTTTGGGCACCCTGACCGATCCGTGTAACCATACCGGCAGTCCCCGGTAGCTACGTGTGCATTATGGACGACGACCGGATTCGCGACGCAGCGAAATTCGCGGCGTTCTGCGTCGGCGCACGATGACCGGCCGTCGGATCGACCCGAATCGGCTCAGAATGCGCGGCCTGCGCACGGTACGGTCGAACCATTCGCCGAGCGTGACGCCCGCGGCCAGCGCACAGCCGACACCGATCGCCGCGAGCACCTGATTGGCTCCGATCAACAATTCGTCGTTGAGCAGGGCATACAGCCCGCGATACACCTTGAGACCTGGCAGCAGCGGGGTGATGCCCGCGACCGCGACGACCAATGGGGGAGTCAGTGATCGGCGCGCCATCAGGCCACCGGCCAGACCGACCAGCGTCGCGGCGACCGCGGAGGAGATCACCGGACCGAAGCCCAGATTTTGTATGAGCAGAAAACAGATCGTGCCCGCGGCACCGCCGAATGCCGCCGCGGCGAGCGCCCGGCGCTCGGCGTAGCAGGCGAGTGCGAACGCCAGCGCCGCGACCGCACCGGCCGCGATCTTGATCGGCAGATCGGTGATATCGCGGCTGGAGGTCAGATAGACGGGCGGGATCGTGGCACCGAGGATATCGCCGACCCGCAGTGCCATCGCGATGCCCGCGATAATGCCGCCGGTCATCATCATGACCTCGAGCATGCGGGCAGTCGCGGTGATCGGCGCGCCGGTTATCGCGTCCTGTACCGCGCCGACCAGCTGCAATCCACTCAGCAGCACAGTGATTCCGGCCGCGATGATCAGTGTCGGGTCGACATCGATACGCAGAATTATCGCGAGGGTGGCCAGGAGCAGTGCGGGTGTCGCGGCGATCGCGCCGCCGGCCACATGCTGGAAGAAGAACGGCAGCCCGTAGCGATTCAGGATGCGATTGACGCGGTCGATGGCCAGGGTGGTGCCGAAGCTGACCGCAGCGGCCAGCCAGCCGCCGCCGAGCAGCGCCGCGATCGATGCCGCCAGCAGCGACCAGCCCAACGTGGCGACCCAGCGGTGGTATGGATGCGGCGCGGAGGTGATCGCGTCCAGGCGGGCGCGCGCGTCCCCGGGCGGGACGACCTCATTGCGGATGCGACGGGTGAGCCGGTCGACCGCGGCGAGGCGGGTGAAATCCAGGGAGCGGTACTTGACCACCCGCATGGTGCTGGCGGGCGGCAGCATGGGGCCGCGGTCGGCCCAGATCCTGATCGCGTCGTAGGTGACATCGATATCGCAGCGGGACAGGCCGTAGGTGGCGGCGATGAAGCGCACCTGGGTCATGGTGTCGTTGACACCGGTCCCGGAGGCGAGCACGACCTCGCCTACCCGCACGGCCAAGTCGAGGACCTCCGCGACGCGGGCATCATCGGTGAGATCGATGGGCTGCAGCGGTGTCGGCGCGGCGACGATGGTGTCGGCGGTGGCGGGACGGTCGGCGATCAGGAGGTCGACCGCCTGTTTGACGACCGGTGTTCGGGGTGCTCGGAGGAAGCGTAATCGCGGCCGCCAAGCAGCCGGATCGCTCGGGGCGGTGTCGTCTCCCTCTGGAAAAGTGTCCGGACCCATATGCGCGACCGTAGTCATTCGAGTCCGCGGTTCGCATCCGTGGTGGTACGAGGGCCCGTGCCGATGACCAGACGATTGTCCGGACACTTGGCCGAAGCCGCCGAAGGTGATAGAACTTGTTCTAATTCGCTGGTCCTTCGAGCGACCCGCAAGCAGTAGTAAGCGAATGGGAGCGCGCGGTGCGGTACGGAATTGTGTTGTTCACCAGTGACCGGGGCATTACACCCGCCGATGCGGCCGCGGCCGCCGAACAAGCCGGATTCGACGCCTTCTACGTGCCCGAACACACCCACATCCCGGTGGTTCGGGCGGCAGCGCATCCGCGCACCGGGGATGCGAACCTGCCCGACGACCGGTATCTGCGCACGCTGGACCCGTGGGTCGCATTGGCCACCGCGGCGTCGGTCACCAGCCGGATCACACTGTCCACCGCGGTCGCCCTGCCCGCCGAGCACCATCCGATCACCCTCGCCAAAACCCTTGCCTCGCTGGATCATCTGTCCGGCGGCCGGGTCAGCCTCGGCGTCGGATTCGGTTGGAATACCGACGAAATGGCACATCACGGGGTGCCCGCGAATAAACGTAGGACGGTATTGCGTGAACATCTGGATGCCATGCGCGCGTTGTGGTCGGAGGACGAGGCCAGCTTCGCGGGACGATTCGTGAATTTCGGGCCGAGTTGGTCCTGGCCCAAGCCGGTGCAGAAGCGGATTCCGGTGATTCTCGGCGCGGCCGGTACCGAGCAATCGTTCACCTGGCTGGCCGAGAACGCCGACGGCTGGCTCACCACCCCGACCGAGGACGGCCTCGGGGAAAAGATCGAACTGCTGCATCGGGTTTGGCGCGAACACGAGCGCGAGAGCAGCCCCGAGATCATCGCACTGGCCGGACGTCACGATGCGGCGCAACTCGCGCAGTGGACCGAATTGGGTATCACCGAAGCGGTTTTCGGTCTGCCGGATCGCGACGCCGATGACGTACGCACCTACCTGACCCGCCTCGCCAGGAAGCTCGATATCGAAGCAGCCCGCTGACACCGGTTGATGTCAGCGGGCTTTCCGCTGACCGCGTCGTCTGCGCGCGACGAGCAATCCGATCAGCACACCGGCCACGCCGATAATCGCGCACTCGCCACACGGGGGCCTCGATGACTGAGAAGGCGCAACAGCTGCCCCGCAGCGGGCGATGAAACCCGTTGCGGGGCGCTGTTATTCGTATCTCAGCGCAGATCGCGGCGACGGAAGCCGACGATCCCGACCCCGAGCAGCACGACCACGATCCCGAGCAGCCACAGTATCGGCGCGGCCTCGAAGGCTGAGCCGGGCAGCTTCGGCGGGTGCGTGAAGGGAACCAGATCGCGCACCCATTGCGGGAGTCCGTCGAGCGCACCGATGACGAAAATAATGATCATCGTGCTCAGCACGCCCCAGGCGACCGGCGTATAGCGCGGCGCGAGCCCGTAAATCACCACGGTGATCGCGGTGAGCACCCACACCGCGGGCAGTTGTACCGCTGCGGCGGCGAGGCAGTCGCCGAGTTTGCCCGCCAGATCGCCATCCGAGATGCCGTAGATGACGCCGACTGCCGCACCCGCGACGAACAACAGCACCACCGGTCCGAGCAGCGCGATGGCGATATGGCTGAGCGCGTAGCGTTCTCGGCTCACCGAACCGGCCAGTGTGGCCTCGGCGCGCTGGCTGGATTCCTCCTCGTGCAGCCGCAGCACCGCCGAGATGGAGTAGGCCGATGCCGCGATGGCCAGCATGCTGAGGGCGAAGGTGATGAACGAATTCTGCAGCACATCGGTGCCGCCCATCCGATTGATCACATCGCGGACCTGCTTACTGTTGTTGAGCATATCGCCGACGCTGTTGATGGCACCGCCCATCAGCGACCCGTAGAGCAGGAAGCCGATGGACCAGGCCAGCAGCGAGCCGCGCTGCAGTCGCCAAGCGAGTCCGGATGGACCGGACAGTGTGGACGCCGCCACCGGTGCACCAGGGCGCTCGGCGAGCAGCCCAGAACCGGTATCACGTTGCCGCAGAAGCATATACGCGGCGATAGTGGTCGCCATGGCGAGGGTGATCAGCGGAATCAGCACCCACCAGCGCTCATTCGCATACGGCCGCATATTGATACACCAGCCGAGTGGCGAAAACCACGACAGCACACCATTTCCGGCGTCGCCGACCGCGCGCACCGCGAAGGCGGTGCCGAGTGTGCCGAATGCCACCCCGCGCGCGACTCGCGCACTCACGCTCACCTGTGCCGCGATGGCGGCGACCCCGGCCCAGACCAGACCGGAACTGCCGAGCGTCGCGCCGTATGCCAGCGAACCGGCGGCCGGCAGGTCGCTGCCGTAGAGCGCGAGGGCACTCAGGATGGCGATGATCAGACAGCCGGTCGCCGTCATGATCATGACGGCGGTCAACCCGGCATAACGGCCGATGCTGGTGGCGCCGACCAATTCCGCGCGACCGGTCTCCTCCTCGACCCGGGTGTGCCGGATGACGGTGAGGATCGTCGCGATCGCGATCATCGCGTAGAACGGCCCGGCCTTCCACAGTCCGACCGAGCCGAGATCGGTGCTGAAGACCGGCCCGTACATAGCGACCAGCGCCGGGCTTTCCATCACAGACTTCGCCGCGTGATCGAGGTCGGCTTGTGTGGTATAGACGGCCTTGGCGCTGCTGACGTAGAAGGCGGGTAGCAATCCGAAGGCAAGTACCCACAGCGGCAAAACAATTCGGTCGCGACGCAGGAACAGTCGCAGCAATCGGGCAGTACCGGCGAAGTCGGTCGACCCGCGCACGGCGGGTGCGGCGTAACGCGTGCCGCCCGCGGTTGCGGTTGTCATGATCCCACCTTCTGCATAGTCGCCTTCGCCTGCTCGGACGTCGCGCCGTCGACGTGGTAATGCCGCATGAACAGCTCCTCCAGGGTCGGCGGCGCGCTGGTGAGGCTGCGCACTCCGACATCGCCGAGGATCCGGATCAGCTGGCCGAGATGCTCTCCGTCCACCTGGCAACGCAGCGTCGAACCGTCGCGTTCGATGTCCTCGACACCGGGGATGCGGCTGAGATCGCCTGGGTCACCAAGCAATTCGGCGGTGATGGAGGTGCGCGACAGGTGCCGCATATCCGACAGCGATCCGCTCTCCACGGTGCGCCCGGCCCGGATGATGGTCACCCGGTCACACAGCGCCTCCACCTCGGAGAGGATGTGGCTCGACAGCAGCACCGTGGTGCCGCGCTGTTTGGCGTCCTCGACGCATTCGCGAAATACCTTTTCCATCAATGGATCCAGGCCGGAGGTCGGCTCGTCGAGCAGCAGCAGACGCACATCGGAGGCGAGTGCGGAGATCAATGCGACCTTCTGCCGGTTGCCTTTCGAGTAGGTGCGTGCTTTCTTACGCGGATCCAGATCGAACCGCTCGATCAATTCGGCGCGCCGCCGCGGATTGATCTCTCCGCGCATTCTGGCGAGCAGATCGATGGTCTCCCCGCCGGACAGCGACGGCCACAGTGTGACATCGCCTGGTACATAAGCGAGTTCGCGGTGCAGTTCGACCGCATCGGTCCACGGGTCGCGCCCGAGCAGCCGGGCCGCGCCGGAGCTGGCGCGCAGGATGCCGAGCAGGATACGGATTGTCGTCGACTTACCCGCGCCGTTCGGGCCGAGGAAGCCATGGATTTCGCCTTCGCGGACTGTGAGGTTCAGTCCGTCGAGGGCGGCGACATGGCCGAAGTTCTTGTGCAGGTCGCGAACTTCGATGATGTCGGACATCAGATCTCCTTGGTGAGTGTGTCCAAAATCGTTGGGTCTGTGAGGAATCCCTGGGTGTAGAGCTCGGCGGCGGGCAACACGAACTCCTCGGTCAAGGTGCGAACGAGTTTGCGGTAGTTGGGCTTTTCGTCGCGCTGTTGCAGCAGGGTGAAGTACAGGACGGTCGCGCCGACATTGACCATCGTCAGATATCTGGCCCGCGCTGCCGGATCACGGCTCGGCTTGAGGGTGCCCGCCTCGACGCCTGCCTGGATGTACTCCTCGGCATCCGAGATCATGTGCTCGAGCAGTGATTCGGCCAACGGCCCGCCCGCCTGCAGGCTACGCACCATATAGGCGACCAGCGGGCCGTATGACTCGATCTCGGACATCGCGGTGAGCATGCCTTTGGCGACGTTCGGCTCGGTGGCGGCTTTCCACTTCTGGTCCCGGATCAACTCCAGCACCCGCTCGTCGCAGGCGGCCCGCAGGCCGTCCTTGGAGCCGAAGTGATGGTTGACCAGTCCGGGGGAGACACCGGCCGCTGCGGCGATCGCGCGCACTCCGACCTGGAATCCGTTGTCACCGAACACCTCGATCGCGATATCGCGAATGCGGGCTGCGGTGCTGAGATCCGAATTCGGGGTCGGCGTCACGCGGCACCTCCTAGCTCGGCGGGTCCTTGCGATACGGCTCTCTGGTTGAACACATGTTTAGTATATTAAACGCGTGTTCAACGGTAAAGCAAGAGCTCGGCGCAGATGTCGTGTCACGATATTTGCGACGGACGAATCCGCTGTTCAGCGCCTTGGATGCGGTCGATGAGGGTGGAATGCGAGCGGCGCGAACCGGTCGCCGGTCGTCGGTGAAACGCTAGTGTCGGTGCCATGGCTGACACCGAGATTCCCTCGACATCGGACCACCTGCGCGATGCGCTCGACGGTCCATGGCGCGCGGTTCGCGCCGAAGCCAGACAGCGGCTGGCCGACAACCGGTTTGCCGGCGACCCCTATCTCGACTACCACGCGGCCCGGGCCCGGGTGCTCGAGCAGATGCGCGTCATCGCGACAATGGGATTCGCGGAGGCCGGTTTCCGGCGCGAGCACGGGGGTACGGGCGAGCCGGGTGCCGCGGTGGTCGGGCTGGAGATGCTGGCCTATGCGGACCTGTCGCTGTGGGTGAAATCCGGTGTGCAGTGGGGGTTGTTCGGCGGTGCCGTGGAGAATCTGGGGACCGAACGCCATCGCGATGTTGTCAAACGGCTGATATCACTGGATCTGCTCGGCTGTTTCGCGATGACCGAATCCGGACACGGCAGCGATGTCGCGAATCTGGAGACGACCGCGACCTACGATCCGCGGACCCAGGAGTTCGTCGTCCATTCACCGACACCGTCGGCACGTAAGGACTACATCGGCGGCGCGGCCGAACATGCCAGGATGGCAGCGGTTTTCGCACAGCTGATCGCCGAGGGGAAGAGCCAGGGGGTGCACTGCTTCCTGGTGCCGATCCGGGATGAACACGGTGCCGACCTGCCGGGCGTGACCACCTACGACGACGGCCTCAAGGGCGGGCTGGCCGGTGTCGACAACGGCCGCATCGTCTTCGACCAGGTCCGCATTCCCCGGGAGAACCTGCTGAACCGGTACGCCGATGTCGCACCGGACGGTACCTACAGTTCCGATATCGAGAATCCGAGCCGCCGATTCTTCACCACGCTGGGCACTTTGGTGCGCGGGCGGGTCAGCGTCGGGGGTGCGGCCGCGGCGGGTGCACGGGTCGCCTTGAGCATTGCCACGCGGTATGCCCTGAAGCGTCGCCAATTCTCGGACCCGGACAGCGGCCAGGAGACCTTGCTGCTGGACTATCGCGTTCATCAGCGGCGGCTGCTGCCCTTGATCGCCCGGTCGTACGCACTCGCCTTCGCGCAGAACGATCTGGTACGCCGCATGCATTTGGTGCAGACCGGTCAGGACCTCGCTCCGGGCGCGCAACGCGCCCTGGAGAAGCGGGCTGCCGGACTCAAGGTCGCGCAGACCCGGTTCGCCACCCGAGCCATCCAGGAATGTCGCGAAGCCTGCGGCGGTGCCGGTTATCTCACCGAGAATCGCCTGGTCACCCTGAAGGCCGATACCGATGTGTTCACCACCTTCGAGGGCGACAATGTCGTGCTCACCCAGTTGGTGGCCAAGGAGGTACTCACCGCCTACTCCGATGAGATCCGCGATATGGACGCGCTCGGCTGGGTGCGCTTCGCCGCCACTATGGCCGGCGATGTAGTGCGCAAGCGTTCAGGTGTGCGCCAACTGATCCAGACCCTACGTGACCGAAGTGACGACACCGTCGACGACGGCGACCTGTCGCGCCGCTCGGTGCAACTGCAACTGTTCGCCGATCGTGAGGACTATCTGGTGCGCACCGCCGGACATCGGCTGCGCGCCCGCGCCGAGGACACAGCGCCGTTCGAGGCGTTCAACAATGCGCAGGACCATATCCTCGCCGCGGGCACCGCGCACATCGACCGGCTGATCCTCGAGGCGTTCATCGAGGGTATCGGCGGAATCGAGGATCCGCAGGCCCGCGAGCTCGCCGCGACCGTTTGCGATCTGTACGTCTACTCGATGCTCGAGGAGAACCAGGCGTGGTTCATCATGCACCGGTTCATGTCGGTCGAACGTGCGAAGGCAGTGCGTCGCGGCGTCAATGAACTGGTCGACCGGCTGCGACCGGATGCCTTGACGCTGGTCGAGGGCATGGGTGTGCCGGAGGGCATGTTGCGGGCGGCGCTACTGGATGATGCGAGCGTGTTCGGTCGTACGAATAGCCGGATGACGGCGCAGCGGATCTAGGCGTCCACGCGCGTCCGGTCCGAGACGAATCGCTCGGTGAGCTTCCAACACGCGACGACCAGTGCGATCGCCACCGCCGCGCCACCGAGAATATCGGTGGGCAGATGATAGCCGAGGCCGATCATGCCGATCGCGGCGCAGACCACTGCGGCGGTGGCGACCACGACGGTCACCGCGCGCGCTCGCGTCGATTCGGTCAGTACGACGAATGTGGTGGCAATCGCGACCAGATGCGCGGTATGTCCGCTCGGATACGCGAGATAGTCGTGCAACGGTCGATCCCACAGCGGTTTGAGGACCCAGCTGTCGAGTCCGACCACGACCTCGGGAATCACCACCATCGCCACGGCCCGCCGCCACTTCCCCAGATAGCCGAACCAGGCGGCGGCCGCGAGCAATAGCGGGATCAGGATATAGCCATTGCTCGGGATCACCAGCGCCTCGTAGCCGCCGGGATGATGGTCTAGTGCCGAGTGGATCGGCTGGGCGAGCGCGCGATCCAGATCGGTGGCAGCGCCGTCGTCGGGGAAGGTCAACGGTAGCGCAACCGCGATGCCGAGACCGGCGATTACCACGCACAGCACCACAAAGTTCGCACGGATCCGGCCGAGCCACCCCTCCCGTTTCACAATCACCGCTCGACGATAGGGCACCCGCGACCAGACCCATCGGTCGCGGGATCACCGTCCGTCGCGGCGCGGCCGACGCCCGCCGGACCCGCTCGTGCTCAGCCCGGCCCGTAGGTCAGTACCGCACTGATCACGAACCAGATCACCCACGCGGCGGCGATGAGCATGCCGACCGCCAGGGTGATGCGCATGAACGCCCGGCCGAGATCCATATCGCCCGCCTGCCGCGGATACAGCTTCCACGGGCTGTACCAGGGCGCCTCGATGACCAGGGGCGAAGCGTTGGCCTCTCGTTCGGCCCGCGCCAACTCCACGGCGTAGGCCTCCGCCTGCGCCTGCTGTGGGCCGCCGTGCCACAACGTGATATCGATCGGACCGAGGAAACCCTCGTTGATCAGATCCTGTGGGGCAGGCAGATAAGGCAGGATGCCGAGGCTGCGGAAGGCCACCGCGACATCGTTGGCCGTCCACAGATGGATGTTCTTCTCGGATTCGGCGAGTGTCTCGAAATAATGCCGCAGCCGTTGCGGATCGGTTCCGAGGATCACATCGAAACTCGGATCGCTCCATTCCTGCTTGACCGACAACTCGGCACCACGCAGCGGCACGACCAGCGCGACACCGTGCACCGCACGTTGACCGAGACCGCGCGCGGCCAGCCAATTCTGCAGTGCGAGTGTGTGTTCGCGCGATTTGTCCAGCGGGGTGCGACGATCACGGGCCTCGCTGGCGATCGGCTGTCCGGAGATAGTCCACGGACCGCTGAGCGGCACCTCCAGTACACCGTCCTGGCGCGCGACCAGCGTCTCGGCCTCGATCACCACGCAACTGGTCGGAGTCCAGACCACCGCGTCGAACTGATGCAGCCGATCATTGTGGAACAGACTGCAATTGACCGTGGCGACGCCGTGCGGGCTGGCCGGATCCTTCCAGGTGCGCAGCCAATCGATCAGCGCCCGCTCGGCATTGGTGCCTGCCGGGTTCTGTACTCGCACGAGCATTCGCGACCGCCCTTCACGTCATCACTCGATGGTGGCAAGGATACGGACAACACGGCCCGCTTCGCCGCGCCTACGATCAGATGCGGCGTGTCACTGCGATTGTTCGGCGGCTATCTTTCCAGCCCGCACCGCGTCGGCCAATTCGGCGTGGTCGCCTTCGGCTCGATCGGCATAGCGGACCGCGAACCGCGCGACGGCATCCTCGAACGCCTCGTCACCGCCGAAATACCCGGCGAGCAGGCGCGGATCGAGGGAACGCGAATGTGCGCGGGCCAGTAGCGCACCGGCCAGGCGGCCGTAATCGTCGAGATCGTCCGAGGACAGCTCCGCCGGATCGATACTGCCCTTCATATTGCGGAACTGGCGCACCGTGAACGGTAGTTCACCGGTCTCCGAACACAGTGTGGTCCAGCCGAGCAGAATATCGGTCTCCGACTGAACCAGCCTGGCGCCCTGCACGATTCGTTCACCCTCATGCGCGGGCGGCGGCACGGGCAGGAACGGAGCCAAGGCCGACGGGTTGGCCTGTTTCAGTTGTAGTACCAGCGACTCGCCCGCATTGCCGTGCAGCAGTGCGACGTAGCTGTGCATGCCCACGCTTCCGGTGCCGACAATGCGGAAGGCGGTGTCGGACACCGCGAATCGGGCCAGCAGATTGCGCCGGGACTCGTGCAGGGTATCGCCGTAGCGCTCCAGGCCGTCGATGATCTCCTCGGTGACCTTCGCATCCACCGGTGTGAGAATCGGTGGGTCACTGACGAATCGGTGTTTGCTGATCCCGGTCTGGTGATCCTCGAGATGTTCGGTCCATTTCTCGACCACCTTGGCGCTGGTGTTCTTGCGCGCCTTCTTCGCGGCCTTTTTGAAATCGTCGAGCAGATCATCGGCCTTGGCCCTGCTGATGATCGACTCGTCCGGCAGTGCGCTCCACGATTCCATGAACGGTATCTCAGCGAGATGATCGATGGCGAGGCGATAGCTGCGGGCCGCATCCCGCGCGGCCCGCAGGCAATCGTCTTCGGCCGCACCGCCTTCGCGGCCCGCTAACACCAGACTGGCCGCGAGCCGCTCCAGGTCCCACTCCCATGGGCCGCGGATCGTTTCGTCGAAATCGTTGATGTCCATGACGATTTCGCCGTGTGACGTACCGTACAAACCGAAATTCGCGGCGTGTGCGTCACCGCAGATCTGGGCGGGTACGCCGGTGTCCGGGCTCCCGGCGAGATCGGCGGCCATAAGTCCGGCCGCACCGCGATAGAAAGTGAACGGTGAGGCGAGCATGCGTCCCACCCGCAGCGGTATCAGATGTGGCAACCGACCGGCATTGCTCGTCGCCATGAATTCGAGCAGATCCGGTCGCTGGGACCAGGTGGCCGCTCGATCCCGGGCGCTCAGCGGAACCCGCTGACGCAGCGCCCGTCCGCGGGCACGGACATCCTCGGCAGGAACATACAAGCGAAGATCGATACCACCATGCAGCACTGTGTTCATTCTGCCGTGTCTGCGCGCGGCATGTTCGCGGCCCCCTGCTGTCTCGAATGAAGTGGGTATCGGGACGGCGACCGCACCTGGGCCGGTCAGGTAGCGGGCACCGCGGGATCGACCGGCGTGATCGGCAGCCGCAGCGCGCCGGCAGCGGATGCGGGCACCGTCGGACGTTTGGGGGCGACGGGGCAGATCCGGCGATACGCCGAGCCCAGTTCCGGGCGCGGATCGGCGTCGTCCTTATTGGGCCAGAAGGCCATTGCGCGCTCGGCCTGGGCGGTGATCGTCAGCGACGGATTGACACCGAGGTTCGCCGTCACCGCCGAACCGTCCGCGACATGCAGTCCGGGATGACCGAATACTCGCTGATACGGGTCGACCACACCGGCTTCCGGGCCCGCGCCGATCACACAACCACCGATGTAGTGCGCGGTGGCCGGGATATTCAGCACATCCATGATCAGGCCGTGGGTATCGCCGTTCACCTTGGCGCCGAACCGTCTGCCGATATCGTGCGCCAGTGGAATCCAGGTCGGATTCGGTTCGCCGGTGCCCTGTTTGGTCTTCAACTGTCCGCGCTTGCGGTAGGAGGTCAGCGAATTGTCCAGCGACTGCATGACCAGCAAGATCACCGACTTCTCCGAGGCATGGCGGGCATTGAGGCTGCGCAGGAATACCAACGGGTGCAACACGATTGCCAGCAGGAAGCGCAGGAACCGGAACGCGCCGCCGTCCACAATCGGTACCGACATCGGGAACAGCGCGTTCTGTCTCTTGCCGTAATGGCAGACCTCGATGTGGGTATCGGCCTCCGGATGGATCGAGGAGGTGATCGCGATGCCCTCGGCGAAATCGCGATGTGAGCGGCTCACCACATTGAGGATCGCCTCGGAATTGCTGCGGGTCAGCTCACCCAGGCGCGGCGACAGATTCGGCAGAATCGCCTCGTCGCGCATCTTGTGCAGCAACTTCTGCGTGCCGAGCGCCGCACCGGCAAATACTACCTGTTCGGCGGTAAAATTATGGTGCTGCTTGCGAATCCACCGGTCTGAGCGCTTGGTTTCGACCGTGTATCCGCCACCGGACAGCGGCCGGACCGCAGTCGCGGTGGTCAGCGGATGTACCTCGGCTCCGGCCTTTTCGGCCAGATAGAGGTAATTCGTCGTAGTGGTGTTCTTGGCATTGTTCGGGCAGCCGGTGAAACATTGCGCACAATGCACACAGCCGCGGCGGTGCGGACCCGCGCCGCCGAAATACGGATCCGCGACCTCGGTGCCCGGATCGGCCTCGTTGAAGAAAACGCCCACATTGGTCGGGTGGAAGGTATCGCCGACACCGAGATCATCGGCAATCTCCTTGATCACCGCGTCGGCAGGCGTCATTCGCGGATTCGGAGCCACGCCCAGCATGCGCTGCGCCTGGTCGTAATACGGCGCCAGTTCGACCTGCCAATCGGTGATGTGGGCCCACTGCTTATCGGTGTAGAAGTTCGGCAGTGGCTCGTAGAGGGTATTGCCGTAGATCAGTGAACCACCGCCGACGCCCGCGCCGGAGAAGACTGCGCATTTACCGAGCACGCTGATCCGCTGCGGTCCGGTCAAACCGAGCCGTGGCGCCCAGATCGATTTGCGTACATTCCAATTCGTTTTCGGAATGTCCTCGGTGCGCCAGCGCCGTCCGGCCTCGAGCACACCGACCCGGTAGCCCTTCTCGGTCAGGCGCAGTGCGCTGACGCTGCCGCCGAATCCGGAGCCGATCACCACCACGTCGTAGTCGAATGCTGGCATGGTTTGCCTCTCTGGACCGCGCGATAACCGTGTGAGATGGTTCCACAATCATTCTGTCACCCGGGTCGGTGCGGTGTATCGCACAGCAGGCGGATGCCCGAAAGTAGGCGCTATGGCGTACCCGGATGGCGTGAACCGGGGTCGGTGCGGTATGCACGGGCTGTGACTACCGAATCGGGGAAAACGGAACCGGGCGAGCGTGCCGGCTCCGGCGCGGACAACCCGGGAAAAACGGGCGGTCCGGCCGCGGGCGGCATCTTCGCCGACCGCATCGTGACCCTCCCGAATATCTTGAGTGTGCTGCGACTGGTCGGCGTGCCACTGTTCGTGTGGTTGCTGCTGGTCGTGCGGGCCGACGGCTGGGCATTCACGCTGCTGGTGCTCAGCGGTGTGACCGACTTCCTCGACGGCAAGCTGGCCCGGCTGCTCGACCAGTCGTCGCGGCTGGGCACGCTGCTGGATCCGTTCGTGGATCGGCTGTTCCTGGTGACCACCCTGGCCGCATTCGTGATCCGCGGATTGCTGCCCTGGTGGGTCGCGGTGATCCTGATCGGCCGCGACGCCGTCCTCGCGCTGACTCTTTCGGTGTACAAACGCCGCGAACTGGATCCGCCCGAGGTCATCTATCTGGGTAAAGCCGCCACCTTCGCGTTGATGTCGGCGCTGCCATGGTTGCTGGCCGGTCAGATGGATTGGGCGCTGGCAGGTTTCGGCCGTGCTTTCGGCGGGGCATTCCTGGTCTGGGGCACCGCGGTGTATGTGTGGACCGGCATGCTCTACGTCTGGAAGGCATTCGCCGTCGCGCGAGCGATACCGGCGGTGCCACGCCGCAGCGAGTAGCGATTAGAGTTGCGTCGAGTAGACGACGAAAGGACGGCCGGTGACCCAGACCCCCGAGGATCTGCGCTACACCGAAGAGCACGAATGGGTGCGGCGGATCGGACCGACCCGGGTTCGGGTGGGCATCACCGATTACGCCCAGTCTCAACTCGGTGACGTTGTGTTCGTGCAGTTGCCCGAGGTCGATAAGGAGGTGGCCGCCGCAGACAGTATCGCCGAGGTGGAATCGACCAAGAGCGTGTCCGATATCTACGCTCCACTGGCCGCGAAAGTCGTTGCGGTGAACGATGTTCTGGATTCGGTGCCGGAAACGCTGAACACCGATCCCTATGGCGAGGGATGGATCTTCGAGCTCGAATTGAGCGACGAGACGAGCGTGGACACCGCGCTCGGTGAACTACTGGATGCCGCAGGTTATCAAGGAGTTATCGGGGGCTGACCCAGCCTTCCCAGTTCTACCTGCACGGGTACGCCCCGGCAGGGTACGGTCAATGCCAACAGATGTACCGGCGCTTGGCAGCCGGTGTTCTAGCGCCAGGATCCCCAGGTCGTGGCGGTGAAGGCAGCACCTGCTTGCATGGATAATCAGGTTCGAGGAGGAGAGAAACGGTGAGCGAGAACAAAGACCCGGGTTACGGGGAGACCGCGGCCGAGACGACGTCGGTCTTCCGCGCGGATTTCCTGAACGAGGTCGACGCGTCGCGCTCCGCTGAGGTGACCGGCGAACAGCCGGTCCAAGGGGTCGAGGGCCTGCCGGTTGGTGCTGCCCTCTTGGTCGTGAAGCGAGGCCCGAATGCGGGCTCGCGGTTCCTGCTCGATCAGCCGACCACGTCGGCGGGGCGCCATCCCGACAGTGACATCTTTCTCGACGACGTCACCGTCAGCCGTCGGCATGCCGAATTCCGGCAGGACGACGATTCCTTCCAGGTGGTCGATGTGGGCAGCCTCAACGGCACCTACGTCAACCGGGAGCCGGTGGACTCCTCGGAGTTGCAGAACGGTGACGAGGTTCAGATCGGCAAGTTCCGCCTCGTCTTTCTCACCGGCCCGCGGGCCCAGGTGAACGAACCGTCGGCGGGTGCGGGCAGCCTGTGACATCAGCGGCACGGATTCACGTGTCGGTGGTGATGACAGGGATGAACGCTGTGTCATGAAAGGCTCGGTGCTATGACGGGCGCGGCGCAGTGGGCTCGCGGAGGCATGTCGATCGGCTCCGTGCTGGACCTGCTGCGACCGGACTTTCCGGACATCACCATCTCGAAGATCCGATTTCTCGAGTCCGAAGGGCTGATCCGACCCGAGCGCACACCGTCGGGTTATCGCAGGTTCTCGATCGCGGACTGTGAGCGGCTCAGGTTCGTGCTGACCGCACAACGCGATCAGTACCTGCCCTTGAAGGTGATCAAGGAGCAGCTCGAAGCGATCGACAGCGGTGCGGCGACGCTCGGTGTGCGGGAAGCCCGCGCCCGGGCGCACTCCGGCCGCAACGGTGCGTCGGAGCCCGGGCACGTCATGCCCGACTCCGAGCCCACCGCAACACCGGCGCCGCACAGTGGCGCACGCACCGCCGCGCCACGCAGACTGGGTATCGTGCCCGGCGAGATCTCGCCCGAAGAGCTGCGATTCGACCACGAAATCCGGCTCACCCGGGCGGATCTGCTCGCTCAGGCCGAGATCGACGAGAAATTCCTCGCCGATTTGATCCGGGCCAATCTGATCAGCCCGAGCACCGCCGGTTTCTTCGACGAGGATGCGGCGACGTTGGCCAAGACCGCGAAGGCGATGGCCGAATTCGGCTTGGAGGCACGGCATTTGCGCGCCTTCAAACTGGCCGCCGATCGCGAGGCCGCACTGGTGGCGCAGATCGCCGCCCCGATCGCGAAGAGCCGCGATGCCGGTGCCCGGGCCCGTGCGGAGGAGACGGTGCGGGAGTTGGCGGCATTGTCGCTGACACTGCACACCTGCCTGGTGAAGGCGTCGGTGCGGTCTTCGCTCGGCGGCTGAGTTCCGACGGACACATCGGAGGTTGCTTTGCGTTCCAGACGGGCAACACGCCGATTTCGGCTGTGCAGAGGGAATGCTGCATGCTTCGAGGTTCGCTTAGACTCATGGGTACGGCGAGCTCTGCAGCGGTCATGGCGGGCGGCCGGCGAGTTATTGGGAGGCAGTGCGATGAGTGAGATGCGTGTAATCGGCATTCGTGTCGAGCAGCCACAGAACCAGCCCGTGCTGTTGCTCCGCGAGGTGTCCGGAGACAGGTATCTGCCGATCTGGATCGGGCAGGCCGAGGCGACCGCGATCGTGCTGGAACAAGAGGGGGTGACTCCGATCCGTCCGCTGACCCACGATCTGATCAAGATCTTGATCGCCGACCTCGGGCACACCCTCAAGGAAGTGCGGATCGTGGATCTGCAGGAGGGCACCTTCTACGCGGATCTGGTCTTCGAGAACGATCTGCGGATCTCGGCGCGGCCTTCGGATTCGGTAGCGATCGCCTTGCGGGTCGGTTGCCCCATCTATGCCGAGGAGCCAGTGCTCGAGGAGGCGGGGCTGGTCATGCCGGACGAGCGCGAGGACGAGGTGGAGAAGTTCAAGGAGTTCTTGGAGTCGGTCTCCCCGGACGACTTCAAGGCAACCGATAGCTGAACCGACCAGGCGGACCGGTGTCGTCGGTCCGACATGCCCGTCTTTCTGCTGGCCCTCGAGTAGAGGTCGAGACTCTTACCGCGCGTCGCGTTTGGTCGGATGATGCGGCTCCCGGGACAATCAGGGGGAGTAATCTCGATACTTGGACCACGTCCGTTATGGCCGGTCGTTGGTCGTGACGGAGCCGGGTCATCGATGAGGCAAGGCGTCGGCGAAGCAAGGGAGTGGTCAGTGGCAGAGCAATCGCAGGATGTGGTACAGCCAGGCCTGTTCCCGGATGATTCGGTACCCGACGATTTGGTCGGCTACCGCGTTCCCAGCGCGTGTCAGGTGGCCGGGATCACGTACCGGCAGCTCGACTATTGGGCACGGACCGGATTGGTCGTGCCCTCCATCCGAGGTGCTGCGGGTTCGGGCAGCCAACGGCTGTATTCGTTCAAGGACATTCTGGTCCTGAAGATCGTGAAGCGACTTTTGGACGCGGGCATCTCGCTGCAGAACATCCGCATCGCGGTCGACCATCTGCGCAGCCGCGGCGTACAGGATCTGGCGGGTATCACGCTGTTCTCGGACGGGACCTCGGTGTACGAATGCACCTCGCCCGAGGAGGTTGTCGATTTACTGCAGGGTGGGCAGGGCGTCTTCGGAATCGCGGTCAGCGGCGCCATGCGGGAACTGACCGGAGCCATCGCCAACTTCCCGGCCGAGCGGGCGGTGAGCGGCAGTGCGAGCGAACGTCCGGAAGACGAATTGTCCTTCCGACGCAAGGCTCGGATGAATCGGAAGACCGGCTAGAAATCGAATCGGGTGCCCGTCGCTACTGCGGCGGGCACTTGTCGTATGTAGCGCAGTGATGGGCACTACACGCCCATCCCGTTCCGATGGCGTCATTCGTTGCGCGCGCGGCATAAACTAGCGATGCGTCGCCGCCGTGCGGGAGAGTTCCGGACTTCACGAGAGTTCGGGCGCCGAAGGAGCAGCACCTCCCCGTCAATCTCTCAGGCAAAAGGACCGTACGGGCTTCGACGTCTCTGGAAAGTGGTGATTGGCGCACACGCGGCGACCACCCGCCCATGGGGAAAGGAGTCCCGGGCCTGTCGATTGGCGGCAGGGTTTCGTGGCGTCCGAATCTCTCAGGCTCCGCGACAGAGGGGGAGGGCTGGAACCCGTCGGCCGCCGTTGGTCGACCCCGCCCGACCTTGGAGTTGACGTGACTCGATCATTCGCCGATCGCCATATCGGACCCGACCGGGACGAACTTGCCCGGATTCTGGACGTTATAGGCGTAAAATCGCTGGACGAGTTCGCCACCGCGGCGCTACCGGCGAGCATTCTGGACCGCTCCGGTCTGGAGGTGCTGCCGCCTGCGGCCACCGAGCACGAGGTGCTCACCGAACTGGCCGAACTGTCCCATGCCAATACCGTCGCCGCCTCGATGATCGGGCTCGGCTACTACGACACACTGACCCCGCCGGTGCTGGTGCGTAGCCTGCTGGAGAATCCGGCCTGGTACACCGCCTACACGCCGTACCAGCCCGAGATCAGCCAGGGGCGGCTGGAGGCGCTGCTCAACTTCCAGACCATGGTGTCGGATCTGACCGGGATGGCGGTGGCCAATGCGTCCATGCTGGATGAGGCCACCGCCGCCGCCGAGGCAATGACGCTGCTGCGCCGTGCGGGCAAATCCAAGTCCGCGCGTCTGCTCATCGATGACGATCTGTTTCCGCAGACCAAGACCGTGCTGTACACCCGGGCCGAGCCGCTGGGCATCGAGATCGTCTCGGCGGACCTGTCCGGCGGCGAGTCGCCCGAGGGGGAATTCTTCGGGGTGCTGGTTCAGGTTCCGGGCGCGTCCGGCCGGATCGTGGACTGGCGGCCGGTGATCGAAGCGGCGCACGAGCGTGGTGCATTGGTGGCGGTCGGCGCGGATCTGCTTGCGCTGACCTTGATTACGCCGCCGGGGGAGCAAGGCGCCGACGTATGTTTCGGTACCACACAGCGTTTCGGGGTGCCGATGGGCTTCGGCGGTCCACACGCCGGATATCTGTCGGTGCACACCCAGCATGCGCGGCAGCTGCCCGGCCGGTTGGTCGGTGTCTCGGTGGACGCGGATGGCAACAAGGCCTACCGGCTCGCGCTGCAGACCCGTGAACAGCACATTCGCCGGGAGAAGGCGACCTCGAATATCTGTACCGCGCAGGTGCTGCTGGCCATTGTCGCCGCGATGTACGCGAGTTACCACGGTGCCGACGGGCTGCGTGCGATCGCCCGTCGCGTGCACGCGCGTGCCGCCGCAATCGCGGCCGGGCTCGATGGTGTTGTGGTGCACCAGAATTTCTTCGACACGCTGCTGGTGCGCGTGCCAGGCGGCGCGGAATCCGTTGTCGCGAAGGCGAAGTCGAGCGGGATCAACCTGCGGCTGGTGGATCCCGATCACCTCGGTATCGCCTGTGACGAGGCCACCACCGAGGCGCATGTCACCGCGGTGCTGGAATCCTTCAACACCGGACTGCCGTCGGGCGTCGGCGATCCGGCCGGTGCGCCGAGCCTTTTCGAAGGTTCGATCGAGACCCGCACCTCGAAATTCCTCACCCACCCCGCATTCACCAGCTATCACACCGAAACCGCGATGCTGCGTTATCTGCGCAGGCTCTCCGATAAGGACATCGCACTGGACCGCAGCATGATTCCGCTCGGCTCCTGCACCATGAAGCTCAATGCCACCGCCGAGATGGAGGCCATCACTTGGCCCGGTTTCGCCCGGGTACATCCCTACGCGCCCTTCGAGGATGCGCCCGGTCTGCTGCGGGTGATCACCGATCTCGAGGACTGGCTCTCGGCCATCACCGGATACGATCAGGTGAGTCTGCAGCCGAATGCGGGCAGTCAGGGGGAATACGCCGGGCTGCTGGCCATTCGGCGTTACCACCTGGATCGTGGTGACACACACCGGGATACATGTCTCATTCCGTCCAGTGCGCACGGCACCAATGCGGCCTCGGCCACCATGGCGGGGCTGCGCGTGGAGGTCGTGAAGTGCCGGGAGAACGGCGATGTCGACCTCGATGATCTGCGCGCCAAGATCGCCGACCACGCCGACCGGCTGGCTTGCATCATGATCACCTACCCGTCGACGCACGGTGTGTACGAGCACGAGGTCGCCGAGTTGTGCGCCCTGGTGCACGATGCGGGTGGGCAGGTGTACGTCGACGGTGCGAATCTGAATGCTCTGGTGGGCCTTGCTCGTCCGGGACGGTTCGGTGGCGATGTCAGCCATTTGAATCTGCACAAGACCTTCTGCATTCCGCACGGTGGCGGCGGTCCAGGCGTCGGACCGGTGGCGGTGCGCTCGCATCTGGCGCCGTACCTGCCGGGTGACCCGCTCGAACAAGGTTCGCACGCGGTGTCGGCGGCCAAGTACGGTTCGGCGTCTATCCTGCCGATCACCTGGTCTTATATCCGGATGATGGGTGCGGATGGCCTGCGCAAGGCTACGTTGACCGCGATTGCCTCGGCCAATTACATCGCGCGTCGGTTGCACGAGCACTTCCCGGTGCTGTACACCGGTGAGAACTCGATGGTCGCGCACGAGTGCATTCTGGATCTGCGCGAGATCACCAAGCGGACCGGTGTGACCGTCGACGATGTGGCAAAGCGGTTGGCGGACTATGGATTCCACGCGCCGACCATGAGCTTCCCGGTGGCCGGCACGCTCATGGTGGAGCCCACCGAGAGCGAAAACCTTGCCGAGCTGGACGAATTCATCCTCGCGATGACCGCGATCCGGGGCGAGATAGATCAGGTCGCCGCGAGTGTGTGGCCGGTCGACGACAACCCATTGCGCGGTGCGCCGCATACGGCGGCCTGTCTGGTGGGGGAGTGGGAGCACCCGTACAGCCGGGAGGTCGCGGTGTACCCGCAGGGGCTGGATCCGGCGCGGGGCAAGGTCTGGCCCGCGGTGCGGCGCATCGATGGCGCCTACGGTGACCGCAACCTCGTCTGCTCCTGCCCGCCACTGGACGCGTACTGACGGTTACCAAGCCGTACCTCGACCCCGATGCAGGTCGGCTCGGTAACGATCTTCACTGTGCGGCAGCCGCTTTGGCATAGGTATTGACCAGATCGGGCCAGCCGCCCTCGCTCTGCACCCTGTCGCGCATGGATTCCCAACCCGCGCTGTGCTTTTCGAACTCCGAATGCACCAGGGTGACGGTCGTGCGGTCGGCGGTGACGGATGCGAAGGTGACATCGACGCGGCTGGCGCGGTCCGGATCGTCTCATGCTGCCAGGTCGGGCTGATCTCCCAGGAGAATGCGAAATGCCGCGGCGGATCCCAGACGAGCACGGTGCCCCAAGAACATTCGGCACCGTCCGCTTGCACGCCGAAGCATCGTCCGCCCTCGCGAGGTTCGATAACCTCCTGTGCGAGTTCGCCTTTGCCGATGTGATGGGCACGCGGCCACCATCTGTCGATCCCCTTGGTGAATACGACGTACGCCTGCACGATCGGTGCGTCGACGACCAGTTCGACCCGAACTTCCCGATCGCTCAACGGCTGTGTCATGACTTCTCGTGTTCGGAGGTGCCGGCCGCCCGCCCCCGTCGCGACCTGCCGGTTGACCCCCCGCTATCCGCGTCGTGAATGGTCGGAGGAGCTCCCGATGCATCGACGGATAGGGACCGAGGCGGACGATCTCGGTGGCGGGCCGATCCCCGGGCCTGCCGAGCTACAGCGTGCGATCAGTGCACGGTAGCGATGAATGCGACAAATGATCGGGGCCGGTATGGGCCGACGAACCGCCGCGGCATTTCGCATCGACGGATGCGAAGGCCAACGGCGGGGTTGACTGTGTCGGGTTCCGGGGGCGGTGGGTCACGCCGACGCGGACTCGGGTTCGAGTTCCGAGATCTCGCTGAGGGCTTCGATTCCCAGCTCAGCCCGCGTTGCGTCGATGACGGCGCGTTCGTCTTGGACGGTGTTGGCAATCGCCTTGTGCCACAGTGCGCGGATCGCGTTCACGTCGTCCATGGTTGCCTCGAGGTCGAGTTCGACTTTGAGGCGTTGCACGGTGATGCTCTGGGCCGCGGTGAGGGTGCGGAGGAGATCTTCGCAGCGCGCCGGGATCTTGGCGTTCGACAGGACGCGCAGGCGGGTGATGTAGCCGTTGCATGCAGAGATGCTCTGTTGTACTTCCTTGCCGAAACTGTCTACCTCCTCGACGGATTCGGCCTTCCAATCGAGGGTGTCCCACAGGGCTTCGCGGACATCGGCGGCGGCGAGCAGTACCGAGGAGATCGCGGTCAGAATCGACTCGCGCCGCCACTTGTCCTGTTCGCGGCGTTCCGCGGCGGCGTTGGCGTTGTCGATGTTGCGTTGCGCGGCGTCGTGGGTTGTCTCGATATTGCGCTGTGCGGCGTCCAGTGTGGTCCGGTTGCGCTCGTCGGCTGCGGTGATCGCGTTGCGGTTCGTCCGGTTGTTGATCAGGACGCCGATGAGCGCCGCGGCGGCGACGATGAGCGAGCTGAGAAGCGGGAGCCAGGAAGTCACCGGGTCATCATTGCATTGCGGGGTGCTCCACTGTGCCCCGATCGGGCCGTGAGGTCGCCCGGGCGGCGCTGCGGCCTGCGGGCTTCGGCCGCACCAGAGGGTGTCTTACGTGGTCAGCAGTTCGTGTGTGATGAACGGGCGGTAATAGATCGGCGCCATGGCGAAGTGAACAATCTCCTCGACCTCGATAATCTCGAGGAGATTGCCGCGGACGATCACTCACGGCGTTGTCAACGCATGCATGACCGCGGTCCCGAAGCTGATGTCATCCGACGTCGTCAGCCGCGTGTACGTCCCGCCGGTTCGCTGCGCGGCGGTTTGGAGGGTCTCCGTGCCGGTGCCGCCGATAACGATCACATCGATGCGAACCGGGTGGGCTGGATCGGCGGCGGAGGTCAGGTCGGTAAGCAGCTTGGCTCCGGTGGCGGTGGAGTCGTCATCTGGGCCGTCGGTGATGAGCAGAACCGAATTGGTGAGCCCTGGAGAGTATCCGCGAACAGCTGACTTGTAAGCGGCGATCAATGACGGATACGCCTGGTCGGTGCGGGATCCGGCAGGCTGGACCGCCTCGAGTGCGGTATCCAACACGGTGCGTTGCTGATTGCTCAGTGGCGCGGTGGGTGTCTGGATCTTGTACGGCGTTGTCCCGTCGAGGTTCTTGCCGAACGTCCATACGCCGAGTCCGAAGTCCGGTGGCATCACATTCATCGTGGAGCGAATCGCGCCGAGCGCATTCGAGAGCCGGGTGGTGGGTCCGTCACTATTGCCCATCGAGGACGATACGTCGAGCAACACCGTAGCCTGCACGCCGAGAACAGGATTGGCGAGGGTGGCCCGGACCTTGTCCAGCGCGGTACGTGACGGCGCGGGTGTGGCGGTGGCTGGTGCGGCGGTGAATCCGGCGGCGGTGAAGGCAGCGGACTGTTGGGGTGCGCGCAGGTAGTCGGCGAACAGCGATGCAATCAGATTCTGGGTCTTGTCCACCCACGCCCCGGACATCAGCGCGGCGGGATGATCGGCGACCGGTGCCGTCCCCGCGGGCCGAAATGACGACATACCACCGAGGGCTTTCAGTTGCTGCTCAGTAGCGGCGACCGCATGAATGGGTGAATTCATCCCACCTATGGCGGCCAATGCGGCCGTCGTATCCGCCGCCTGCGGCGCCTGCGCGGCGAGTCCGGAGATCGCGGCGACGACCTGACCGGACTGCGCGACCTGGTCGGTGAGCGGATCGGTCCCCGACACCGCGGAGCCGACTGCGGCCGCCGCCGCCAGCGTGGAGTCACCGGTTGGCAGCGCCATCCGCAGCCCACTCCATCCGGCCAGCCCGAGCTCACCGAGCGAACCCTGTTGCAGCCGTGGCAAATCCGCCCAGGTGACCTTGGCTTGCTCCAGCGCTCGCCGCAGATCCTCGGGAACGGCGACCACGATCGGACTCATCGCGACCGGCGCGGGTGTGCCCTCGACGAGGCCGGGCACCCGCATGGATTCGATGGATCGCATCGAATCGGCGATCCACAGTCCCGGCTGCGGTCCGAGCGCAGCGTTCCACGCGCTGCCCGCGGTGAACCCCGCGATGATCGCCGCCGACGGCTGCGTCGTCACCACCACGTTCGCGCAATGGTCGCGCACCTTCGGATTGGTCGCGTTGTAGCGCTCGGCCGCGGCCCGCACCGGATCGGCGATATCCGGATCCACCGTTACGAACAGCGTCGACGGCCCCTCCTTGCATTCCGCCGCGGCCGACCTGTCACGGTTCGCGGCGCGATCACTGAGTTGAAAAAACGCGAAGACCGCCGCGACTAGCAGCAAAACGGCAACCACTGCGATAACCGGACCTTTGCTGACGCCTCGGGACCTGGTTCCGCTGCGATGTGTGCCCACGGCTTTCAGTGTATGGTCACGCGAGATTTGCCGTCCCGGTGTGTCCGGTGCGGCGCACCGGCACGGCGTGCCGCGAACATCGGACTAGGGTCGGATGATTCGTCCGCGGTCGAACTCGTGGCCACCCCAGACCCCGGATTGTCCGGTCCGCGCGGCGAATTCACCGCAGGCGTCCCGGATGCGGCAGCTCGCGCACACTCCGCGCGCGTACTCGAAGTCCTGTGACGGGTACGGAAACCACGCCTCGTGATTCGGATCACCATGGCAGGCCGCCCGATGCCACTCTCGGGAATCCGAGAGCGGTAGTAGGTCGGTCAGATCGACAACAGCGCTGGTCTCCAGTTCGACGGTCATTTCGAGCCTTCTCCTTTCTCTCTCGGCTCAGGTGGCGGCCAGTTGCTTCCAGATCCGCCGCTGCCGCTTGGCCAGGTGGTCGGGCGCCTTCGGCTGCCACAGCAACCGCATACCGGCCTCTTCCGGCGTCCGATCGGCCTTGCTCGAGTTACAGGGCGCGCAGGCGGCGATCAGGTTGTCCCAGGTATTCGGACCGCCCCGGCTACGGGGCCGGATGTGGTCAACGGTGCGCGCCCAGGACGCGCAGTATCCGCACCGGTGGTTGTCCCGGCGCAGCACACCGGCCAGCGTCGCGCGGCTACCGTCATGTACTCCGGTCACCCGGTCGAGGTACACGTAGCGCAGCAGGCGAATCGTCTCCGGCAGCGCGAGCTCGAGGTGCTTGGACCGAATCGGGAAATGCGGCTCCCGATCCGCGATCGACTCGGCGGCGCCGCCCATGAGCAGCACAACGGCCCGGTCGGCGCTGATCTCGGTGAGCGCCTCGTAGCTGGCATTCAGCACCAGTATCCGGGTGTGTATCCAGTTGTCGACGGTTGACACCACCGGTTCGGTGGCACGGTGGAGCGTCATGAGAGTCACCATGTCTCGAGAGAGCGAGCGGACTGGGAAGCGACGGTCGGTCAGTTACCGGCCGGGAGGCGGCGCAGTCCCTGCTCGACGCACGCGTCATAACGACGCGAGCTCGATACGACAATGGTCATGGCCGCCTCCTTCCTCATGCTCGTGAGCACCCGCGATCGGATGATCATCATCGAAATCCATGGTGGCACAGTGCACCCGCCGCTAGCGACGGCTTTTTTTCAGGCTAGGCCGACCAGCCAGTGCCGCAGCCACGAGGTAGCGGTGGCACCGCTGGAATCCACGACATAGGTCGGGTAGTTCTGGTGGACGAACGAGTTGTAGAACCGATCGAATTCCCGCTTGCGTTCTGTCATTTCCGGATCGGCGAGTTGGTTCTGGATGAGCGGGGACACCCCGGTCGCCATCAGGTCGTTGAAGATCGCGAGCGCCTCCTGCTGGTAGCGCCACAGCTGGGTCGGATCCGGATCGGAGGCCTGGGCCAGGAATCCCGCGATGCGGGTCGCGAAGTCGGTGGGCGGCGCGGCGCAGTAGAGGTCACCGACAGCGCAGATGGTCCGGGTTTGCGGGCTGACGAAACCGAAGCCACCGATGCGCGGGCCGCCCGCACCGGCGCCCTCGACCGGCGGACCGATGAGTAAATCGGTAGGGGAGCGGCGCGGATCCGAAATGAGACCGACCGCGGCGATGCGTTCGGGCCGAACGGGACTCAGTCCGGTGCCGATTTCGGCGGCCAGATCGCCCGCCGCATCCGCGCCCTGGCTGTAGCCGATCAGCGCGATCTTGGTCTCGGCGCAGTGCTGTGCCATGGCCGTGACCAGGCCGCGGGCATTATCGATGGCCTGTCGTTTGGACCGGCCGTAAACATCGGTCTCCCAGGGGAAGGCGGTCGCCGCGTAGGCCACGTAGTCGGTGCGGGTATTTTGCGGCAGGTTATCGGTGACATTCGCGAGCATGCCCTCGCCGGGTTTGGCATCGGAGGTCTCCCACGTGCCCGGTATCGCCACGACATAGAGGTCGGGGCAGCCACCGGGGGCCGCCGTTGTCGGGCCGGCGCCGCCGACGGCGCCCGCCGCACCTACCATGACGGTTCCCGCCACGGCGCCGATCATCTTGCGCATAAACATGGTCCACACCTCGGGTTGCTAGTTCCGAAGCGGCCGAGGGCCGTACGCGAGGGCCTGCCATCGCGTCGCAGACCACCGTACGGTCTGACCAGCGGTTGATGCGGGAACATCTCGTGACAAACGCCGAACATTTTTTATACGGGGTGGCAATGCCGGACCTGCCTCGGAGAATTGGGGTGCGCTGGACTTCGGCGAATCGCAACCCGAGAAGCTGGCCGCCGAGCTGCTGGCGTGGTGGCTGCGCTCGTGGCTGGATACATCCTCCCGGTCGACGTCACCGTCGGCTTCGATGTCGAGTCGTTGTACCAGTTCGGCCGGGGCGCATTCCGCTCCCGCACGTACCGGCCGAGTGGAACTCACCTGGCCGACTGCGCTCACTCGGCGGATGGCGCAGGTGTTGTGGTTGAGTCCGGTCGCGGGGTACTCGAATCCGGCCGGGCGCGCCTCGTGACCGTCACGCGGCGGTTTCCCGCGCGTAGATGTAGTAGCGGTAGACGCCGTCACCGGGATCGGCATGTAGCGGCCACTCATCGTCGGCGGTGCACCGAGCCCATTCCATGACCAGACCAGCGTCGCCTTCGGCGATGGACTTCGCTCGGTCGAGGGAGCTGTCGGTCCCGAGGGCTTGGTCATCGGTACCACAGAACTCGCAGCTGTGCACCCGCCGCACCTCGTATGCGATCACTCGGTTACCTCCGTCGGTCATGGGCGCCAGCGGTGCGTGCACACTCGCCGGATATCCGGGCGTCGATACCGGCCACGGCTTTTGGTCACCGCACCGAATACCACTGACACGTATGCGGTCAGCACCACGATCGACACCTGCACCCTCAGCGTGCACCCGGTGACGGCCCAGTAGGCGATTTCAGAGGTTGCCGACGATGTGTTCGAGGCGACGGGCCACCAGTTCGCGGGCCTGTGCGCGGAGGGCGGGACGGTAGCCGCTCGGGTACACCGGGTCGCCGGGGGTGTAGTCCTTCAGCACTTCCTTGGCGAGGGTGATCTTGTGTACCTCGGTGGGGCCGTCGGCGATCGCCATGACCTCGGCGTAGTTCATCATGTCGACGAAGGGCAGATCCTGGCTGACGCCGATGGCGCCGTGCAGATGCAGGGCGCGCTGGGCGATATCGTGATGGGATTCGGGTAGAGCAGATCGAGGGGTTCGACCTCGGTGCGGACGAACTCCGCGGCCCAGTCCAACTTCCGCTGATATTCCGGGTCGGTTTCGAAATCCCAAGCCATGGTCAGCCTTTCGTGTCGGTGATGCCGTCGAGAACGGTGGACGCCACAATGTCGGCGATTTCGCCGGGGGAGCGCCCGCTGTGCGGGCGGTACCAGAAGGTCACCATATTCAGCATGCCGAGCACACTGTTGGTGACCACGTGGTCGTCGGTGCGCAGGACACCCGCCGCATGACCGGCGTCGATGACGCGCTGCCAGCAGGACTGAACGTCATCACGCATTTCCTGCAGTTTTTCGCCGCGATCGCCGGACAGTGCGGTGACATCGCGCAATTGGATCGCGACCTCGCGATGGTGCTCGATGATCAGTCCGATATGGCTGTGGATCAGCTTGCGCAACTTGACGATCGGCTCGTCCGTGCCGCGGGCGATTCGTTGTGCATCGGTGAGCATGAGCTGGATGTAATCGCGCAGGATCTGCCAGAGCAGTTCTTCCTTGGAACCGATGTGGTAGTACAGCGCCCCCCGCTGCACCCCGGCCCGATCGCCGATTTCGGCGACACCGGTGCCGTGGAAGCCGTGCTCCGCGAATAGTTCCACCGCGGCCGCCACGATGCGCGCCCTGGTCACCTCGGCCGTGGTCTCGGCGGCCGGTGGGCGACCGCGACGGCGCGGCGCGGCCGATTCGGGCTGACCCCGGATCGAATCGCTGTGCGATGTCGCGGTCATGTGCGCGGATCCAGCACGACATTGGAAACCCCATCGGCACGGTCGGCGAACATGCGGTATGCGTTCGCGCCGTCCGACATCGGGAATCGGCGTGTGAAAGCGGCTTCGGGCCGAATGCGCCCGGCGGCGGTGAGCCGAGGCAGTGCCGGCAGTTCGTATACATCCGCACCGGTCGCCGCGAAAGCCGGCACCATCTCGCGACCGAGCCTGTGGCTACCGGCCGTGACCAGCGCGATCTCATCCGCTAACGACTGCTCTGGCATTGCGCTCCATTGCTTCGGCCGCTAGAAATGTTCCATTCGGTACATTAATTCCCCTGAACGATACAATCAAGGCCCCGACAAACCGTCGTATCGCTACCGATGGGTAACATTGGTTGCGATTTCCCACCCGGCTTTCTCGAAGTGAGGCAGTAGATGACAGAGCGGATTCAGGTCGGCGGGCTCCAGGTGGCCAGCGTTCTCCACGAGTTCATCGAGAACGAGGCGCTCCCCGGAACCGGCGTAGATTCCGCCGCGTTCTGGGCCGGAGCCGAGCAGGTCATCAGTGACCTCGCTCCACGCAACCGCGTCCTGCTGGCCGAACGCGACGAAATCCAAGGCAAGCTTGATGCCTGGCACGCCGAGCACCCTGGCACGAACTACGACAAGGCCGCCTACAAGAAATTCCTCGGCGACATCGGCTACCTGCGCGCGGAGCCGGCCGACTTCACGATCGCCACCCGGAATGTGGACGAAGAGATCGCCACCACGGCGGGCCCGCAGCTGGTGGTGCCGGTGATGAACGCCCGCTTCGCGATCAATGCCGCGAATGCGCGGTGGGGCTCGCTCTACGATGCCCTCTACGGCACCGACGCCATCTCCGAGGCCGACGGTGGCGAGAAGGGTACCGGCTACAACCCGGTTCGCGGTGGCCGCGTGATCGAGTTCGCGCGCAAGTTCCTCGATACTGCCGCCCCGCTGGCCAACGGCTCGCACCGGTCCTCGACGCACTACGCGATCGACGGCGGCAAGCTGGCAGTCACACTGAGCAACGACGAGGTCACCACGCTGGCCGCCGGTGGCGCGGAACTGGTCGGCTACTTGGGCGATCCGGCTTCGCCAACCTCGATCCTGTTGAAGCACAACGGTTTGCACATCGACATCCAGATCGACGCCGCCTCGCCGATCGGTAAGACCGATCCGGCCGGTGTCAAGGATGTGGTGCTGGAGTCCGCGGTCACCACCATCATGGACTTCGAGGATTCGGTCGCCGCGGTGGACGCCGAGGACAAGGTGCTCTGCTACCACAACTGGCTCGGCCTGATGAAGGGCGAGCTGGCGGAACAGGTGACCAAGGGCGACAAGACCTTCACCCGCATCATGAATCCGGACCGCGTCTACACCGCGCTCGGCGGTGGCGAGTTGGTGCTGCACGGCCGGTCGCTGCTGTTCGTGCGCAATGTCGGTCACCTGATGACCTCAGACGCGATCATCGATGCCGAGGGTAACGAGGTGCCCGAGGGCATTATGGACGGCCTGATCACCTCGCTGATCGCCAAGCACAGCTTGCTCGGCGACAAGAAGCTCAAGAACAGCCGCACCGGTTCGGTCTACATTGTGAAGCCGAAGATGCACGGCCCGGACGAGGTCGCGTTCACCAGTGAGCTATTCGGCCGGATCGAGGACGTCCTCGGCCTGACCCGCAACACCCTCAAGGTCGGCATCATGGACGAGGAGCGCCGCACCACGGTCAACCTCGCGGCCTGTATCCAGGCCGCCGCCGAGCGCGTGGTGTTCATCAACACCGGCTTCCTGGACCGCACCGGCGACGAGATCCATACCTCCATGGAGGCCGGGCCGATGGTCCGCAAGGCCGACATGAAGACCCAGCAGTGGATCCTGTCCTATGAGGACTGGAACGTCGATACCGGTCTGGCCGCCGGCCTGCCCGGTAAGGCGCAGATCGGTAAGGGCATGTGGGCCATGCCGGATCTGATGCACGACATGCTCGAGCAGAAGATCGGCCACCCGCGCGCGGGCGCCAGCACCGCCTGGGTGCCCTCGCCGACCGCGGCCACATTGCATGCGACGCATTACCACCAGGTCGACGTGTTCGAGCGGCAGCAGGAGATCGCCGCCGGTGGTCGTCGCGCCACCGTCGATCAGATCCTGGAGATCCCGCTCGCGGCCGACCCGAACTGGACCGAGGAGCACAAGCGCCAGGAGTTGGACAACAATTCCCAGGGCATCCTCGGCTATGTGGTGCGCTGGATCGATCAGGGCGTCGGCTGCTCCAAGGTGCCCGATATCCGGGATATCGGTCTCATGGAAGACCGGGCGACCCTGCGTATTTCGAGCCAGCTGATGGCGAACTGGCTGCGTCACGGCGTGGTCACCGCCGATGAGGTGGTCGCCAGTCTGGAGCGGATGGCACCGGTGGTCGACAAGCAGAATGCGGACGATCCGAACTATCGGCCGATGGCGGCGGACTTCGCGAGCAGCATCGCGTTCCAGGCCGCGAAGGAGCTGGTGCTGGAAGGCGCCAAACAGCCGAACGGCTACACCGAGCCCATCCTGCACCGGCGTCGTCGGGAGGCCAAGGCGCTGGCCGGCGTTTAAAGAGCGCGTCTGAAAGCTCTGTCGGTGCCCTGTCAAAGCACCAGGGCACTCCAGCACTGCCCGGGGTCCGGGAGCCTGAAGCGCCAGCCCCGTCACCGGGCGCTGGCCCGCACTCCGGTGCGGGTGAAACCAGCCTGCTCCCGGGCGGGGGGATGTCTTTACCACACGACGGCCGTCTCCGGGGCGGATGACCAGTTTCGACAGATATAACGATCCGTTACCCTGGGCGCTGCCCGAAATAGTCGGATGTGAGGAAGATTTATGGGAAGCGTTGTCCTTGATGTATTCGCCGTGGTTGTGAATCGCGCGGCGATGTTCTGGAACTGGGTGGCCACCGGTTCGGCCGGTTTCCCGCCGCTGTAATAGCCGAGCCGAACGTCCGGTACGACGACCCCTGGTCCCGGCCCCCCGATGGGATGCCGAGGCCGGGGGTTTCCTTTGCCCGGTGAGATATGTCCACAGGCGGTGAGCCGATTCCCTTCGGCGGCAATGCCATCAATCGATTCTCCCATTGCGCTCTCGGCGCATATTTCGACACACCGACGTCAATTATTCCCTGTGTCCCGATTGTCGGTGCGGTTCGGGTTTCGGTGTGATAAATCGGGATCTAGCATGTGAAGAGTCCAGCATACTGCCGTGCGGAAGGTAGGTGAAGATATGGCGACGACCGAGCGTGACTGGAGTAGACCGGCCGCGATGGCCATCCCGCCGGAGGGCTATTTCGAGCTGGAGCGGGGTCGGTACGGACCCATTTATCCGCGGACTCCGGCATGCTACGGGTTCTCGATTATCGCCAAGGTGAAGCCGGGACGGGAGGAGGCTATCCGCGCGTACGGCAAGCAGTTGGAGGACGCGATAGCCGCTGGTCCGGACGTTCTTGCGCCGCTACGGCTGCACTATCTGCGGTGGGTGCTGTTCGACGTCGGATCGGGACTGCATTTCCAGTATCAAGGCATTTTCGATACCGATTTCGACAAATATACCGAGGATGCCGTCGCGCTGTTCTCCCAGACCGGTATCACCACGGTTTTCACCAATCTCGAAGGATTTCCGGAGGATTGGAAGGAAAATACGGAGGCGTTCGTGAAATTCGTTCGCGAACACCAGTTCCCGAGCTTCCTCGAATACGGCGAGTATCCCTATGTCACCGCCGAAGAGATCAAAAAAGCGCTGCGGCTGAAGGTGGCGTTCTCCGACATGCTCGACCAGATGCAGTAATCCCCTTGTGTCATGCTCGAACTCGACGATATCCAGCACATCCTGCTGACCCGGACGCCAGCGATGACGGGCCGCTACGAGTTCCTGTCTTTCGATGACCCCGAGGGGGCCCGGAGCTGGTTGACGCCGTTGGTGGACCGCGTGCAATCGGCCGCGGACGTGCGCGCGACGATGGACAGTTCCGACCGCTGGCTGACGCTGGCCTTCACCTGGCCCGGGTTGCGGGCGCTCGGTGTGCCGGAGGAAACGCTCGCCGCGTTCCCGGACGAGTTCCGGGAGGGTATGGCCGCTCGCGCCGACATCCTGGGCGACACGGGCGCCGCCCATCCCGACAATTGGGTGGGCGGGCTGGCCGGTGACGACCTGCACGCCATCGCCATTCTGTTCGCCCGCACCGATGCCGAACGCCAGCGCTGCACCGCCGAACACGACAAACTCGTGGCCCGTTGCCCAGGGGTGCGCGTGTTGTCGTTCCTGGATCTGAACGCGACGCCGCCCTTCGACCACGCCCACGATCATTTCGGGTTCCGCGATCGGCTGTCCCAGCCGGTGATCGACGGATCCGGCGAAGCACCGACCCCGGGCTCGGGGGCGCCGCTGCAACCCGGTGAATTCATCCTGGGCTATCCCGACGAGGAGGGGCCGACACCGGCGCTGCCACGACCGGAGGTGTTGTTCCGCAACGGAAGTTATCTGGCCTACCGGCGGCTCCAAGAACACGTCGGCGCGTTTCGGAACTTCCTGCGCGAGCACGCGGACACCCCGGACGGGCAGGAGTTGCTTGCCGCGAAGCTCATGGGGCGCTGGCGCAGCGGCGCTCCCTTGGTGCTGGCCCCGGATCGGGATGATCCGGCGCTGGGCGCGGATCCCATGCGCAACAACGACTTCAACTACAAAGAGATGGATCCGCACGGCTATGCGGTACCACTCGGCGCGCACGCGCGGCGACTCAACCCGCGCGACACTGCGGCAAATATGAACCGCCGCAGGATGATTCGCCGCGGTGCCACCTACGGGCCAGCACTACCCGACGACACCCCCGACGACGGGGTGGACCGCGGGATCGCCGCTTTCATCATCTGCGCCAGCCTGGTACGCCAGTTCGAATTCGCCCAGAACGTCTGGATCAACGACAAGACCTTCCACGAGCTCGGCAACGAACACGACCCGATCTGCGGCACCCAGGACGGCACTCTGGACTTCACCGTACCCAAGCGGCCCATCCGAAAGAAGTTCCTCGGGCTGCCGGCCTTCACCACTCTCAGAGGCGGCGGGTATTTCTTCCTGCCGAGCATCAGCGCCCTGCGATATCTGGCCACACTCGACAGCCGAGAGGCGACACGATGAGCAGCACCTTGCCGCTGGCACGCACCTACAACCAGAACCACATCCCGCGCCACCACGACGGACGGCGGCGGATGACCATCTATTGGACGTGGAGCTATCCATGGGAGGCCCAACGTGATCCCGCCGAGTTGTACAACCGCTTCTCGACGATGACCGAGGTCCGCAACGTTCTGTGGCCCGGCTACGAGACTCCGGAATACGACGCTGCGCACTTCCTACAGGGCATCGCCGGCACACTCGAGCTGTTCCATCGCTCGACACTGGCGTTTCAGCAGCTGGCCGAGGAGGTCACCGGTCACTGTGTCGCGGTGTTCCAGCGTGTCGACCAGGCGGGCTATACCTTGCCGATAGACGAGCGGATCCTGGGCGATACCGACACCCTGATGGTGTTCGGGCTCGATCACCTCCTCTCCGGACAGCAGGCCGCACCAGAGGAGAGCGACGCTATCCGCGACTGGTTGCGACGCGAAGGCACCTGCCTGCTCCTGGCGCCGCATCACGACGTGGGGTGCACCGACGATAATGCGCAGCGGCAAATGGAATTCGAGCATCACCGCGACCCACTGGTGCCGCGGCAGCAGCGATTCGGCCGGTACACCCGCTCGCTCATGCAGGCTCTCGATGTTCCCGTGTACAACAGATGGGGCCTGCGACCCGCGGTTGTCGATGGCACCGCTGAGATCGCCCCCTTGACCGGGTTCCGTGACCTGGACGAGCCCCGGCTGCTGGATAACGTCACGACGTTCAACTTCCACCCCCATCTACCGCACTACGAGCTCACCGCGCCGGAAACCGACTCGCTCCGTGTCCTGGGCCGTCAGCGTGTCGACCTCCAGCGGCCCCATCCCTTCACCGCCGCGGGCAATATCGAATTCAACGCGCTGGTCTGGATGCCACCCGCCGACAGGCGAGCCGGTGACATCGTGCTCATCGACTCCACCAACTTCACCACGCTGTTCGGTGGCACCGATAGCCTCCGAAACCTCTGGCACAACCTCGCCACCATGCGGTAGAGGTGCCCACTCGGGGTTTGGCTTGGGTCCAGCGCATGGCTTTGGTGGAGATGCCTGGTGGTTGGCGTTTTTCGCCGCGCCGCTCAGCTGGCGGTGCGCGCTGCGGTGTGGTGCGTCAGCAGCGATGTGCAGATGTCGAGCAGCGACTGTCGGAGTCCCGCCGACCGCTGCGCCAATGCCGATTGCGCGCGGACGTATTCGGCACGTCCCGCAGGGGTTTCGATGCGTATCGGCTCGTAGCCGTAGTCGGTGAGGTCGTACGGGCTGGCGCGCATATCGAGTTCACGTGCGGCACAGGCGAATTCGAAGTAGTCGAGCAATGATTCGGAGGAGATGAGCGGGGTCAGTTTGAAACCCCATTTGTAGAGATCCATATTGGCGTGCAGGCAACCGGGCTGCTCCCGGATTTCCTGATCGGCGCGGGACAACGGTTCCGCGTTGCGGCCGACCGCCTCCGGGGTGAAGAAGCGGAAGGCGTCGAAGTGGGTGCAGCGCAAGGACATCGATTCCACCACCGCATCGGTACCGGTGCCGCCCAAGCGCAGCGGCACCTGTTGGTGGCGGATCTCATCGGATTTGTACACCATGGCCCACTCGTGCAGCCCGAAGCAGGACAGCTGCGCCGGGCGCGATGCTGTGGCGCGCAGCAGTTTCGCGATGAACTCGATGGTGTCGCGCCGCCGCCGGATGAACGCCGAGTCGGCGGTGCAGACAACTGCGTCGGTTCCATGCGCGGCGATGCGGTGATATCCGCGAGCCCCGTCGTACTCCGGCGCACCGGCCAACGCGACACCGAATCCCGGGTGCCAGCGCCGCAATTGGGCGGGTTTATGTCCGTAGTACGTGAACAGGAAGTCGATCACCGGATGTACCGAACCCGCCGCGCGCCGTTCGAGATACGGTCCGACGAGCTCGTCCAGCCGAGCCCGGTGTTCGGCGGCACTGGTCCGCCATTCGGACTCGGCCAGCACGATCATTCGATCACCCGGTGCGTCCCGTCGCGCACGGTGCCGACGAACTCTTCCACCAGATCCTCCAGCGCCACGATGCCCACCGTATTGCCGCGGGTGTCCACGACGCGGCCGAGGTGGGAGTTGGTGCGGCGCAGGCGGGCCAGCGCTTCGTGCAGCGGGGTACCGGCGCTCACCGTCGGCAGTGGGCGAATATCCGTGCGCGGGATGGGCGTATTCGGTCCGGCCCTTTCGTCGGCGACCTTGTCGAGCACATCTTTCACATGCAGATACCCGACCAGCGAGCCGTCGCTCGCACGCACCGGATACCGGGAGAAACCGGTTTCGGCGACCGCGGATTCGATATCGCCGAGCGTGGTGCCGTTACCGCGCAACGGAACCGAGCGGGTCGTCGTCAGCGGCACCATCACATCGCCCACAACGCGATCGGAGGTGCCCAGCGCCTGGGTGAGACGGCGGTGCTCCTCCTCGTCGAGCAGGCCCTCCGAACGGGATTCACCGATCATCTCGGCGAGCTCCACACTGGAGACCGTCGCCTCCAGCTCATCCTTCGGCTCGATCCGCAACATCCGCAGCGACAGATTCGCGGCCAGGTTGTAGACGGCGATGAGTGGACGCGCCAAGCGCAACCACATCAGATGCACCGGAACCAGCAGCAGCGCACTGCGTTCCGGTCCGGCCAGCGCGATATTCTTCGGAATCATCTCGCCGAACAGGATGTGCAGGATCACCACGATGGCCAGCGCGATGGCGAAGGCCACCGGATGCAGCAGCTGATCGGGCAGGCCGAACAGTTCGAACGGCCTCTCCAGCAAATGCGCGACCGCGGGTTCGCCGACCCGGCCGAGCAGGATCGAGCAGATGGTGATGCCGAGTTGTGCGGCGGCCAGCATCATGGACAGGTTCTCACCGGCCCGGATGACCGTGTGCGCCTTGCGCTTGCCCTGTGCGGCGAGCGCTTCGAGTCGGTCGCGGCGCGCGGAGATGAGCGCGAATTCGGCGGCGACGAAGAAGGCATTGCAGGCCAGCAGTACCGCCGTGAGCAGGACGCCGAGGAGATCACCCATGGTTGCTGTCCTTCAGCGCGGCGGCCGCGACCGGGACCAGTCGGACCCGATCGATGCGCCGCCCGTCCATCCGTTCGACCTTGGCGATCCAGCCGCCGTCGTCATCGTTGGGATAGCGGTGCGAGGATCGTGGATTCGGCAGGATAACCTCGTCACCGGTGACCGGGATGCGACCGAGCCGGGTGAGCACCAAACCGCCGAGGGTTTCGTACTCGCCCTCGGGCGCGTCGTAGCCGGTGGCCCGAGAGACCTCGTCGATGCGTAGCAGTCCGGAGCAGTCCCACCCGTCCGCCACGCGGCGGACATCGCGTTCTTCCTCGTCGTGCTCGTCGCGGACATCGCCGAGGATTTCCTCGATGAGATCCTCCATGGTCACGATGCCCGCGGTGCCGCCGTATTCGTCGACCACCAGCGCGACCTGCATACCGTCGGCGCGGACCCGCTCGAGCACCTCGTCGCCGTCGAGGCTGGCCGGCACGATCGGCACCGACCGGGCGAGTAGATGCAGCGGGATACTGTTGCGGACATTCGCCGGATGGGTGAACGCCTGTTTGACGTGCACCACGCCGAGGGTGTTGTCCAGATCGCCATCGATGATCGGGAAGCGGGAGTAACCGGTGCGGCTGGCGGCCGCGATCAGATCGGCGATGGTGTCGGACTTGTCCAGGGATTCGATCTTGACCCGAGGTGTCATCAACTCCTCGGCGCTGCGCTCACCGAATTGCAGCGAGCGATCGACCAGCTGCGCGGTGCGGTGGTCCAGCGCGCCGCGCAGGGCGGAAGTACGCACCAGCGATCCGAGTTCCTGTGGGGAACGCGCCGAACGCAACTCCTCGGCTGGTTCTACGCCCAATCGGCGGACCACCCAGTTCGCAGTGCCGTTGAGGAAGTGGATCATCCACTTGAACACCACCGAAAAGGCGATCATCGGGCCCGCCGTCGCCCGGGCGGTGCCGAGCGGCTTGGATATCGCGATGTTCTTCGGGACGAGCTCGCCGTAGACCATCGACAGCGAGGTGGCGAGCAGCAGCGCCAGCGTCAGCGAGAGGCCCTGCGCCGCGCCCGTGCTCAGACCGAGCGCGGTGAACAGTGGCGATAGCACTCGCGCCAGGACGGGTTCGGCGATGTAGCCCGTGATCAGGGTGGTGATGGTGATACCGAGCTGGGCTCCGGACAGCTGGAACGACAAGGTGGTGTGCGCCTGCCGGACCAGGCGCGAGCGGGCGTCACCGATCGTGCGCACATGCGATTCGACGGTGCTGCGTTCCAATGCGGTCAGGGAGAATTCGGCGGCAACGAACAAAGCGGTGCCAACCGTGAGAGCGATGAACCCGATCAGGCTTAGCACGGTGAGCGCGACGGACATCGTCAGCACCACCTGCGAGACGTGCGATGAGCTGAATCGGATCGGGCGGCTGGGAGACGGAGAGCGCCGGGTTTGTCACCCGGCTCGGTAGAGGAGCCCTCCTGTGCGGCGCCCTCGGACGCGGGTGACAACTTGTTCCTCTCGGCAAATGGTTTGTGATGCCGGAGTCCGGCAACCATCATGCTACCGGCTCTGTCCAATGGCAGCGCCTACGGCGCCGGATGTATGTATGCCCAGTGGCGCGTCGCGCGCCACTCGACGGCCCGACTGAGTCGATGGCCGCGCGGTCGAGTGGTCGTGCGATGGGCTGCTCGAGGTGATCTGCCGAGGCGCTACCAGCCGCTCGGCAGTGGGCGGCCTTCGGCGAAACCTGCCGCTGACTGGACTCCGAGGACCGCCTTGTCATGGAACTCAGGGAGGGTGCGGGCACCCGCGTAGGTGCAGGCGCTGCGGACGCCGGAGCAGATGTGGTCGATGAGGTCCTCGACGCCGGGGCGTTCCGGATCCAGGCGCATGCGCGAGCTGGAGATGCCTTCCTCGAACAGTGCCTTGCGGGCGCGGTCGAAGCCGCTGTCGGTGGCGGTGCGGGCGGCGACGGCGCGCTTGGAGGCCATGCCGAAGCTCTCCTTGTAGGCATTTCCGTCGCGGTCGACGCGCAGGTCACCGGGGGATTCGTAGGTGCCGGCGAACCAGGAGCCGATCATCACATTGGACGCGCCCGCGGCCAGTGCGAGCGCGACGTCGCGGGGGTGCCGGACCCCGCCGTCTGCCCACACATGCACGCCGAGTTCCTTTGCGGCGGTAGCGCATTCGGCCACTGCGGAGAACTGCGGACGGCCGACGCCGGTCATCATGCGCGTGGTGCACATGGCGCCGGGGCCGACACCGACTTTGATGATGTCCGCGCCCGCGGCGACCAGATCACGGGTGCCTGCCGCGGAAACCACATTGCCCGCGACCAGCGGCACGCCGAGGCTGAGATCGCGGATGGCGCCGAGGGTTTCGAGCATTTTGGCCTGGTGGCCGTGTGCGGTATCGATGACGAGCAGGTCCGCGCCTGCGTCGACAAGTGCCTTGGTCCGGGCGGCCACGTCGCCGTTGATGCCGACCGCGGTGGCGACACGCAACCGGTTGTCGGCGTCGACATTGGGCTGGTAGATACCGGCGCGGATGGCTCCGGTGCGGGTCATCACGCCCGCGAGGCCGCCGTCTTCGGTGACGAGCACGGCGAGTTGCGCATGTTTGGCCTCGAGCAGGTCGAACAGATCGCGCGGCGAAGTGCTGGCGGGTGCCTGCACGAAATCGGTGACCGCCACATCGCGTAGCCGGGCGAAGCGGTCGACATCGGTGCAGGACGCCTCGGTAACCACGCCGACCGGCTTACCGCCGTCGACGACCACCACGGCACCGTGCGCGCGCTTGTGCATCAGCGCGACGGCCTCGGAGACCGAACGCTCCGGATCCAGCGTGACCGGGGTATCGGCGGTGAGCGAGCGGCTCTTGATAAAGGCGATGGTCTCCGATGCCGCGGCGATCGGGAGATCCTGCGGGAGTACGACGATGCCGCCGCGCCGGGCGACCGTCTCGGCCATCCGGCGTCCAGCAACCGCGGTCATATTCGCGACGACAATGGGAATGGTGGTGCCGGACCCGTCCACGGTCGACAGATCCACATCGAACCGTGACGCGACATCGGTCCGATTCGGGACCAGAAAGAGGTCGTCGTAGGTCAAGTCGTAGGGCGGCTGATGACCAGGGAGAAACTGCACTTGACCGATTCTAAGCGGTACACCGTACTTCCATGCAATCCTCCAGCATTCGGTCCCAACCCGTGCGAAACACCGGGCGCGACACTGGACTCGAGATCAGGTGGAACTGGGTGGCGGGGCCTTCTCGGGCCGATGCCGCCGTGGTTTCCACGTGATCTCGATCCGCGAGTGTTATGGCTCGGCTTGGGCGCGGGAGAGTTGGATTGCGGTCGCGCACATGATGATTACGGCGACGATGATGACAGCGAGGCCGAGGTGGTCGGTGCGGAGGTGTTCGTCGAGGACGGTGAGGCCGATGAAGGCGGCGGCCAAGGGCTCTGCGATGGTGACGGCGGGCAACGATGCGACGAGTGGGCCGGATTGGAAGGCACGTTGCTGGAGATAAAGGCCGATGAGACCGGAGGCGACCAGGGCCCAGGTCTGCCAGCTGCCCAGCACATGGATAAGGCCGCCTTCGAAGAGTTCGGTCACGTACTCGGTGAGCGCGGCGGCCAGGCCGAACAGGGCACCGCCTACGGCGCCGAACAGGAGTGCGCGGCGGGTGGGATCCGAGGTCCCGAAGGCGACGACGACGGTGACCGCGAGCAGGCCGAGCAGTCCGGCCAGCGGCGGGATCCAATCGCGCAGGGGCGCACTGGTATTGCCCTCGGTCGGATCGCCGACGATCAAGAAACAGGCGAGGGCCGCGGCGAGGGCGACGGCGGTCGCCCAGGTGCGCGGGGTGATGCGGCGGCGGTTGAGCCGGGCGGAAAGCGGGAGCGCAAAGACCAACATACTCACCAGAATCGGCTGGACGAGCAGCACCGCGCCCAAGGCCAGCGCGGCGACCTGCATCGCGTAACCGCCCGCATCCCCGACGATTCCGGCCCACCAGCGCGGATTGCGCATCAGCGCGCGTATCAGCGACTCGTCCTCCGGAACCGTGGCCGCCGCATGCTGCTGCGCGACCGCGGCCACCGCGAAGAGCAATGCCGCGATCAACGCGCAGACGACCGCGCCCACCTGATGATTCGCCACCTGGTCAGTTTGCCCCGTGATTGCGTCCGCCCGACACCCCCTGCGCCCGCCCGGCGCGTCGACGCGGCCGCCCGGGCGTGTCGCCGCTGGTCGCAGCGGTGCGACCGGTTGCGGCACCGCGACCGGAAACTCCCGTACCCTGGTTGGTCGAGGTGCCGCGCGCGGCAGCGCTGGATCCCGCCGAACGCGTCGAGCTCGCCTTCGCCGACCCGCCGACACGACCCGCCGCCGCGGCATTCACCGTCCGCGCGGGGGCCTTTTTCGCCGATCCGGCAGCTCGGCCAGGCGCGGCTGATGCCGGGTTCGTGGTTCGCGCGGGGGCTGTCTTCGCCGACCCCGCGCCGCGGCCGGGGGCTGCCGTCGCGGTGGAACGGGGCGAACTGCCCGAGGTCTTCTCGGCACCCCCGGCGCGACGACTCGAATCGGCATTTCGACGCCCGGTGCCAACTGATCCCGCACCACCCGAGCGGGCGCCTCTACCACGACCGCTGGTGCCGGCACCACCCGAGCGGCGGCTCGCCCCACCGACCGTCAACTCACCCTCGTCACCGACTGTGAGCGCCGAGTTCGCCGCGACGATCGGCACACCCGACGGCCGCTTCGCACCGGTGATCTGGATCAGCCGCCGATCGCCCGGACGGACCTGCACGCCGTCGACATCGACGCCCGCCTTGCGGGTCATCTTCTCGACGTCGCCGCGTTCCTCCTCGGTGACCAGCGTGACGACGACGCCGTCCTCACCGGCGCGGGCGGTACGGCCCGCGCGATGCAGGTACGCCTTGGATTCCGCGGGCGGATCCACGTGTACGACAAGGGAAATCCCGTCCACGTGGATGCCGCGCGCGGCCACATCGGTGGTAACCAGCACCGGTGTGGTGCCGTCGGCGAATGCGGCCAGCGTGCGCACGCGGTTGTTCTGCGCCTTGCCGCCGTGCAGCGCGCCTGCGGCGATGCCGGCCGCGCGCAGTTGTTTCGCGAGCCGGTCCGCACCGTGCTTGGTGCGCACGAACATGATGGTCAGCCCGTCGCGGGCGGCGATCTGCGCGGTGATTTCACGCTTATCGGCCTTGCGCAGGTACAGCAGATGATGCGACATCGTCGCGACCGAGGCCGATGGCGGCGCGGTGGAATGGGTGACGGGAGAGCGCAGGTAACGCTTGACCAGTTTGTCGACCTCACCGTCGAGGGTTGCCGAAAACAATAGGCGCTGACCATCTTTCGGCGTCCGGTCGAGCAGCTTGGTGACCTGCGGCAGGAAGCCCATATCGGCCATGTGGTCGGCCTCGTCCAGTGCGGTGATCCGCACATCGGACAGGTCGGCGCAGCGCTGGTTGATCAGATCCTCGAGTCGCCCGGGTGTGGCGATGAGCAGGTCGACACCGCGTGCGAGCCGGTCGGCCTGCCGCTTGATCGGTGCGCCACCGACCACCGAGGCGACCCGCAACCCGAGCGACAGTGCCGCATGGTCCAGCGCCTTTTCGATCTGGGCTGCCAGCTCGCGGGTCGGCACCAGCACCAGACCACGCGGACGGCCCGGCTTGGCCTGGGCGCCGGTGAGTAGCGCGAGCATCGGCAGTCCGAACGCCAGGGTCTTGCCGGAACCGGTCGGGCCGCGCCCGAGCACGTCCTTGCCCGCCAGCGCATCGGTCGCGGTCGCGGCCTGGATCGGGAACGGGGCCTCGATGCCGTCGCGGCGCAGCGCCTGAACAAGCACGGCGGGTAGGCCCAGATCCGCGAAGGTGGTGGCAGGGGTGGGGGAGGTCAACGGGGTCGTGTGCCTTTCATGTCTCGGCGCGAACGGATCCGGGCACGCGTGGTGCCGCCGAGATGGTTGGGCCCGGTCGTCGGGATGCGGTAGGACCGGGTGTGTCGGGGAGAACCGGAGGAATCAGTTACGCAGTAGTCGATCCAGTTCGACCAGCCAGGGTACCGCCACAGCCATGGTGGGGACCACCAGGATGGCCGCGGACCCCAGATACGCCGCCGAGGCGACCCGAATGTCGCCGATCCGTCCACCCAGGCGCTGGATGCGGATCAGGGTGGTCGGACCGCCCGCGGCGAGCGCGCCCTGCGGAGCGGTGGATTTGGCGCACGCGACCAGCGCTCGGGCCAGCGGCTTCGGGCCGGTCACCTTCACCGCCGAGTCGTCGGCGAGCAGTTCGATCAGGAGTTTCACCGAGCCGAGCGCGGCTTTGCTGCGCACCACCCGGGGAAAGGCCTCGTGTACGGCGGTGAACGCCTCGAGCACCAGGTCGTGCCGCGCACGCAGATGCGAGCGCTCATGGCTGACGATGGCGGTGACCTCGGCATCCCGCAGGCTGGTCAGCGTGCCTTCGCTCAGCACGACCCGCTGGCGCAGGCCGGGTAGGCAATAGGCGATCGGTTCAGTCGAGGCGAGCACCCGGATATCGGCGGCCCGGCGCTGCGGTCCGCTCTGGTCGAGCAGATCGACGAGCATGCGGTGGCGCGCGCGGCGCCTGCGGGTGTGTACGCCGACGCGCACGATCGCGTAGATCAGCCGCGCGCCGATCAGCAGGGTCACCGCGAAGACGAAGACATATGCCAGCCACAGCGGCAGTCCGAGCGCGTCGATCTCACGGGCCGGAGACGTGGTCGGGCGACCGTCCGGTCCGGGAACGAGCAACTGCGCGGCGATGGCCAAGCCCGAGCCGAATGCGCTGAGCACGGCGGCGAGCGCGATGGCCTGCCACAACACCACCGCGGCGCGTGGGGTCCGGTACGGCCAGGTCGCGCGGCTCAGCAGAGCTGGGGCAGGCCCCGCGAGAAGCAAAGCGAGACCGGTGAAGACCGGCGCGGTTGCGTTCATCGACTCAGCTCACTGCGTTGTGGGGCCACGGCGTCACCTCGTTGTGAGGCCAGGATCCCAAGACTACTGCTTCGGTGGCGCGGTATCTTCGGATGCCTCGAGCTTAGCGAGTGCTTCTCGCAGGGCATCCGTATCGTCCCTGCCGACCTGTTCGACGAAATGCACGAGCGCCGCCGCGCGGCTGCCCGCCGCATCCGCCTGCTGCAATGCGTCGACCATCAAGCTGGCCACCAGTTCGTCGCGGGTGTGCACCGGCGCATAGCGGTGGGCGCGGTCGTCGCGGCGCTGAACCACCAGATTCTTCTTCGCCAGTCGCTGCAGCACCGTCATCACCGTGGTGTACGCGAGCTCGCGGCGGGCGGCCAAAGCCTCGTGTACCTGCCGTACGGTCTGCGGCTCGTCACTGGACCACAGCTGGTCCATGACCGCCTTCTCGAGTTCGCCAAGTCCTGCCATCCCCTAAGCTTACGTAATCAACGACACAATTGCGTACTACACCCCGTCGTAACTGATGGATTGCTGGTGTGTCATTTGTCATACTCGGGCAAAACGTGCCGGGTTCCGATGGGCACGATCATCGGACGGCCGGAGACCGGGTCCTCGAGTACCGAGGCGTCGAGATCGAAGACCTCGCGCAGCAGCGCGACATCGATGATATCGGCGGGGGCGCCTTGGGCGACGATGCGTCCGTCGCGCATGACGATGAGTTGGTCGCTGTAGCGAATGGCCAGGTTCAGATCGTGCAGCACCATCACCACGGTGCGGCCGAGGTCGTCGTGTAGCCGGTCTATCAGGTCCAGGACCTCGACCGAATGTGCGAGATCGAGGTAGGTGGTCGGCTCATCGAGCAGCAGGATATCGGTGCCCTGGGCCAGTGCCATCGAAATCCAGGCGCGTTGGCGCTGACCGCCGGACAACTCGTCGAGTGCGCGATCGGCCAGAACGGCGATGCCCGTCGCCGCGAGTGCGGACATGACCTCGGCCTCGTCGGTGGCCGACCATTGCCGGATCCAGGACTGATGTGGATGACGCCCGCGCGCAACGAGATCCGCGACGGTGAGCCCCTCGGGCGCGACCGGCGACTGCGCAAGCATGCCGATGATGCGTGCCACATCCTTGGTCTTCATCATCGAAATCGCCTTGCCGTCCAACAGGATTCGGCCCTGACGCGGTCGCAGCAGGCGGCCGAGCGAGCGCAGCATGGTCGACTTGCCGCAGCCGTTCGGGCCGATGACGGTGGTGACGACGCCGGGGGCGATATCGATATCGAGTCCGTCGACGATGACGCGGTCGCCGTAGCCGAGGGTGACGTCCTGTGCGCAGAGCCGTGTGTCGCTGGTCATGACAGAGTCGCCTTCCGATTCATACGCACGAGCAGGTAGAGCAGGAACGGTCCGCCGAAGGCGGCGGTCACGACACCGACCGGCAGATCGACCGGAAACAGCGTGCGTGAGACCACATCCGCGCCGACTACCACGATGGCGCCGGTGAGCGCCGAGCCGATGAGCGGTTCGCCGGGAGTTCGCAGGAGTCGGCGTGCGATCTGAGGTGCGGCGAGCGCCACAAAGGTGACCGGGCCGACGGACGCGGTCGCGACCGACGCGGCAACGACAGCCGCACCGATCAAAATCGTCTGCTGGGTCTGGATCCGCACGCCGAGCATCCGCGTGGTGTCGGTGCCGAGGCGCAGCGCGGCAAGGGTTCGCGCGGAACCCACGGCGACGAGGACAACAACGGCCAAGGCCAGCGCGGCCGGGACGAGTTTGGTCCGGTCCGCGCTGTTGAGCGAGCCGTTCAGCCACAGTTGGGCGCGGGCCGCGTCCTGCAGGCTGGCGCGGGTGAGCAGAAAGCTGATGCCGGACAACAGCAATGCGTTCACACCGATGCCGATCAGCACTAGTCGCATCGGTGTAACGCCGCGGTCACCGGTCACGCTGGGGCCCCAGGCGAGCAGGTAGATCACGATCGCGGTGAGCAGACCACCGGTCAGCGCCGCCAGCGGAGCACCGACGCTCGCCGCGAGTCCCGTTGTCGCGCCACCGGTTCCGACCAGCACCGCGACCGCGCCGAGGCTGGAGCCGGTGGTGATGCCCAGCATATCCGGCGCGGCGAGCGGGTTGTGCAGGATCGATTGGGTGATCGCGCCCGCGATGCCGAGGGCCGCACCGACGACCGCGGCGGTGAGGGTGCGCGGAAGTCGGGACTCCAGCACGATGAAGCGCTGGGAGCGGGTGCCGCCGCCGCTGAGCACATCCAGTACCCGGCCGATCGGAATGTAGGTGTCGCCGAACGCGATATCGAGGCAGCACAGTGTGAGCACGCTCGCGGCGAGCGCCAGCACTATGAGCGCCATGGTGGGGCGCAGCACGATCGACACCGGGCCGAGGCGCAGGGCGGGATGGATGCGGCGCAACGGTGCTGCCGACCGAGCCCGCTCGTACCCGGTCGCGGTGTCGCTCGACTCCGTCATGCGCGAATGCGCGCTGAGTTGGGCGGTTCGCTCGCTCATGGCTGCACCTCGCTGACGCTCGGCTCCGCCATGACCGAGCGATGCTCGGCTGT
>NZ_JBSUQM010000036.1:0-51857 GCF_054065835.1 Nocardia citri
CACGATAGGGGACCCAACACTTTGGGTCCCCTATCGTCGTTTGTGCACCTATACCTACACCGTGTTCGGGCCCGACCGCCGACACGTGATTGAATTCAGAGGTTCGACAACCTCTGGCGGAACCTAGAAAGGGGCCACCGTGTCGGAACAGAACGACGGCCGGAAGTCTTTCCGGCAGGACGGTCCCGACCGCGATCGCGGTGATGCCTCCCGCAGCTCCGACCGAGGCGATTCCGGCGAACGTCGCGGCTTCAAACGCAGCGGCGACTCGCCCCGGAGTGGTTCGAACGATCGCAGCTCCGGCGACCGCGGTGGTTTCAAGCGCAGCGGATCCGGCGAGCGCGGCGGCTACAACCGCAGCGCTGATGATCGTGGTGGCTTCAACCGCGGCGGTGGACGGGGCGGTTTCGAGCGCGGCGACTCTGGCCAGCGCAGGGATTCCGGCGACCATGGCAGCTTCGACCGTTCGGGCGAGCGCGGTGGATTCAAGCGCTCCGGTGATTCCGGCGGCCGCGGTGGTTTCGACCGCGGCGGCTCCAGCGAGCGTGGCGGTTTCAGCCGCTCCGGTGATTCCGGCCGCAGTGGTGCTTCCGGCCGACGTGGTGATTCAGCTGAGCGCGGTGGTTTCAGCCGAGGTGGCTCCGGTGAGCGCGGTCGCTTCGATCGGGGCGATTCCGGCGAGCGTGGCGGTTTCGACCGTGGCGGTGATTCCGGCGAGCGCCGTGGTTTCAAACGCGGTGATTCCGGACAGCGCAATCACTCCGGCGATCGAAGTGGCTTTTCCCGCAGTGGTTCCGGTGAACGCGGCGGTTCCGGTGAACGCAGTGACTTCAGGCGCAGTGGCTCGGGTGATCGCGGCGGCGGGTTCAATCGTGGTGACTCGGGCAATCGAGATGGGTTCAGCCGCGGTAGCAGCGGTGAGCGTGGCGGCTTCAAGCGTGATGCCGAATCGAGACCGCGAGGCGATGTGAACGAAGGCGGCGGGTTCAAGCGACGCGAAGAAGCCGGACAGCGCGGCGGATTCAACCGTGGTGGTGACTCCGGTGGTCGAGGTGATTCGGGCCAGCGCGGCGGCTGGAACCGCGACGATGCGCAGGATCGTCGTCGCGGTGGCGAAGGTGCACGTACCGGGGGCGGCTCGGCTGATAGACGTGCGCCCCGTCCCGAAGAGCCGGATCTGCCCGATGACGTCCAGGCCACCGACCTCGAAATCGAGGTGCGCCGCGACCTGCTGAGCCTCGACAAGGGCAATGCCGAAACCGTAGCCCGGCACCTCGTAATGGCGGCTCGACTCATCGATGACGACCCGCGTCTTGCTTTGGCTCATGCGCGGGCCGCCCGTCAACGCGCGGGCCGCATCGCCGTGGTCCGCGAAACCGCGGGTGTCACCGCCTATCACGCGGGTGAATGGGCTGAAGCCCTTTCCGAATTGCGCACGGCCCGCCGGATGTCCGGTGGATCCGGTCTACTCGCGGTCATGGCGGACTGCGAGCGCGGCCTCGGCCGCCCGGAGCGCGCCATCGAATTGGGCCGCAGCGATGAGGCCCGTGCCCTGCGCGGTGACGAGGCCACCGAACTCCGCATCGTGGTCGCCGGTGCGCGCATGGACCTCGGCCAATACGACCAGGCCGTAGTCACCCTGCAAACCTCGGAACTCGACCCCTCCCGCACCGGGTCCGCTGCTGCCCGCCTGTTCTACGCCTACGCCGACGCCTTGGTCGCGGCCGGTCGCACCGCCGAGGGCCTCACCTGGTTCCTCAACGCCGCCTCCGCCGACCTCGACGGCGAAACCGACGCCGAGGAACGCGCCGAAGAACTCACCGGAGACACCGAGCTGTAGGGTCCGGCTCCTGGGCCCGATCACCGATGAGTGCGTCGACTGAGGTGACAGCGCAGGCCGGCTCGGCGGACCGGGCTTGCGACAGACCGTCGGTCGACGCTGTCATTTTCCTGTCGGCGGGCTGGCGTAGGGTTCGGGAACGGCAATGTGTCGGTCGGCGACATGAAGTGAGAGTGGTGTGAAGCGGCTACGAGAGCAGTACGAAGCCCTGCTGCTGGATCTGGATGGCACGCTGTATCGCGGGCCCGAGGTGATCGGTGGCGCGCCGGAGGCATTGGTGAATTCCGTTGTGGCACAGCGGCTTGTGTATGTCACGAACAATGCGAGTCGTGGTCCGGACGTGGTTGCGCGGCATTTGGCCGAGCTCGGATTCGCGGCGGAAACCGATGATGTCGTCACCAGTGCGCAGGCGGCGGCGCGGCTGTTGGCGGAGCGGCTCGACGCCGGGGCAACGGTATTGATCGTTGGCACCGATGACCTGGCCAAAGAGGTCGAAGCTGTCGGATTGCGTGCGATCCGGCGTTTCGACGGCACGGCGCCCGATGCTGTCGTACAAGGGCATTCACCCGAAACCGCCTGGCCGGATCTGGCCGAGGCGGCGTACGCGCTGAGCGCCGACGCATTGTGGGTCGCCGCCAATACCGATAAGACCTTGCCGAACGAGCGCGGCCTCGCGCCCGGCAACGGCGCCATGGTCGCCGCACTACGTGCCACCTCCGGCAGGGAGCCGGTGGTAGCGGGTAAACCCTTTGCGCCGCTGCTGGAGGACGCCTTGGTGCGCGCCGGAACGCGCAGCGCGTTGGTGGTCGGCGATCGCCTGGATACCGATATCGAGGGCGCCAACCGCGTCGGCCTCGAATCGCTGCTGGTCCTGACCGGCGTCAGCACCCTCGACGAGCTACGCCATGCCCCGGCGGACCTGATCCCGACCTATGTCTCGGAGTCGTTGGACGCACTGAATCACCCGCCGGTCGAGGACGAGGCGACCGACCTCGCCGACGACTTGGCGCAACGCTTGCGGGGCAACCCCGGACGAGCCGTAAGGGTGCGGGCGTCCGGTTCGGAAATCCGATAGCGTTGACCCCACGATGACTACCCCGATGCCCCGCTCCAACGGACCCGGCCCCGGCTCGAACGGACCGCGCCCCGGGCCACCGCTGCCCGGCCAGCATCTGCCGGGTGCACAGGGACGCCCGGAGCCTGCCGACCCCGCGCGGATTCGCGCCGAGATCGATGGCCTGCTCGCCGAACTGGACGCGCGTTCGGCCTGGACCGGCTTGGCCGCGCCTCCGCCGACGGACTCCGATTCCGGCGCCGACATCACCCGGCGCGCCCGCATCCTGGAGCAGGCACATGAGGTGCTCGTGCAGGCACTGGCCACGGTGGACAAGATCTGAGGTGGCCAGGCGCGCGCGGGTGGACGCCGAATTGGTTCGCCGCGGATTGGCGCGGTCGCGTGAACACGCGGTCGAGCTGATCGGTGCGGGCCGTGTCCTGATTGCTGGAACAGTCGCCGTGAAGCCGGCGACGGCCGTCGAGGCGGGCACACCGCTGATCGTGCGCGAGGAGCCCGATGAGGTGTCGTGGGCCTCGCGCGGTGCGCACAAACTGCTCGGCGCGCTCGAAGCCTTCGAACCCCAGGGCCTGACCGTTGCGGGGAAGCGGTGTCTGGATGCCGGTGCGTCGACCGGCGGCTTCACCGATGTGCTGCTCTCCAAGCAGGCGCGGGAGGTCGTCGCCGTCGATGTCGGCTATGGCCAGCTGATCTGGCGGCTGCAGAACGACGACCGGGTGCGGGTTTTCGATCGCACCAATGTCCGCGCCATCACCCCCGAATCCATCGGCGGTACCGTCGAGCTCGTCGTCGGCGATCTGTCGTTCATATCGCTGAATCTGGTGCTGCCCGCACTCGCGGCCTGCGCCGCGCCGGGCGCAGACCTGCTGCCCATGGTCAAACCCCAGTTCGAGGTGGGCAAGGAGCGGGTAGGCTCCGGCGGTGTGGTGCGCGATCCCGCATTGCGCGCGGAAGTGGTACGCGATGTCGCGGCGTCCGCCGCCGATTTGGGCTTGCGCACCGTCGGGGTGGTGGCCAGTCCACTGCCCGGCCCATCGGGCAATGTCGAATACTTTGTGTGGCTGCGTAAGGACGGGCTGTTCGAGTACGACGGCGAGCAGGTCGCGGCGCTCGTCGAATGTGCGATTGAGGAGGGTCCACAGTGAACGCGCTGACGCCGGCCGAATCCAGGGAGATTCTGCTGGTTTCGCATCCGGGCCGGGCGGAGATCATCGAAACCGCCCATCGCGTCGCGAAGATTTTCGCGGACGCGGGCATCGGGCTGCGCGTGCTCGCGGACGAGGCGGACAGCACCCGATTCGACTGCGAGCCCGATACTGCGGGCAGGACGGCCGTCGCGGAACCGGGCGGATATCCGGCGCGGGTGGTCGAGCATTGCCCGGACGCGGCGGTCGGTTGCGAGATGGTGCTCTCGCTCGGCGGTGACGGCACCTTCCTGCGCGCGGCCGAATTGGCCCGGCCCGCGAGGGTGCCGGTGCTCGGAATCAACCTGGGCCGCATCGGTTTTCTCACCGAGGCCGAGGCCGAACATCTCGATGAGGCGTTGGCGAGTGTGGTCCGGGGCGACTATCGTCTCGAGCAGCGGATGACCATCGATGTGAACGTCCGGGTGGACGACGAGATTGTCGAAACCGGTTGGGCACTCAATGAAGCCAGCATCGAGAACGCCTCGCGCATGGGTGTGCTCGAAGTGGTTCTGGAGGTCGACGGGCGTCCGGTTTCGCAATTCGGCTGCGACGGCATCCTCATCTCCACCCCGACCGGATCGACTGCCTACGCGTTCTCCGCGGGCGGTCCGGTGGTGTGGCCGGAACTCGAAGCGCTGCTGGTGATTCCGAGCAATGCGCATGCCCTGTTCGCGCGGCCGTTGGTGACCAGTCCAGAGTCCAGGATCGCGGTCGAATCCGTTGCTGTGGGCCACGATGCGATTGTTTTCCTGGATGGCAGGCGCACCCTGGCATTGCCGAAGGGCGGGCGGCTCGAGGCGGTTCGCGGCGCTGAACCGGTGCGCTGGGTACGGTTGGATTCCGCTCCGTTCGCCGACCGGATGGTACGCAAATTCCAATTGCCTGTGACAGGCTGGCGTGGCCGACGGCGAGTGGAGAGCAGCCGAGGGATGGCAGCCGGCGGGGTGGGTGAGGACTAGTGCTGACAGAGATCAGGATTGACGGACTTGGCGTCATATCCACGGCCACTGCGCAATTTCATGAGGGTCTGACGGTTCTGACCGGTGAGACCGGTGCCGGTAAGACCATGGTGGTGACGAGCCTGCACCTGCTCAGCGGGGCGCGGGCCGATGCGGGCCGGGTTCGGCAGGGCGCGGCACGGGCCGTGGTCGAGGGGCGGTTCACCGTCGATGAGGTGAATACGACCGCGCAGAAGCATGTGCAGGAAGTGCTGGAATCGGCTGCGGCCGAACGCGATGACGACGGCAGCGTCATCGCGATCCGTACGGTCGGCAGTGATGGACGTTCCCGCGCGCACCTCGGCGGTCGCGGTGTGCCCGCTGCTGTCCTCGCCGATTTCACCGCGTCGTTGCTGACCGTGCACGGTCAGAACGACCAGTTGCGGCTGCAGCGTCCGGAGCAGCAGTTGTCCGCTCTGGATCAGTTCGCCGCCGATGCGGTCGGTCCGCTGCTGCGCAAGTATCGGGCGCAGCGGCGATCCTGGCTCGATGCCCGCAATGAGCTGCTCGAACGTACCGCGCACAGTAGGGAACTCACGCTCGAGGCCGACCGGCTGAAGCATTCGCTGTCCGAAATCGATGCCATCGCACCCGAGCCCGGTGAGGATGTGCGTATCGTCGCCGAGGTGCGCCGGCTCAGCGATCTGGATTCGCTGCGTGAGGCCGCCGCGATCGCACACGATGCCTTGGCCGGTCCCGCCGATTCACCCGAAGACGGTTCGGGTGCGCTGGAATTGCTCGGCGCCGCGCGGGCACGCATCGTATCGGCCCACGATCCGGCACTGACCGCGCTCGAGCCCCGGTTCGGCGAGGCCATCGCGGTGGTCGTCGATCTCACCACCGAACTCAGCGGCTATCTTTCGGATTTGCCTTCGGACCCGGGCGCTTTGGATTCGTTGCTCAACCGGCAGGCCGAATTGAAATCGCTGACCCGCAAGTACGCGCCGGATATCGATGGGGTGATCGCGTGGGCCGATGAGGCGCGCACGCGTCTGGGCTCGCTCGATGTTTCCGAAGAGGCGCTGGCCACGCTGGCGGCGGAGGTGGATATCGCCGCGGAACGCGTTCGAGAAGCGGCACGCAAATTGACCGCGGCGCGTACCAAGTCGGCGGGTAAGCTCGCCTCGGCGGTGAGCGTCGAACTCGGTGGGCTCGCGATGGGTAAGGCGAAACTCGAGGTCGTGGTGCGGCCGGTACCCGCGAGCCCGCAGGATTCCGCGCCGCTGACCGTGGACGGGCAGCAATTGCATGCGGGTTCGAACGGCGTCGACGAAGTGGAATTCCGGTTGTCCGCGCATTCCGGCGCGCAGTCGTTGCCATTGAGCAAGAGCGCATCCGGTGGTGAGCTGTCGCGCGTGATGCTGGCCCTCGAGGTGGTACTCGCCAGTTCGGATCACGGCGCGACCATGGTGTTCGACGAGGTCGACGCCGGTGTCGGCGGCCGGGCCGCGGTCGAGATCGGCCGTCGGCTGGCCCGACTCGCCCGCACCCATCAGGTGATCGTGGTGACCCACCTGCCGCAGGTCGCCGCTTTCGCCGATACCCATCTCGTGGTGGACAAATCCGATGACGGCAAGGGCAAGGTCAACAGTGGCGTTCGGGCATTGACCAAGGATGAGCGCGTCATCGAATTGGCTCGTATGCTGGCCGGTCTCGATGACACCGAAACCGGCCGAGCCCACGCCGAGGAACTGCTCGAAACCGCCCGCGCCGAACGCGCTCTCGCCTGAAGGTTCAGCGCAGCGCTTTTCGGGCGCCCTCGAGGAACTGGTTGATAAGGTTCTTCAGGCCGAATTCGACGACCTTGGCCGGTACGGGAAGGCTGGGCTCGGACTCCATCGTGTAGGAGACCAGGGTGCCGTTATCGGCATCGGTGAAGGTGATGGTGCCGACGTGTCGTTTCACCGGGGCACCCTTGATGATCTTGTATTCCATCAGCTCGCCGGGGACCAGCTTGGTGGTCTCCTCGACGAAGCCGACACCGGCCTTGCCGATGAGATACTGCGCACCGACGCCGTTCGGGGTGGGCGAGCCGGGGGTCTTCAAGGTGAAGTCGACCGGGATGTACGGGTTGATGCCGTCCCGTTCGGTGAAGAACTTGTAGACCACATCGCGCGGTGCCGCGATCACGGCATCGACGGTGCTGCTGACCATGGTGACTCCTCTTCGGGATATCTGTGACCCCGCAGCATACGGGCATTGGTTGACATTTCTTCGGCGTGACGTGGTGCTCGTGGTATCACAGTGACGAATGTGATAGATGTTACGGCGCGCCTCCACCAATGGTTGAGGGCTAACAGCCAATATCTCGCCCATGAAGATGTTGGCGTTGTTGTCGAAGAACACCGAAGCGCTGCCCGGTCTGACCGGGGTAGCTCGGGTTGACCGCAACACCAGGCGTCTGCTGAGGCGGGTCGGGCCCGGTGATGTCGTAATACTCGATGAGATGGATCTGGATCGGCTCACCGGCGATCGGTTGGTCGAGGCGGGCGTGGCCGCGGTGGTGAATACTTCGCCATCGATCTCGGGCCGCTACCCCAACTTGGGGCCGGAAGTATTGGTCGCCAACGGAATTCTGCTGCTGGACACGGTGAGTTCGGATGCCTTCCGCATCAAGGACGGCACCAAGGTCCGCATCGATGAGGGCGTCGTCTACGCCGATAAGCTGGTCAAGAAGGCGCCCGAAGTCCTGGTCAGCGGCATCGAGCTGACCGCATCCGATATCGCCGAGCGGATGATCGAGGCGCGCAACGGCCTCGCCGATCATCTGGAGGCCTTCGCGGGCAATACCATCGAGTTCATCCGCACCGAGAGCGCGCTGCTCATCGACGGTATCGGGGTGCCGGAGCTCGACCTGTACATGAAGAATCGGCATGTGGTCGTGGTCGCCGATGGTCCGGACCATGTGGACGATCTGAAGCGACTCAAGCCGTTCATCAAGGAGTACGCCCCGATCATGGTGGGCGTCGGCCGGGGTGCGGACACCTTGATGAAGCGGGGCTACCGCCCCGATCTGATTGTCGGCGACCCGGACGAAATCACCACCGCCACCTTGAAATCCGGTGCCGAGATGATCCTGCCCGCCGATACCGACGGTCACGCCAAGGGGTTGGAACGCATCCAGGATCTAGGTATCGGCGCGACGACCTTCCCATCGTCCGGTGCGGCGTCCGATCTGGCTCTGCTGCTGGCCCACCACCACGGGGCATCGCTGATCGTGACCGCCGGTGCCCCCGCTTCGCTGGACGATTTCTTCGACCGCGGCCGCCGCGAGAGCAATCCGGCGACCTTCCTCACCCGACTGAAAATCGGCACCCAACTCATGGATGCCAAGGCGGTCGCCACGCTCTACCGAAACCGGGTGTCCGGTACCGCCATCGCGATGGTCGTACTCGCCGCGCTCGTCGCGGTAATTGTGGCCATGCTCGCCTCGAATATGGGGACCGAGGCATTGGATTGGGCCAGCGATACCTGGAACCGGTTCGCGCTATGGGCCCAGGGTCTGGCTGCTGGAGGGGACTTATGATTTCGATTCGGCAGCACGCGGTTTCGATCGTCGCGATCTTCCTGGCCCTCGCCCTCGGCGTGGTGCTCGGCTCGCAGACGGTGGCGGCGGACCTGTTGACCGGATTGCGCGCGGACAAAACGGATCTGCGCAAACAGCTCGATGGGACCACCGATCAGAATCGTCGGCTCGGCGACGAAATGAATGCCGCGGACCGTTTCATCGCCGGATCGGCCGGCCGGATCCTCGGCGGCACGCTTACCGACCGCAGCGTCGTGGTCTTCACGACCCCTGACGCCGAACCCGCCGATGTCGAGGCCGTCGCGAAAGATTTGGAAATCTCCGGCGCCACCGTGACCGCCCGCGTCGCGCTCACCGACGCTTTCCTCGACGCCGCGGAGGGCGATCGGATGCGCACCGCGGTCACCAATGTCATCCCTGCTGGCGCGCAGCTGCGCACCGGTCAAGTGGATCAGGGGAGCATGGCGGGCGATCTGCTGGGGCTGGTGCTGCTGCTCGATCCGGCGAACCTGCAACCGCGCAGCACCCCGCAGGAGTTGAGCCTGGTGCTGGAGACACTGCGCGGCGGCGGTTTCCTCGCCTACGGCGACACTCCGGCGCATCCCGCCAACCTCGCTGTTGTCGTCACCGGCGACGGTGCGAAGGCCGGCGAGAACAGTCAGGGCAGCAATATCGCGCGATTCACCGGCGCCCTGCGCGGTCGTGGGGCGGGTGCGGTCCTGGCCGGACGATCCGGCGCCGCCGATAACCCGGGTCCGATCGCGATCACTCGTTCCGACGCCGCGCTGGCCACGGCCGTCACCACCGTAGACAATCTCGACCGCGACATTGGTCGCGTCACCACTGTGCTGGGCCTGAGTGAGCAGCTCAACGGTGGTGTGGGCCGATACGGAACCGGCACCAAGGCGACCTCCCTCACACTCGTCGCGCTGCCCGCAAGCTGATCCGCCCGACTTGCGATGTCAGGTGCTACGCACATGGCGTACGGGCCGGATCCGATCGATGGCAGCGACTGGGTGGCAAACGTGTGTGGCATGTGATCAGGCCAGCGATTCCGTGTTACCGTGAAGACCCGTGGGTCATACACGGAATCAGGCGCGAACGGTCACGAAGCACATCTTCGTCAGTGGTGGTGTCGCCTCCTCATTGGGTAAGGGTCTTACCGCCTCCAGCCTCGGTCAGCTGCTGACCGCGCGCGGTCTGCGGGTGACCATGCAGAAACTCGACCCGTACTTGAACGTCGATCCCGGCACTATGAATCCGTTTCAGCACGGAGAAGTGTTCGTTACCGAAGACGGGGCGGAGACCGATCTCGATGTCGGCCACTACGAGCGGTTCCTGGATCGGGACCTGTCCCGGGACGCGAATGTGACTACCGGGCAAATCTATTCGTCGGTGATCGCCAAGGAGCGCCGCGGCGAATACCTCGGCGACACGGTGCAGGTCATCCCGCACATCACCGACGAGATCAAGAGTCGCATTCTGGCGATGCAGGGCCCGGATCTCCAGGGACAGGTGCCCGATGTGGTGATCACCGAAATCGGTGGCACCGTCGGCGATATCGAATCGCAGCCCTTCCTCGAGGCCGCACGTCAGATCCGCCACGATGTGGGCCGAGACAATGTGTTCTTCCTGCACGTATCGCTGGTGCCGTACCTCGCGCCGTCGGGTGAGCTCAAGACCAAGCCGACCCAGCACTCGGTGGCCGCGCTGCGCAATATCGGTATCCAGCCCGATGCGCTGATCCTGCGTTGCGATCGCGAAGTGCCGCAGGCGCTCAAGAGCAAGATCGCGCTGATGTGCGACGTCGACGTCGATGCGTGCATCTCCACGCCGGACGCGCCGTCGATCTACGACATTCCCAAGGTGCTGCACCGTGAGGGCCTGGACGCCTATGTGGTGCGCAGGCTCGGGCTGCCCTTCCGGGACGTGGACTGGACTGTGTGGGGCGATCTGCTGGATCGGGTGCATCAGCCGCGGGAGACGGTCGAGGTCGCACTGGTCGGCAAGTACGTCGATCTGCCCGATGCGTATCTGTCGGTGACCGAGGCGTTGCGCGCGGGCGGATTCGCCTCACGGGCCAAGGTGAATATCCGCTGGGTGCAGTCCGATGAGTGCGAGACCCCGGCGGGTGCGCAGGCGGCGCTGCGCGATGTGGACGCGCTGCTGATCCCCGGCGGGTTCGGTATTCGTGGCATCGAGGGCAAGGTCGGAGCCATCAAATATGCGCGGACCAGGGGGCTTCCGCTACTCGGCCTGTGTCTGGGTCTGCAGTGCGTGGTCATCGAGGCCGCGCGATCGGTCGGTCTGGCCGAGGCCAATTCGGCCGAATTCGAGCCGGACACACCGCATCCGGTGATCTCCACCATGGCCGATCAGAAGGAGATCGTCGCCGGTGCGGCCGATCTCGGTGGCACCATGCGCCTGGGCGCCTACCCGGCGACGCTGCGGAAGGGGTCGGTGGTCGCGCAGGCTTACGGCACCGACCAGGTGTCCGAGCGGCATCGGCACCGCTACGAGGTGAACAACGCCTACCGCGACAAGATCGCCTCCAGCGGTTTGAAGTTCAGCGGCACCTCGCCCGACGGGCATCTGGTCGAATTCGTCGAGCTGCCCACGGATAAGCATCCGTTCTTCGTGGCCACTCAGGCGCATCCCGAGCTCAAGAGCCGCCCGACCCGGCCGCATCCGCTATTCGCCGCGCTGATCGCGGCGGCGTTGAAATATAAACTGGCCGAGCGGCTTCCGGTCGATATCCCGGGCGAAGAGTTCGCGAACGCAGATCAGGTGTCGTAATGAGTGAGAACGGGGGAGCCCGGCCGGGCAGCCACGATTTCGAGACGGTGGCGAGCAAGACCGTGTACAGCGGGGCCATCCTCGCCTTGCGGCTCGATCAGGTGGCGATGCCGGGCGGACGCGTCGTCGAGCGCGAGGTGATCGAACATCATGCGGCGGTTGCGGTCGCGGCCATCGACGATGCCGATAATGTGGTGTTGATCAGGCAGTACCGGCATCCGATCGGGCAGCGGCTGCTGGAGCTGCCCGCTGGACTGCTCGATGTGCCCGGCGAGGATCCGCTGGCCGCGGCCAAGCGCGAGTTGGCCGAGGAGACCGGACTGGCCGCCAGGGAGTGGGCGGTACTGGTGGACGTCGCGCTCTCGCCCGGATTCACCGATGAGGCGCTGCGGGTATATGCCGCGCGGGGTCTGTACGAAACCGACCGACCGGAGCCGGAATTGGAGGAGGCGGACCTGGAACTGGTCCGCATGCCGGTGGACGAGGCTGTGCGCGCCGCATTGGCCGGTGAGATCGTCAATGCCACGGCGGTCGCCGGTCTGCTCGCACTCGCGGCAGCCAAGGCGGGCGGGGCCGAGTCGCGTCCGGCCGACGCACCGTGGCCGGGGCAGTCCACCGCACTTTTGCGTCGCAAGGCGCAGCGGCAGTCCGAAGACTGACGGGTCCGGGCGGTGCTCGCGCGGGAGGTGGACGCCTACCTCGATCATCTTGCGGTCGAGCGCGGCGCCGCCCGCAACACCCTCGGTGCGTACCGTCGCGATCTTGGTCGCTATCGGGATTTCCTGGGCGGGCGCGGGATCGCGGCGCTCGACCAGGTCTCCGAATCCGATGTCGCGGAATTCACGATGGTACTGCGCGCGGGTGGGGAGGCATACCCGCCACTGGCCGCCAGTTCGGTCGCTCGCGCGCTGATCGCGGTACGCGGGCTGCATCGCTTCGCCGCGGCGGAAGGGATGACGAGTACCGATGTCGCACATGCGGTGAAGCCGCCGACGCCCGGACGGCGATTGCCGAAAGCGCTGCCGTACGACCAGGTGTTGCGGTTACTGGAGGCGGCTGGCGGCGCGCCGATCGATGATGCGAACGGCGCCGGGTCCGATGGCGGGCCGCGTGGATTGCGCGATCGGGCGTTGCTCGAGCTGCTGTATTCGACCGGGGCGCGGATTTCGGAGATGGTCGGGCTCGATGTGGACGATCTCGATACCGAGGAACGGGCTGTCGTACTGCACGGTAAGGGCGGCAAGCAGCGCATGGTTCCGATCGGTAGGCCCGCGCTGGCGGCGGTCGACGCATATCTGGTGCGGGGTCGGCCGGTGCTCGCCGCGAACGGGAAAGGCACAGCCGGCGCGCTGTTCCTGAATGCCCGCGGTGGGCGGTTGTCGCGGCAGAGTGCCTGGCAGGTTCTGCGGATCGCGGCTGAGCGGGCCGGTATCGGGGCCACGGTTTCGCCGCATACGCTGCGGCATTCCTTCGCAACGCATTTGCTCGACGGGGGTGCGGATGTGCGTGTGGTCCAAGAACTTCTGGGGCACGCCTCGGTCACGACCACGCAGATCTACACCTTGGTCACCGTGAGCACCCTTCGCGAGGTCTGGGCGACCGCTCACCCCCGCGCCCGCTGACCCCGCTGCGCACTGCTCGGCGCGCCGCGCGCGATTTTGCCCGCTGGCGTACCAAACGTGTGCTGGGCCGTTTCGGCGGGCGGCGGTATTCCTTGTCGATGGGGAACGTCACGGGTCCGCAAAGGGGGTCGGTGGTGGTTCGCGCGGGTACCGTGTATGGCTTCGGGGTGTCGGTGGACGCCTGCGCAGGTAAACGTGGGTGTCGCGTGTCCGAGCGTGGGTCTTGCGGTGTCAAGCGGTAGCGTCTATCGAGAGCTGGACCGTACGAAAGCGAGGTCAGGCCTGATCGGCCTCGCTACGCTCGGGCAGAAGATGCCGGAGGCGGGCGAATGCAACGGGCAGGAACGTATAAGGAGCAGCGGATCGTGACGACAGCCGGTGCGGCAGAACCGCCGATGAGTGCTGGGGCGCAGCCGCTTACGGGTCCCCGGACGGGTCCGTACTCGGAAGCCGCGGCGGAAACGCTGTGGGGCAACGGTGCCGAACCCGTCCCCGACGACGCGTCGCTCGGCCCGACCGGGCGACCGCTGCGTGCGGTGCCCGACCCGCCGCCGGTCGAGCGGCACGGTGATGCGCTGATCGTCGCGATGTGTAATCAGAAAGGTGGCGTCGGCAAGACCACCTCGACCATCAATCTGGGTGCGGCGCTGGCGGAATTCGGTCGACGGGTGCTCCTGGTGGATCTGGATCCGCAGGGTGCGCTGTCGGCGGGATTGGGTGTTGCTCACCACGATCTCGATTTGACCGTGCACAACCTGCTGATCGGATCCAAGGTCTCGATCGACGAGGTCCTGATGGAGACGCGTGTCGAGAATTTGGATCTGCTGCCCAGCAATATCGACCTGTCGGCCGCGGAAATCCAGCTGGTCAACGAGGTCGGCCGGGAGCAAACGCTGGGTCGCGCGCTGGAAGCGGTGCGTGATCGCTATGACTACATCCTCATCGATTGCCAGCCGTCGCTCGGCCTGCTCACGGTGAACGCGCTGGCCTGCTCCGATGGTGTCATCATTCCGATGGAGTGCGAGTACTTTTCGCTGCGCGGGCTCGCCCTGCTCAACGACACCGTCGAGAAGGTGCGGGACCGCCTGAACCCGCGCTTGAGCCTGTACGGCATCGTGGTCACCATGTTCGATGCGCGGCTACTACATTCGCGTCAGGTCATGGCGCGCGTCGTCGAGGTATTCGGCGACCTGGTGTACGACACGGCGATCGCGCGTACCGTACGTTTCCCGGACGCCAGCGTCGCGGGCGAACCCATCACCACGTGGGCGCCGAAATCCAGTGGAGCCGAAGCATATCGGTCGATGGCGCGGGAAGTCATCCACCGGTCCGGCCGGTGATCGGCGGTACGGAACCGGCGCCATCGACGAACACCGATACACTCGGCTCGGGGTCTGATGAGTTCGTCGATCGGGACTCCGAGGCCGGGCATGCGGCGTCGGCCGCGCACGACTGCGCCGTGGCGCAAGATGATCTGCCTGGTAGCGAACCGAACGGGCAGACGTCCGGGTTCCAGCTGCGACTGAGCAACTTTCAGGGCCCGTTCGATCTGCTCTTGAATTTGATCAGTTCACGCAAGCTCGATGTGACCGAGGTCGCGTTGCATCAGGTGACCGACGAATTCATTGCCTACACAAAGGCTTTGACTGCCGGCATCGGGCAGCAGGGGACGTTGCGCGCCGACAAGATCCTCGATCAGACCACCGAATTCCTGGTCGTCGCGGCGACCCTGCTGGATCTCAAGGCAGCGCGGCTGCTGCCGTCCGGCGAGGTGACCGACGCCGAGGATCTCGAACTGCTCGAGGCGCGCGATCTGCTCTTCGCCAGGCTGCTGCAATATCGCGCGTTCAAACAGGTCGCCGAGTTGCTCGGGGAGTTGGAGGCGGTGGCGTTGCGGCGCTACCCGCGCGCGGTCGGGTTGGAGGAGCGCTACGCCGACCTGCTGCCCGAGGTTACGCTGGGGGTTGACGCACCCAAGTTCGCGGCGATCGCCGCGGCGGCCTTCCGGCCCCGTCCGGTGCCGCGGGTCGGACTCGACCACCTGCACCAGCACGCGTTCTCGGTCGCCGAACAGGCCGCGCTCGTGCTCGAACAGCTCAAACTGCGCGGACCGGGTGGTTGGACGACCTTCGGCGAATTGGTCGCCGATTGCGAAGTGCCGATCCAGATCGTCGCCCGCTTCCTGGCACTGCTCGAGCTGTACCGGGGCAAGACGATCGAGTTCGACCAGCCCGACCCGCTCGGCCCGCTCTCGATCAGCTGGACCGGCGACCCCGAGGACGAGACCGCCGACACCGTGACCATCGAGGAGGACTACGGGTGAGTGAACGCACCGACGATGCGGCACCCCTCGAGCACAACGGCATCGAGCATGAGTGCGTGGTCCCGAGCGAGCATGAGGATTTCGCACCCCGTGCATCTGACGGGATCCATGGCTCGCTGGCCACGAGTGCGGCATCGTCGATCGGTCGCGGTGACCATATCGAAGACGCCACATCCGAGAGGATCGACAACGGTGCCGCACTCGACTCGGCTGGCGGAGACGATGTCGGGGGCGCGGCGGTACCGAGCGGCTCAGGTGCGAAGGACACCGAAAGTGGTCGAATCGTGCACGCGGATTCGTCGAGTACGGCCGAGTCGGCCATCAGCGAGGAGGCAGGGTCGAGCACGCGTGGCGGAATCGACGACATCGAGGGAGCGCTGGACAGCAGCGAGACGCCGCCGTCGAGCAGTAGGGGTGTAGGCGGCGCGGCCTCCGCACGTGCGACGAGAAACAGGGGAGGCGCCGGTTCCGACGAGGAAGTGGCGGAGTTCACGCCTGAACCGCTGGAGGACGATGAATTCCGGTCGGCGTTGGAGGCGATGCTGCTCATTGTGGATGCTCCCGCCCCGGTAGAGTTGCTGGCCGACGCGTTGCGAGATAAGTCGGCGCGGGTGCAGCGGGTGCTGCACGAAATGGCGGCGGAACTGTCCGCGCGGGCCAGTGGCATAGATCTGCGTTTCGTAGGTGACGGGTGGCGCTTCTATACTCGCAGCGAGTACGCGCCGTATGTGGAACGGATGCTGCTCGATGGCGCCCGGTCGAAATTGACCAGGGCGGCTCTGGAAACATTGGCGGTGGTGGCATACCGCCAACCGGTGACCCGGACCAGGGTCAGCGCGGTGCGCGGTGTGAACGTCGACGGTGTGATGCGAACCCTCTTGGCTCGCGGATTGATCGCCGAGACCGGGGTCGACCCGGAGACGAACGGCACGCAGTACTGCACGACCGAGTTGTTCCTGGAGCGGATCGGACTCGCCTCGCTGTCCGATCTGCCGCCGCTGGCGCCCCTGCTGCCGGGCGTCGACCTGATTGACGAGATCAACGAGAGCCTGGAGACGGACCCCCGTTACACCAGGCTGAAGAAATCCGCCGAGACCGATTTGGATCTCGGTACCGAAGAAGACTGACAGGACAACATGAATACGCCCGCTCGCCGAGATGGCACACCGGATCGTAGGACGAGAAGCGACCAGCCCACCAGGGGCGGCGCCGGCCGAAACGCACGCGATACGCGTTCGGCGCAACGCGGAGGTACGCAGCGCGGAGCCGCATGGGGCGGTTCCGAGCGCGGCTCCTCGCAAGGGGGTTATCGAGGCAGTTCCGAAGGCGGTTACCGCGGCACCTCACAGGGCGGTGGCGGATACCGTCGTTCGTCGCAGGGTGACGGCGGCTATCGCGGCTCTGGCGAGCGCGGCTCCGATCGGCGTGGTACTTCGCAGGGCGGTTATCGCGGTTCGTCGCAGGCCGACAGCGGTCATCGCGGTGGCTCGGGTCAGCGCGGTTCGTCGTACGGCGGCTCCGAACACCGTGATTCGCGTGGCGACGCCTATCGTGGTGCCGCACAAGGCGGTTCGGTACCGCGTACCGGCGGTTCGCGCGGCTATGCATCGGGAGGCGCTGCGCAGCGGGGCAATCCGTCGCGCCGCACCACCTCGGCCACGATGTCCACGCCTGTCGGCAAGAAGGCCAAGAATCCGAAGCCGCAGAAGAAGGTCGTCGCCGCTCCACTGCTGAGCAATGCCAAGCCGGCCAGGAAGCAGCACGTCGACCAGCCCGCCGAAGGCGGCCACGAGAAATTGCCGTGGGGCGAGGGCGAGCGGCTGCAAAAGGTCCTCGCCAAGGCCGGTGTCGCCTCGCGTCGTGCCGCCGAGGAGATGATCGCCCAGGGCCGGGTCGAGGTCGACGGCGCGATTGTCACCGAGCAGGGCCTGCGGATCGATCCACAGCACGCCGTGGTCCGCGTCGACGGCACCCGGGTGATGGTGCGCGAAGAACTGGTCCATATCGCGCTGAACAAGCCCAAGGGCTGGCAGTCCACGATGTCCGACGATCTGGGTCGCCCGTGCGTCGGCGATATCGTGGCCGAACGCATCGCGGCCGGTCAGCGCCTGTTCCACGTCGGCAGGTTGGATGCGGACACCGAGGGGCTGCTGCTGCTCACCAATGACGGCGACCTCGCGCACCGGCTCATGCACCCGTCGTTTCAGGTGCCCAAAACCTATCTGGCGACGGTGAACGGTGAAGTCGACAAGTCGGTCGGCAAGCGCCTGCGCGACGGTGTCGAACTCGACGACGGTCCGGCCAAGGTCGACAAGTTCCAGGTGCTCGAGCTCGGCGAGGGACGTTCGCTGGTCAAGATCGTGTTGCACGAAGGACGTAAGCACATCGTGCGCCGACTGCTCGACGCGGTCGGCCATCCGGTGACCCGGTTGGTGCGCACCTATATCGGTCCGGTCGCCCTGGGCGACCAGCGGCCCGGCACGCTGCGCGTGATCGGCCGCGATGAAGTCGGCAAACTTTACGAGGCGGTGTCGCTGTGAACGGTGTAGAGATTCCCGTGGAGGTCCCCGCGATGGTCGAAGGCAGCACACCGCTGGTCGTTGCCATGGACGGGCCATCGGGTACCGGCAAGTCCAGCGTGTCGCGGCGGCTGGCCACCCGTCTCGCCGCGAGCTACCTGGACACCGGCGCGATGTACCGCGTCGCGACGCTGCGGGTGCTGCGGGCCGGTGTCGAGCTGACCGATACGGCGGCGATCGGTGCCGCGGTGAAGGAGCTGCCGCTGACCATCGGCACCGATCCCAGCCGTGAGCTGATCCTGCTCGACGGTGAGGACGTCTCCTCGGAGGTTCGCGGCAATGCCGTCACCAAGGCGGTGTCCGCGGTATCCGCCGTGGCCGAGGTGCGCGAGCTGCTCGTCGCTCTGCAGCGTGAAATCGCTTCCGCCGCACAGCGAATCGTGGTCGAGGGACGCGATATCGGCACCGTCGTGCTGCCGGATGCCGACGCCAAGATCTACCTCACCGCCTCCGCCGAGGCCCGCGCGCAGCGGCGCAACCAGCAGAACATCGCCGAAGGCCGCGGCGACGACTTCGAGGGCGTACTCGCCGACGTGCAGCGTCGCGACACCCTCGACTCCACTCGTACGGTGTCCCCGCTGCGTCCGGCCGACGACGCGGTGCAGGTCGACACCAGCGAACTGAATATGGATGAGGTCATCGACGAGCTGTATCGCGTTGTGGTGCGGCAGGTTTCGGTCGGCCGGACGGGCAGGACAGCGTGAGCGAGCGAACCAAAGACAGCGAGACGCAGTCATGAGCGAGGACGTACTCGCGGGTGATGGCGTCTGGAGTGACGAATCCGATTGGGAGATAGCCGATCTCGACAGCGAGTTCGGTGCGGACGAGCATATCGCGATGCCGACGGTGGCGGTGGTGGGCCGCCCGAATGTCGGCAAATCGACCCTGGTGAACCGGATCCTCGGTCGTCGTGAGGCCGTCGTCGAGGACATTCCCGGCGTGACCCGCGACCGCATCTCCTATGAGGCGAACTGGGCGGGTCGCCGTTTCCTCGTGCAGGACACCGGTGGCTGGGAGCCAGATGCCAAGGGCCTGCAGCAGTCGGTCGCCCGGCAGGCCGAACTGGCCATGGAGACCGCCGACGCGATCCTGCTCGTGGTCGACGGCGTGGTCGGTGCCACGGCCACTGACGAGGCCGCGGTGAAAAAGCTGCGCCGCTCCAAGATTCCGGTGATCCTGGTCGCCAATAAGGTCGACGACCAACGCGTCGAATCCGAGGCTGCCGCGCTGTGGTCGCTCGGTCTCGGCGAACCGCGCATGGTCAGCGCCGCGCACGGCCGCGGCACCGGTGACCTGCTCGACGACGTCCTGGAAGTGCTCCCGGAAACCCCACGGGAGGGCACCGGCGGTACCGGTCCGCGTCGGGTCGCGCTGGTCGGCAAACCCAATGTCGGCAAGTCCAGCCTGCTCAACAAGCTCTCCGGTGATGAGCGTTCGGTCGTGCACCATATCGCGGGCACGACCGTCGATCCGGTCGATTCGCTGGTCGAATTGGGCGGCAAGATCTGGAAATTCGTGGACACCGCGGGTCTGCGTCGCAAGGTCTCCCATGCCAGCGGCATGGAGTTCTACGCATCGCTGCGCACCAAGGCGGCGCTGGAGGCCGCCGAGGTCGCGATCATGCTCATCGACGCCTCCGAGCCGATCACCGAACAGGACCTGCGGGTGATCAGCATGGTCGCCGAATCCGGTCGCGCGCTCGTGCTGGCCTTCAACAAGTGGGATCTGGTCGACGAGGACCGTCGCCTGCAGCTCGACAAGGAAGTCGACCGGGATATGGTCCGGGTGCCGTGGGCACAGCGCGTCAATATCTCCGCGCATACCGGCCGCGCCGTCCAAAAGCTCGTGCCCGCAATGGAAACCGCACTGGAATCCTGGGATAAGCGCATCCCCACCGGGCGCCTGAACAACTGGCTCAAGGAAGTCATTGCCGCGACGCCGCCGCCGATGCGCGGTGGCCGGTTGCCCCGCGTCCTGTTCGCGACGCAAGCCACCACTCGGCCGCCGACCTTCGTGCTCTTCACGACGGGGTTCCTGGAGGCGGGCTATCGCCGGTTCCTGGAGCGCCGCCTGCGTGAGGAGTTCGGCTTCGACGGTTCTCCGGTTCGTATATCGGTTCGCGTGCGCGAAAAGCGGGAGCGCAAGAAATAGCCTCCGGAGCGGACGTCGTTGCGTGGCAACGGTGTCCGCTCCGGGTGTGCGCTATCAGCGGAAGTCGGCGAGGTGGTCGGCTACCCACTCGGCCAGCGAACGCGCCGGGCGACCGGTGCTGTCGGCGACGGTTGAAGTGGTTCGGGGGGTGCGGCGATGGTGTGACCGGTCGCGCGCAGCGGCAATAGGATTGCGCACCGAGGCCCGACTCTGGATCGACACCCACCGCGGCGACTGTCGCCGCCGGCGAGGCACTGGCTCGCCATCGTGAAGTCTCCTTCGCCGCCACCAATCTGGTGGCGGCTGTCAACTGCCGCGATCCTCGAGACCTCGGTCGCTACCTCACCGAACGCATCGCAGAACTGCCCAGCGTCGTCACGCTCGAAACCGCTCCGATTATTCATACCGCCTGCGCGCGGGTTCCCTGCTTCCTCAGCGTTCGGCGGCGTGTGATGCGTCACGATGCCGAGCCGCCGCATCCGGCGTAAATTCGTTAATTAGCGAAATATCGAAGGGAAGTGGATGTGCTCGACGAGTGCAAAGCGTTGGCGAATGAGACCCGCTTGCGCATTCTGGCGTGGCTCAAAGATCCGGATGCGAACTTCCCGGAACGGGGCGATGACACCGACGAGCTAGGCGTCTGCGTCGGCTTCATCCAGCAGAAGGCGGGGACTTCGGCCTCGACCATATCGGCGCATCTCGCGATCCTGCAGCGCGCCGGATTCCTCAGCGCCACCCGACGCGGCCAGTGGACCTACTACCGCCGCGACGAGGCCCGCATCCGGGCCTTCACCGAAGAACTCCACCGCGTTCTCTGAGCTACGAAGGAACTTATATGTCCACCGCACTGTCGATTCTCGACTTGGCGTCGATCGCACCCGGCCGCACCGCACGCGACAGCTTCGAAAACAGCGTCGCGCTGGCCAAGGCCGCCGAACGCAGCGGCTACCGTCGGGTCTGGTACGCCGAACACCACAACATGCGTTCGATCGCATCGAGCGCCACCAGCGTTCTCATCGGTCACGTCGCGGCCCAGACCGAGACCATTCGGCTCGGCTCGGGCGGCATCATGCTGCCCAATCACTCGCCGCTGGTGATCGCGGAGCAGTTCGGCACCCTGGAGACGCTGTTCCCCGGACGGATCGACCTCGGGCTCGGCCGTGCGCCGGGCAGTGACCAGAAGACCATGTTCGCGCTGCGCCGCAATACGACCTCGGCGGATTCCTTTCCACAGGATGTGCTGGAGCTGCAGGGCTATTTATCGGGCAACTCGCGGGTGCCCGGTGTGGAGGCTGTGCCGCGCGCGGAAGGCATTGTGCCGCTGTACATTCTGGGTTCATCGCTGTTCGGGGCGCAACTCGCCGCGCAGCTCGGTCTGCCGTATGCCTTCGCATCCCACTTCGCGCCGGACGCGCTGCACCAGGCGGTCGCCGTCTACCGCGACAGTTTCCGGCCGTCGGAGCAGCTGGCCGAGCCGTACGTGATGGCCGGTGTCAATGTATTCGCGGCCGAAGACCACCATGCGGCGGTGGCGCAGAAGACGATCGCCTACCGTGCTCGCGCGCGACGCATGATTCAGCGTGGTGGCGCAGGCGCCGACTTCACCGATGAGGAGATCGACACGTTCCTCGCCTCGCCGAACGGCAGCCAGATCAACGCGATGACCCGGTACACCGCCGTCGGTACACCCGCCGAAGTCCATTCGTACCTGGCGGATTTCGCGGCTTCCATCGAAGCGCACGAACTCATCGTCGCCCACCACGCCACCGACATCGATGACCGTCTCCGGTCCGTCGAACTCACCGGTGGCCTCATCACCGAGCCGGTAGCTCGCTAGCTGAGCAAGCCGCCGACTATCAGATTCGCGGTAATGGTGCCGTCGGCCTCGTTATCGCCATAGATGACGACCGCGGCACCGACCGCCACATCCGACACCCTGTTGCCGGTGAGGACCAGCACATTGGTATCGGCGGTGACGTGAACTGGTGTCGTGGCACCCAATATCCCTTCCACCACCAACGTTCTGCCGTCGTTGGCCCGGACCCTGCCGATAGTCAGTCCGCGATCGACCTGGACCGCATTCGCCGGGCCGGCGGTGGCCGCCACCGCTGCGCTGGCCGTCGGTTCTCGGGCCGGTGCCGAACCCAGGGATGCAATGAAGAGATAGACCACCAACGAAAGCAGGACCGCGAAGCTGGTTCCGATGAGCATGCCGAGGTCCGGATAGTGCTGCCGTCGTTTCGACGGAATTGTGATGGCGGTGAGTATCACCGGGTCGATGGCCAGTTCGGCGGCGCCGGTGGACTCCTTGTTCGGGAGGCCCTTGGGCTGGTTCGACCACGGCGTGGCCGGGGAACTCATAGCTTCAACGTTATTCAAACGAGTGCGACTACCTATCACCACTGGCGGGAGCACGTCGATGGGGGCGCGGGTCGCAGTGCGGCCGCGGGGGCGGGACCTGGCATTATCCGTTTCATGGTCATTCCCAGCGTGCTGCCGCAACGCCCTACCGCCGGGACTCCGTTCGAGACCGGCTGGCCAGTCCGCCTCGCCGATACCGGCCGGGACCAGCGCCTGCGTCTCGACGCCATCGCCCGCTATCTGCAGGACATCGGTTTCGAACACCTCGAGGCCGTCGAGGACGGCGATACCCACCGCGGCTGGGTGGTTCGCCGCACCGTCATCGATGTGCTCAAACCGGTCGAATTCGGCGAACACGTCACCCTGCGTCGCTGGTGCTCGGCCCTGTCCAACCGCTGGTGCACTATGCGCGTGCAGATCTGCGGCAATCGCGGCGGCCTGGTCGAAACCGAAGGATTCCTCATCCATTTCGGCGCCGAATCCGGTGTCCCCGCCCGCATGAGCGACCGTTTCATGGCACCCATGCTCGCCAGCACCACCGAACACCGCCTGCGCTGGCAAGCCGCACTGACCGACCCACTCCCCATCGGCCCCGACGTCCACGAATTATCCTTCCCCTTGCGCGTCGCCGATTTCGACTGGCTCGACCACGTCAACAACGCCGTCTACCTCAGTGCCCTGGAGGAACTCCTCACCACCCACACCGACCTCACCTCCGGCCCCCACCGCACCGTCATCGAATACACCAAACCGCTGAAAGCAGGCGAGCAGGTCCGCGTGATCGGCCGCCGCACCGACAACACCCTCGACGCCTGGTTCGCCGTAGCCGACGACCGCCGAGCCGCCGCCCGCGTCACCCCACGCTGACTCCCGCCCCACCCGCCACACCGATAACCAGGCGATTCGGCGTCTGGCCCACCCCTGAGGTAATCTTTCCGAGCGCCCGAAACCGGGCGCAACGGGCTGTGGCGCAGCTTGGTAGCGCACCTGACTGGGGGTCAGGTGGTCGCAGGTTCAAATCCTGTCAGCCCGACACACAAAAATCCCCTCCGACCTGGGTCGGAGGGGATTTGCGCTTTTAGACGGCTCGAAGATTTGGGGCCAATCTGGGGCCAGAGTCCCCGTTGAGGTGCCGTGCGAGCCGGTCCCCGTCGTCGCGTAGCGCCGCGATGTCCGGGTGTAGGTAGCGCTGGGTGATCCGAGGATCGGTGTGCCCAGCGATCCGTTGCAGGCGATGCAGCGGGACGCCCGCGTCGGCGAACCAGGTCAACCCGGTGTGCCGCAGATCGTGGCGCCGCAGATGCTCGTAGCCGAGTTTGGTCACGACCTCATCCCAGTGAGTTGCCTTGCGCAGCACTCCTGTTGCGATGCGGCCACCGCGCGGCCCGACAAACATCCGAGCGTCGAGCAGTGCGGCGTGCTGAGCCTCGGCGTTCGCGTCGTCCAGCTCGTCTGCGATCCGGCTGCGCGCATCGTTGATCCGCGCCAGGATCAGTGGGCGGATGTTCTCGATGATCGGAATCGTCCGGGAGCGTTTGCCTTTCGTGCCCTTGTCCTTCAACCCGCCTGGCCCCGGCGTTGTCTGGCGCCGAAGGGTCCAGACCCAATCCACAGTGTCGATATCGCGAATTCGGCAGCCCGATACCTCACCGATGCGGGTTGCGGTGCACGCGGCGAAGACCACCGCGTCACCCCATCCCTGGAATTGGCCGGCGGAGGCGGCGACCAAACCGGCGGCGAGCTTCTGGAGCGTCGCCCAGTCCGGCAGCGCCAGCGCGCGAGGGTTGTCGACGTCGTCCTCGTCGGTGACGATCTGGCGCTGCCAGCCGGTCACGTCGACCCGATTGCGGTCGAGGATCTCGTCTCTGACCGCCTGGTCGAGAATGCGAGTCAACGCGGCGAGGGTGTTCTTGATGGTCGACCGGCCGCTGCCCTTATCGATCCACTGCCGCACCGCCCGGTCGGCCATACCCGAAGTGATCATCGTGACCGGCAGGTGGCCCAGCGTCGGCACGATTCGCAATCGCCAGCCGCACATATACGGGTCGAGAGTTTTCGGCTCCAAACCGCGCATCGCAGTGTCCCAGTGCATGTTTCCGTAATCGGCCAGCGTCGCGGTCGCGGTCATCGGGTCGACGCCACGCGCCGCGGCTTGCTGGATGCGTTCGATCCAGCCCTCGGCCTCCTCGCGGGTCGCGAAGGATTCCGATTTCGAGTTGCGGTCTTTGGTGGCCGGATCGGTCCACCGCACCCGGGCACGGTGCTTTCCGGCCTTGCCGCGCTGCTCGATGTAGCCGGTGATCGCCACGCCGAGCGGCGTCGGGTCGATGCGCTCAATCATCACGCCGCCCTCGGGTCGACGCGGCGGCTCGCGATGAAGGCGAGCACATCGGCACCGCTGTAGCGGATGACGCGCTCGGAGAACGCGACGAACGCCGGGCCTTGCGGCGGGCGCGCGGTGCGCCACCGCCTCATGCTGGACGGGTCCACCTTCAAAGCCGCGGCGACCTCTTCGGTCGTGTACCACTGCGAAGGTTCGAGTCCCTGCGGCTGGTGCTCGGTGCTCACGGCTGGCCCTCCTTCCCGGTCTGTGCTTCCTGCTCGGTGATCCATGCGTGGATGACGCTTTCGCGGTAGACGCGGCGACGGCCGAGTTTGAAGCTGGCCGGGCCGACGCCCTTGTGCGCCCAGTAGCGCCAGGTTGCGGCGGGGATGCCGGTGAGTGTTTCGAGATCAGCGGCTTGCAAGAAGTTCTCGGTGCTCATGGTCAGGTTCTCAGCTTTCGTGGTCGGTGTGCGCCGCGAGGCGACGGAATCGGGTGGTGAGGGCGACAGCGCGTCGCACGCTGTCGCTGTCGGTGTCGCCTGTCGGACGGAGGAGGGCGACAGCGGGTGGACTGCTGTCAACCGGGTGGACAGCCCTGTCCAGTCGCCGTCTACCGGTGTCAAGCCACCGATGACTTTTGGACCGGACCGGACCGTCGGCGTATGTTGCCCGAATCATTGGGGTTGAAATCGGGTGTTTCCCCTGGTCGTTGACCTGAAGGGGGCTTGCCGCGCCGCACCGGACAGGACTGTCAACCGGCGTCGCCGGGCTGGACAGCCGCGTTAATGCGCTGTTGCCTGTCGCGAATTGCGATGCCCCGGGCGAGGTTTCGGCACCGCCGCTGTCCGCTGCGTGGGCGGGCGGTTGGACGGCGTTGTCCAGCCGGTGTTGACGGGTGTCCACCCGCTGTCGCCCGGTGTTGTCGCTGCTGTCAAGCGTGGACGGGCGACTGGACAGGGCTGTCGCGTGGGTGTTCACGGTCGCTCCACCTCGCTCGCGCCGGGTTTGCTGCCAGTGCTGGAGTCCGGGTATCCGGGGTCGTCGGTGCCGCCGACGACCAGACGCAGCGCGGGCCGTGGCTGCTCACTTGCGATCGGATTCGCCAGGAGCTTGTCCACGTCGGCAAGCCGCGCCCGCGGCCCGTCCGACAGGTCCACGCTCTTCGCGGCCTCATTGATGACGTTCTTCACCCGCTCGCCCCGGCAGTAGTAGATCAGCCCTTTGCATCCGGCGACCCTCGCGGCCTGGTGGGCACTGGCGACCGCCGCTCTCGCCACGGTCAGCGTCCGCTTCGGAGTCAGTTCGACTTCCACCGCCCACCATTCGCCCTCGGCGGTGAGGTATCGGCCGTCGTGGATGTGCGGGCGGGGGGTCCCGGGCTTGGTCGGGCCGATCTCGTGACGCAAGGTGCGTTCGGAGATCCAGCGTTCGGAGTCCAGGCCAACAAGCGCCAGCCGGGTCCGCAGCACCGTGGCCACGTGATTGACCATTTTCGGCGTCGGCGCCCAATGCCGAACCGGGAAACCCAAGTACGCCTCAGCGGTCCCGGTTGTGGGGACCACCCAGGTCGGGCCGGGCACCGGGCGAAAACCCAGAGGGGCTATCAGCCGAGCTTCACGCCACCGCTGGGCCATTCGGTACGCCGACCGCATGCTTATCCCGTGCATTTCGGCGACCAGATCCAACGGTGCGCCGTAATGCTCGGCCAGGATCGTCAGACTCGCTATATCGCGAGGTCCGAGACGGATCATCGCTCCATCCCTTCACGTTCGGTGCTGCGGTCAAGGGCATTGGCGAGGGCGCTGCCGGGCTGGTAGTCGGCCAGCGGAGACCGCCGCTCGGGGGTGGGAACCCAGCTCATCAACTCGCGCATCCGCGCATTCTGAATGGCATCGAGGTCCTGGCTGGCCGCGAGATGTACCGCGTCGGCGTCGCGTCGCGCCTGGGCGCGTTCCTCTCGTTCCGGGTGGTCGGCGAACCAGGCGGCGCGAGCCGCATCGATCGCGGGCTGCGCCGAGGATTTCGAGAGGTCGTTCCGGTGTTTCATCCAGTCGGAGCGTCCGCCGAGTACTTCCCCGTGCTCGGGGTCCCAAGTGACGTGGGATTCATTCGAGTCAGTACCCAGGTCTCGGGCCACCGACGCGTTCGCGGGCACCGCTGCACTCCCCGGCCTCGGCACTTCGCGTACGGGCAGCTGCCGAACGTTGGAAGACTGCGAGCGATCTGGTTCCGGCCGCACCGGTTGCGGCGGCGAAAACAGCTGCTCAACGCTGTAGCCGGGCAGCATGGCCTCGAGAATCCGGCACTGATCCGGGTACGGCAAGCTCTTCACATCGCCCGACAGCCACCGATAGAACTGGGCCTTCTGTGGGGCCTGCCCCACCATGGCCGGATCCACCGTCGCGGCGACCTTGTCGTACTCACGCCGAAAAGTACTCAACGTCTGCCAATGCCGTTGCCGCAGAAGAGCTTTCAGCTGTGTATCCACCGTACCCCTCACCGCTCGACCCCGTCACGGTCGCGGTCGTTGGCCAGTCTCGCTAGGGCGCTGCCGGGCTGGTAGTTCGCCAGCGGGGACCGATTCGCCGTGGACGTCGGCACCCAGCTCATCAACTCCCGCATCCGCGACTCGGCAACCGCGTTCGTCTGCGGCTGGCGTTCGGTCTCCGGCATTTCGCAAACAGCTGCGAGCGGCTTCGCCGGAGCTGCTGAAGGCAGCTTCTCGAGTCCCCAGGAGCGGACGCCGTGCACGTTCGTTTGTTCGACGCGCCGCCAGCCTTCCGGAACCTCGGTTGTCCAATGCCCGCGTGGCGGCTCATTCGTGCTCACCACTGGGCCCTCGATACCGGCATGTGGCGCAGGCCGATCCGCCGTCACCTGTGGGGAGTGCGGCTGGTATCCGCGCTGGCAGCGTTGCGCGGTGGCTTCGGGCCACAGCTCCGCTTCGGGCACGCCGACCACGACCGAAACGGCCTGCCGAACCACTGGGAACGGAACCCTGCCCCTTGTGACCCACCGCTCAACGGTCTTCGGATCGACTCCCACCTTCTCCGCTGCCTGTTCATACGAGAGCCGGGCCTCGTAGAAGGCTTCGCGCAGGCGCGAGTTCTCTTTTTCCGGGTCCTTCAATGGCGTTACGTTCGGTCTGCGACCGGGCCACAGCTCCGACGCCTTGGTTCCGACTGCTTGCTCAACAGCGAACTGGTGCACCGGATACGGGACCCGCCCGTTGGCGATCCACCGTTCCACGGTCTTCGGGTCGACTTCGACCTTTTTGGCCAGCTGCTCCGGGGTCAGTTCGGCATCGATCAACGCCTGCCGCAGACGGTCATTTGGCGATGCCGCCATGCGTTCTACACTGGACATGCTTCAGGGACTCCTATCCCATCTGAAGTGGATGAATGCTGAAGCAGCTGCTAACTGCTTCGGTGCTTGGGCTCCCCGGTGACTGCTAATCACCGGGGAACCTTTCCGGTTGACTTCCGTTTACACCCCCTAAACAACGTGGCTCCGTTTGTTTGCGTCGATTTAGTGGGTATAAACACGAGGATACGTCGGTCTGTGTCAGCGAGTCAACACCCCCTAAACTCATGTTCTATGACCGAGCGCGATGAGTTCGATGCGGTGCGGAACGACCCGGACCCGCTCCGGCGAGGGCGGCGTGCGGCCGAGCTGATTACGGTCTACCAACAGCGGGCCGCTGAGCTGGCGCGTTTGCGACGGGCCGCAATTGACGAGGCGCACCAGACGCTTGGTCTCAACTACACCGACATCGCGGCGCAGCTGGGGATCACGAAGGGCCGTGTCACCCAAATCAGGAACACCGCACCGCCACAAGAGCGGGCGTTCTTCGGTGTGGGGCCTGTGTCGATCGGGATACCTCGCAGGTACGGGATGGAGGAAGGGCGCGAACGCCCCTTCTTCGACGCGGTCGATATGGTTTCGCAAACGACGGTCGAGAACATCCTGAACCGCCTGTCGATCGCATCGTCTCGGCAAGCGATCGAGCCCACGGCGGAGACCGTGCCGGAGGGAGACGCAGTCGTCATTTGTGGTCCGAAATCCGCGCCGGTAGCGCGGACATTACTCGCAGCCGATCCTGTTTTGAGCTTTACGCAGGATGGCGGCGGTCGATGGTGGATCAAGGGCGAGACAGCCGCCGGCCGCGTCTGGTTCGACTCTCCATATCGTCGCCCTGATCCCATCCGGTCGGATGTCGGCTACTTTGCCCGGCATGTATCGCCGTCGAGGGTGATCATTCACGTTGCGGGGGTGACCAGCGTGGGATCGCTCGGCGTCATCGATTGGTTGGACCAGAACCTGCCAATGCTCTTCTTGGGCAACGAGAACAACTCGGTGAGCGGAGTTGTTCAGTGTGAGTTCGACGACCAGTTCGCGGTTGAGTCGAGCCGTCTCGTCGCTGGCCCCTACGCTTGGTGATGGCCGTGCCGCGCATACATACAGCGCAGCTTGCAGCAGAGTCGGATGAGGATCACCTGTTCGTCACCCAGTCCGGTGTTGCAGTCCTTGACGGTGCAACCTCGCATCTATCCGTAAATGGGCCAACAGGTGGGCAGTATGCCGAAGAACTCGGCAACGCTCTCGTAGAGGCGCTCGACCAGGAGAACGAGCTGACGTCGCTCGTCGCAATTCTCGAAGGTGCGATCGATCGGACTATCGCGGCGCTGCAGCTTGAGCGAGGCACTCAAGAGGCTCCCTCCTGCACGGTGGCGCTTATTCGCACCTGCCCGAGCGGCAGGCTTGATCTCTTGCTTCTGGGCGATTCAACTATCGCTGTGGGCAACTCGGACGGAACCACCGAGCTCATCACCGATACCAGACTTCAAGAGCTCGGCCTTCCGGAGGCTGATCTGTACAAGGCGCGGTTGCTGAGCGGCGGTGGCTACGACGAGGCCCACCGGAGCATCTTGGTGAAATTGCAGCGGGCACAGCAGTATCGACGCAATCGCCTTGGCGGGTACTGGATTGCATCGACCGACCCCGCCGCGGCTCGGCATGCGATCACTGCGACTAGAGCGGCAGGGGCAACGGACTGGGTAGCCCTGGCGACTGATGGCGCAGCCGAGTGCATCGACGCTGTCGGTGCTCGCTGGCCGGACGTCGCCGCCTCTGGCAACTCCGAGCTTGCGAATCTTCTTTACCGGTGCCACATATGGGAAGCAGAAGCGGATCCCAACGGCGTTGAACGCCCACGGGCAAAACGCCACGACGACAAGACCATTGCCGTGGTTCAGTTGAACTGACTTCCCAGAGATGCCCGAGCAGGGTTCATCGTGGATCACGTCGCCGCGCATGGCGCTCTGCTTTTCGGCCATCGATTTGGGGCTGGCTCGGCGCGGCAGCCTTCGGCTTTCCACCCCAAACCTTCCCCTGGCCCTTCCTCCGAAGGCATTTTGAGCACGGATCGGTGATTGCTCAAGGGTGGCCGTCAGGCCATCGGCGTAGCCGACGCGACGTAGGAGCGCCCTTGAACAAGCGCTGAGCCGTGCTCAGGCTATCCGCCGAGGAAGGGCATCCTCTCGTATTCACGGGGTCCGGCAACCGGCGATCGGATGCCGGTTTCGGGGGATTCGGAGTGTGTCAAAACCCCGGCAAAACCGTGTCACTTCCCCGGCAAAAAGCGTCATATTTTGTGACGCCGTTTGCCACGATCCACCACCGCACCAACCCCCCGTTGAGCTGGGCAAAGGGCGGGATTTCTGCTCACTCCCCCCACCCCCACCAATGCGACATCTCATACCCACTTCGTGTGCACGAGATGTCGCATTGGTGGGGGTGGGGGGAGTAATCAGAAATCAAAAGATCAAAAGAGGGGAGGGGGTGGTGTGGTGGTTGAGAGAAAGAGAAGTGGTTGCGTTGGGTGGGCCTCGGAAGGTTCGCGAGTGGGTTGCTTTGGGAGACGGTGACGGTGGTGGTGTCGTCTGCATCGGCGTCGGTTTACTGCACGCGGCTGTGCGTGGTGTCGAGGACGGAATACGCGAGCCGGAGAACCGAAGTGACGTGGTAACGAAACAGGGCGGGCCGCAGAGTTTTGTAACGCCGGATCGATCCGGCGTAGTGCTCGGGCAGCTAGACAGGGTGATGCAGCGCGGTGCGCGCGAAGAGAAGTGCCTCCGGCGGGATCTAGCAACAGGATGGGGGCGAGATCCCTTGTGTCGTTGCGGTTTGTTGATGGTCACCAGGTAGTTTCCATCCCGCCACTGAGCCGAGGCAGAGCCGAGCAGACAGGCAGGAGGGCATCAAGGGCGCTCCTTCGTCGCGTCGCCTGGCGGCGATGGCCTGACGGCCACCCTTGCTACCCTCCTGCCTGCCCGCTCCACAATGTGTCGACTCAGCGGCGGGATGGAAACCACAGCCTCTCCGGACAGTTGGGTGCGGGGGATCAGCGGGTTGAGTTGGGGCCAATCGGGGAGTGGTTGGGATCAGCCGCTCCTCGAGGAGCCGAACCATCACAGACCGTCGTGCGACGACCACGTAGACTGCCGGGCATGGCATCGGAGGATCTTGAGGCGCGCGTCGCCGCGCTGGAGGGGCAAGTTCGCGATCTGACCGGCCGGATGCGCAGCGCTGAACAGGACGCGGCGGCGGCGCGGGTACTCGCCGGTGGCGCTGACCGCGACGTGACCGAGATTCGTTCCGAGGTCCGCGACTTCCGTCAGGCGACCGTGTCGAGCCTGAATGCGATGCGTGAGGATCTCACCGATCTGCGTACCCAGATCAACGATGGGTTTACCGAGATGCGAGGCAAGCTGGATGCTGCGGCGGCCGGACAGGCTCAGATCGTGGCCCTGCTGACGACGCTCATGGAACACGACGATCAAGACGACCAATAACCTGGCCCTCGTGCTGGACCTGCATGTTGGGGCCAATCTGGGGCCACACGCTACGAACGGCCGTGAACGACCAGCGTATTCGGAAGATGGTTCGAACGATGCGTGCCGTGTCTGACGTGCGTAAACGGCCGTCTCCGTGGGCTGGGGGTCAGGTGGTCGCAGGTTCAAATCCTGTCAGCCCGACCACACGAAAACCCCTTCCGGCCAGCGTCGGAAGGGGTTTTGTCATTTGCCGACCACACGGAGTTGGGGACCATTTGGGGACCGCTCCGGCGCTCGGAGATGTAGCGAGAGCAGGGTGCCGTCATTCTGGAGCGCCTCTATGTCCGGATGCAGGTATCGCTGGGTGATCCGAGGATCAGTATGTCCGGCGATCTGCTGAAGACGATGCAGCGGGACGCCCGCGTCAGCGAACCAGGTGAGTCCAGTGTGGCGTAGATCGCGCCGTCGCAGTTGTTCGTAGCCAAGTTTGGCAACGACCTCGTTCAAGGCGCACCGGCGGCGCTACGCGCCGCCGCCGCGCTACGACGCGCAGCGCGGCTCCCTGAACGGCGGTCACCGCGGCGCGTCGAGCGCGTCGGCAGCGCGATGGCCGGCTGGAACACATTGGTCCCATCGCGGGTTCTGGCATCCGCTTCGGCGACGTGGTAGCACGTGGACTCCTCAGAGCTGGCCGCTTTTCGTTCACCGCGCAGTGCTGGGCACTCCGTCAGCCGTCCCCGACTCGCTCTCCCGGGCTGCCCACCGCATCCGCCGGCACTCGCTCGTAAGGCCCGGCTGTGGTCGGTCATGGGAAGTTCGAAATCGAGCTGACCTACACGATAAGTTGCTGAACGCAGTCAATGACACCGACATCCGCTCTGTTCGGTCAGACCAGGAAGGTCTCTATACCCGGGTGCACCACACGTAGGTCACAGTTCGCGATCCGTGCTAACTCCACGATTCGGTCGATGTGATTGGCCGAGACGAACCCGATACCGTAGCCGTCCGAGCCAGCGTCGAGGATGATCAGAGCGGAGCCGAGTTCGCGGCACCGCGCGGCGAGCGGCCACAGGAAGTTCTCGATCTCTTCGGGATTCCAGTCGTCGTCGAACTCGTCGAGCCAGTCCCAGTTGAGCGCTGCCGGGTAGGCGGGTAACTCGACCAAATAGCCGCGGATCTCAGCAGGGTCGCAGTTCATTTCGCAATAGGCCATGCCTGCCTCGTGGAGGCCGGCGGACTCGGGGTAGAGAGCCTCCAGCAGCGCACCGGACGGAGCCCACGAGTCCGCGAGCTCACGATCGGCGATCGCCTCGGCCAACCGTCGCTGGGTCGACTCCGAGCCAGGTGCGATGAGTTCGACGATGTCGGACAAAGCCTGCGGTATCTGCTGCGTGTCGGGCATGCGGAGAGAGTATTCGCCCTTACCGTCAGACGTCCGTCCAAGTTTCCATCAGGTCGATTGCGCGACCTTCGGTCGCGTGGCCCCGCTGTCTTGTGGCCTGCATTGTGTTCCCGCGCCCCTCCAGCCTCAAGAGCGCCGAAGGCATCCCTACGGGATGGGCTTCGCCCACTCTTGACCCGGAGCCTCTGCCTCGGCAGCCAGGAACCCTCATCCCCGTTGCCGTCGCCTGATGCGTCAGTCGAATCCATAGCGTCACTGTGACGCCGGATGAACGTGACGGTGTGGCGGTTGTCCGTCTGAACCGTCTGCCACCATCGACCAACCCTGAAGCTGAGCACCGCCGTGAAGAACACCGAAGCGGGCCACAGGATAAGGACTAGGGACGAAGCCATCCGAATCAGCAGCCAGCCCCGCCAAGTAGCCGCGCCATCAGAAAGCGTCTCCATCGAGCAGCAGAAGCCAGGCTGCCTCCAGATGGACCACGCAGTCGTCTGGATGGTGCTCGCGGTGGATGTACCGAAGCTCTCTGGCGCGTTCCGGTGTCAATTCCAGTAGGTGCACCTGGCACATTAACTCGGCCAGCAGGCCATCGGCATGAACGAAAGTCCTGTGTTCCAGGGGATTTGCCATCTCTACGCTCATTCCCACAGCTCCGCGCAAGGCAACGGTGGCAAATCCTCGGGCACGTTGTCATCGATGGTCACCACGAGTTGCAGATCGGCGTAGCCGCTGGTCAGCTCATCTGCCACGCTTTGGACCTGTTCGGCGCTGGCCTGGTAATCGAGCTTCAGCGCACCGCTCTCGATGTGAATATGGCGCGGCCTGGGTCGCATTTCGGTTGCCTCCCTTGCGGTTTGACCGGTTTCCGCCGGATGGGGTAGTCCCACGGTCGCGTTTGTCCAGGTCAGGGGCTATACCCGGTCGTCGCGGGCCGTTATGCGCCGGGCGCATAGTCCCTACCCGCCCAAGGGATTAGGCTCAGGTCGATTCACCCCGAAGTCAGAAATCGCCAGGTCAGTAGTACTTTTAGGGAAGGAAATCTTCTGCATGAGCCAGACGGCAACGGTATCGGCGACCGACACCAAACCCGAGCGCCACAAGGTCACCGGCGATGTTCACCTGCTGCTGCGCCGCGGCAACGAAGTGCTGTTCGGTCAGCGTCAAAACACGGGCTTCGAGGATGGGGCATGGCATCTGCCCTCGGGCCACCTCGAGGCCGGCGAATCCGTCATCGACGCTCTGATCCGTGAAGCCGACGAGGAGATCGGCGTGACGATCGAGGCCAAGGATGTGCAGTTCAGCCACATCATGCACAACTCATCCTCGGGTGGCCGGATAGCCTTCTTCTTCACGGTGCGGACGTGGCAGGGCGAACCGACGAACCAGGAGCCCGACAAGTGCAGCGGCCTGGAGTGGTTCACGGCGGATGCACTGCCTGACCACATGATCGCCTATTGCCGGGCCGCGATGGAGCACATCGCCGATAACCAGACCTTCTCGGCCTACGGCTGGTAGTTCGCTGATGACGGCACGCGCCTACCCGATCGTCTGCTTCAGTTACCTCGCTGCGGCTCAGCTCTGGCGCGTGCAGCAGTTTCCCACTGCCAATTCCGGCGCTCCGATCATGGAGGCCGAAGACTCGATCGCCGCCGACGCACCAATGGCTGCTGCGGTACTTTCGGCCCTCGATGTCCCAACCCTCCTCATGGCCAACGCCGTCGGCACTGATCAGCCTGGACAGCAGGTCCGCGCCTGGTTGCACCGGCACGCCGTCGCCACACACGACAGCTTGAGTACGCCGTCGATCACCGTCGTGGTTGATGGTGCGCCGACGCGCACGTGGTCGCTCATCTGCCCGGTGTGATTGACGCCCTGCACCAGCTCGACCTGTCGCCGATTCGCACCGCCGCATTCGTCTACGTCGACGCCTACGAACTGATCGAGACGGCCGCGGTGCGGGTCATCGTGGCAGCCAGAGCGGCGAATGTTCCGCTGCTGATCAACCTCGGAGGATCGCCGCTGTCGGATGACGTACGCCAGGCCGTGGCCGGCTACGACAAGCTCCTGATTCAAACCAACGTCGATGACGGCGACCATGCCGAAGCACCAGTGGTCGCCAGATCGCTTCTAGCCCAAACGAAAGCAGCCTGGGCGGTGGTAACGGCCGGAGCATCCGGAGCAGTGGCGGTCAACTGCGGCGAGGAGGTATCCGTGCCCGCTTTTCCTGTCACGGTGCGGCATACCCACTGCGCGGGCGCCGCCTTCTCGGGCGGGCTGCTGTATGGCCTGTACAACGGTTGGGAGATGGAGCGCAATATGGTGATCGCGTCGGCAAGTGGGGCACTGAGGTGTGCACGACACCACGATGCCCCACTGCCGACGCTAACCGAACTGGAGGCCCTGATGCGGGCCGGTTCGTGGCCTGTGGCCAGCTAGAACAGGCCCCAGTCATCGAGCTGGCCGATCAGCCCCTCGAAGCGATCAGGCGTGATGCGTTTCCGCTCAGCCTCGTCGGCAGACTCGTCTTTTGCCCCGTACTGCCACCACGCCTGCCCAGTTGTCCGGTCCATGACCAAGAAGCGATCTTTCATCGCTGGTCCCCGCACGACCAGGCTCGCGGTGAACGGCTCGGCCACCACGGCGTGAACCATGCTGTGGTGCAAGGCGTAAGCGGTGCCGACCGGCTCCTCCCGCACCATCAGCGGTTCGAGCTTCCACGGGTCGATCTGGTCATCGACTTCAGCGTTGCCGTACAGGAAATGCCGGTAGTGGCCGCGCAGAATCCGGCTGGCGTAGCTCCACCGGTGATTGTGCGGCCGGTCGAAGTAGCCGGGCAGGAAGATGTGCAATCGCACCCGGAAGCCGGCCACCGGATCATCGTGCAGCACGATCTTGTCCAGAATGTCGTAGTGCTCACCGAGCATCATCAACTCCGGCCGGGTAGGCAAGGCACTGAGCCGGGAACGAACGATACTCGGGTTGGCCACCAACTCGTCCAGTACCGCCCTGGTCGTCTGCTCGACCTCGTCGATGTCCTCCCAGTTCAGCATCCGCAATTCTTCGACGGCGTAGTCCATGTCATCCGTGGGGTTCATTTCTCGGTTCACCCTTCATCCTTCGCGCTGGATTTCCACAACCGGCAGACCGGCACGATGTCGTCGTAGGCCGAGCAGGACGACTGGCCCATGACCACCTCCTCGGCCGGGCAGCCGCCGAGGCAGGCGTCCGCCTTGCAGCCACCGCAGGCACTGTCGCGAAGCGGCTGCGTGAACAGGTCGAACTCGTTGGCTTCACGGTTGAGTTGCACGTGGCCGTCGACCATCTTGGCGAAGAACAGATCGGTATCGAACAGGTAGGAGCAGACGTAGCAGCGACCATCGGGGAAGATCGAGATCCGATCCAATGTCCGGCCAATGCACCCCTGGTAGCCTTCCGCGGCGTAGCGATCCATCTGATCGCGTCGGGCGTACGTCGGCTGATACCACACTCGTGTGTTGTACTGCGGCGCAACCTCATTCAGCTGGTCACAGAACTGCACCCATTCCAGGGGATTCATCGCCATCTCGGGATTGCCGTGCCCGGTGCCGATGGTCGAGAAGACGTGGAACTTCACCAGGCTGACGCCCATCACATCTGCAATATCCAGCAGCTGCAACACATCTCGCTCGTTGGCCTTGTTCACTGTGCAGATGATGCGGGTATCGAACCCGCGCTCGCAAAGTTCGCGTGTCGTCTCCATCGCCTCATCGAAGGTGCCACTGCCCCGCACGGCATCGTGGGTGGCTCGGCTGCCGCCGTCCAAGCTGACCTGCACGTAGGCGAAGTCCGACGGATGCAATTGCCGGAAACGCCGAAGCGCCGGTTTCTGCGCGTTGGTGGTGGTGATGACGTGCTCGTAGCCCAGCTGCCTGCTCAATCGGATGACCTCGCAGTAGTGGGGATGCAAGGTGGGCTCGCCGCCGAGGATGGTCAGCTTGCTGCCGCCCAACCGTCGCCAGGTGGTGAGCGTGTCCACGATCTTCGGCACTGGCATCTTCAGTGCCCGCTCCAGTCGTTCGCCCATGTAGCAGTGCTCGCAGCGCAGCTGGCAGGCTTCGGTGATGTAGAGGTAGACATTCCGAAATCGGCCATAGGGAACACGGTCGATTCGGTCGGGCTGGGGCACCGTTGCCCCACGAGGCATGCGGGCATGGCCGTAGCCATCCCTGTCGGCGCGCACCTGCGGGGTCGGCAAAGAAACCTGAGTCATAACGTCGAACTCCGTGAAATGAGCAGTGGGGCAAGCAGGTTCGCTGCGCCCTCGATGGTGTTGGTGGTGTCGAGCTGCGTGACCGGCACCCCTGCGGACGTGAAGCCTTCCCGGATACCGGCGGCAGACTCGTGGTAGCGGTGCAGACGGGCCTTGAACAACCGCGGTGAGTCGCCTCGGCGGGGATGGAGCAACCCGCCGCACCGAACACACGCCCACGAGTCGTCTTCCCGCGACAAGGCCGGAAGGCGAGGATCGCGGATCGGATCACGCTCACACTGGCGGCGCACCTTGCGCGTGCGGGCGCGCTGCTTCAGCGTCTTGGCGTCGGTAATTGCTTCGATCGCCTCGATGTGGCACCCCGGCACCATGGAGAGCAGGATAATCAGCAGCTGGTCAACCTGGGCGCGGCTGCCGGGAAAGTTGTCCATGAGAACCGTGTGGACGGTTGCCTCCTCCTGCACGGCTGCGAAGTACGACCGGACTGCTCGGCTGACCGTGAACTCATCGATCCAGCCAAGCTGCTCCGGCGACGTGGCCGTGGCGGCAAGGGCCTCGGTCGGTACGTGCTCCCGCAGGCGGAAGATGCGCCGGCCGGGTTCCGATCCGAGATGGAGAGTCAGGGTGGTTTTGCCAGCAGCGGGTGGTCCGAAAATTGGAATGATCAGGCGAACCGCCACAGTGGCCCCCTTTCGTTTTGGCCCGTAGCGTTCTGACCGGTCAAGGGTCGGTTTTTACGGCGAAAACGGCTACGACAAGGGGGTATTCGGGGTATGTATGAAACGCATAACGGCCGTTGTCAAGGGCTGGTAGGGTTTTCCGACCAAAGGCACGGCCCGTAAAATTCCAGGTCAACCAGGAGCGGACAGCCATGACGCGGGGAGCCCAGGCGCAGCGTTACTGTGCGCGTTGTGGGAGTAGGCTCAATCAGTACAACGCCGAATCCCGGTGTGCCTCATGTGAAGTCGCAGCTCGTGATGAGCTTCACGCGCCGTCTTCCGTGCCACCGGCCTTCTGGGTGACCGATCAGATGCGCGATGCCCTCGCTACCTGGCATATGGGACGGGTCATCTACGCCTACCGGATGCATCCATATCACGGCCGAACGTTGCCGCAGGAGCTGGTGGCCGGGTGGCTGGGACTCACCCAGGCACAACTGAGCCGAATCGAGACGGGCACGGCACCGGAACTGCTCTCCAAGCTGACCCGCTGGGCTCAGACGCTCGGCATCCCGGAGGAACTGCTGTGGTTTAAGCTGCCGAAACCAGCGCCGACTACGCTCGATGAGGTGAAACGGCAGGAGTTCGTGCGGGCGGCACTCGGTGTGACGGTCGCTGCTGCAACTGGGCAATCACTGCTGGAAATGCTCGCCGCGCTTGAGCCAACACCAGTACCGTCCGCAGTCGGCCCGGCCGAAATCGAGCAAATACGTACCGCCGCACGAGAATTCACCTCGTGGGATCACACTTACGGCGGCGGTTTGGTCCGGGAAGCCGTCAGCGCTCAGCTGCGCTACGCGGTGAACCTGCTCGGTGCACACTGCGCCGAGCGGTACCGGGCCGATCTTCACAGCGCAGTCGGCTTCCTCGGTCATACCGCCGGATTCATGGCCTTCGATGCCTACGCGCACGCGGATGCCCGCAGCATGTTCCGGCTGGCCCTCACCTGCGCCGAGGAGGTCGGCGATTGGCACCTGCGCGGCAAAGTCTTGTCCTCGATGGCACGGCAGGCGATTTGGTGTGGCCAACCCGACGACGGCCTCACTCTCGTTGAGCTGGCGATGGTGCGTGGTGACCGGCTCACCGCGACCGAACGCGCCATGCTTCACGCCGCCAGGGCCAGAGCCCTAGCCAAGCTGCATCGCACTGAAGACGCCATCCGGGCGATCGGGCAGGCCGACGATGCGTTCGCCGCTGCCTCGCCCGCCAACGATCCAGCGTGGATGGCGTACTACGACGCTGCCCAGCATTCCGGCGACACCGGCCACGCGCTTTTTGACATAGCGATTCAGGGCCAGTTCGCTGGCGAGGCCCGTCATCGACTGGAAGCGGCGGTGGCGGGCCACAGCGCCGCTTATCTTCGTTCCCGTGCGATCTCCGGGATAAAGCTGGCCTCGCTGACGATGGCAACCGGCGATCCGAGCGAGGCCGCGGTGATCGGCAACACGGCGCTCATCGACGCAGGCCATGTGCGATCGAGGCGAGCAGCTGACGATCTGCGCGAACTTGCCGATGCGGCTGCACCGCACACCGGCATAACCGACGTCGACGAACTTCATGCCCATGTGACCTCGACGTTGGCGGCGGTATGACGACTGATCAGGCGAGCACTGATACGTTGGCGGTGCTCCGTTCGGCATGCACGGCAGTCGGGATTGATCCGCACGCAGCCGAGTTGCTCAATCTGAGCGAGAACGCCGTCTACCGCCTGCCCGGTGCCATCGTGGCTCGCGTCAGTCGGCCGGGTCAGGTAGATGCCGCTCGGCGTGAGGCCAACGTCGCTGGGTGGCTCGAAAGATCGGGCGTGCAAGCGGTTCAGCTGGTGCCCAGTCTCGAACAGCCGGTTATCGTCAATGACCGGGCCGTCACCTTCTGGAAGGAACTTCCACCCCATCATCACGGTTCCCCGGCTCAGGTTGCTGCCGCCTTGAAGCAGCTTCACGCCGTGGCGCCGCCGGCCTCGTTCAAGCTGGGCCATGTTGCGCCGTTCGTCCGGCTGAGTGAACGGATCGACACTGCCCGCGGGGTTACCGAGGATAGTCGCCGGTGGCTGCGGGAGCACCTGGTCGACCTTCACGAACGATGGGCGGATCTGCCGGAAGGATTGCCCTGGTGCGTCATTCACGGTGACGCCTGGGTCGGCAACGTTGTCGCCACCGACGACGGACACGTGATCGTGCTCGACTTGGAACGCACCTCGCTTGGGCCACCCGAATGGGATCTGGTGCACACGGCGATCAAGTGGCTTTCGTTCGGCTGGATCACCAAAGACCAGTACGCCGAGTTCTGCGCCGTCTACGGCCACGATGTGACCACCTGGGCCGGATTCGAGCTGCTTCGAGACATACGGGAGTTCCGGATGACAACGATGGCAGTCCAAGCGGCCACCGCCGACCACGGACACCAAGCGCAGGCGCAGCACCGATTGGCCTGCATCCGAGGAGAACGGGGGCCACGGCCTTGGGCAGGGTGGGAACCTCTCGGCTAACGTTTGGAGACCGAGCACCGATCTGTCACCAAAGCATTCAACCAAGCGGGGTGGAAGTTGACGCAGGACCCAAAGCAGGAGGCGTTCGCCAAACTTGCCCAGGAGGCAATGCGTTCGCAAATTGCTAGCGCGGGTGGCGGAGCCTGGATCACTGTCTGCCAATCGTGGCAGCAACTCAATCACTCGAATGGTGGCATCCACTGCGTCTTGGCAGATCCCGCGAAAAGGAACAAAGCCCTCTCCAAGAGCAGCTGGGATGCCTCCAACCGCGAGGGAGCGCCCGCATTTACCACTGGCTATCGGGATGGCGAGCCGCGCACGACCTACCATCGCCACTGCATCGAGGATGGCTTCGAACCGCTCGTTCTCCTGCGCCAATTCCATGGCGTTGTCCCAGATGAATACCACATATCTGAGGAGTTCATTCTCTTTATGAATCTGTGGCGCAATCCAGATACTGGGAACTACGAGGTGTTGGAGCACGACACCCGGGTTGAAGCAATTCAGATCGGCGACGACTACGTACGCATCCGAACACCGATCCTGCGACGGTATCAGGCCGCCAGGCGGATGGATCTGATCATTTTTGTAGACTCGGTTGTTTTTGTTGACGGATTCTCGGATGCAGACGAATTTATCTCCCTACACGAGGATGACCATATTGTAAATGGCGATACCTCGATCAGCTTGAGCCTTGGCGATGTCAGGCATCGGGTTCTTAGCAGGATCCTCGCTACTAGGGTCTTGCCGCCACCGCCGCAAGAAGAGTGCGGCATCTGGCCATGGGAGGCCGACGAAGAATATCCCGAGTTTATCGTCGGAGAAACATCGACCGGTAGGCCCGTAACGTATACCTGCAATCCGGATGAACTCGCCAACTACTTCGGCGCTAACCCGGATGCACCGCACTATCTGACCGGAGTGTCATTTCGCAAAGAGGTGCTGCAACGCTACTACGATGATCCGATTTACGAAATTTCTGACGGTTATTTGCGTTGTGGCACTCTCTGGGGTGTGCAGATCGACAACCACGGGCCAGATGTAGTGAACGTCTTCCTCGGTGATATCGGCCGCGATATACCTGCCGTTCATCGGGATCACTGGAAAGCGCACAATATTGTCCCAACTACGGACTTGAGCGAGACGATCGTTCGGCGGGCCTTTCTTAATCAACCAACCAGTTCTCCTAGCCTTGAACATAAGTTCAAACGAGCGTACGTACGCCTTGCCGAGGCGTGGGAAAAGGCATTCGGTGGAAAATTATTCCGTGAACCGAAGGGTAGCGACGCCCATGCTTTGACTCGGCTTCGAATTCCACTGAATGATACAGATGCGGAATTTGAGGCACAGCTCCTTATACTTTGCAAACTCATGGTCGATCTGTTAAATGAGAAGGAGCTTGTCAAAGGTCTGGATAAGGTGCCAGACGAGAAGGGTATCAGCAAGCTCAGCAGACGCCTCAATCATATCGAATACCCCGAAATAGATCGCGATATAGCATTCATGAGAAGGCTTCAGGAGCTCAGGTCAAAAGTCTCCGCCCACACTAAGGGATCTGATTTCGATCGCTATTTCAAGGCTCAACTCGGAACCGGGACCAAGCCCGATCTGATAGAGACTCTGATGAAGGATGCCAGTGAGATGGCCGACGACATAGTCGCTCACGTATCGACAATTGAATGACTGTCCAATTCTGCCACACTGTTGGAGAATTTGCTATCCGACGTAAAAGCCACACCTCCATTTATTGCGAAACCTCTTGATTCTGCGCATGGAAGGAGCTAAAACAGTAGCGTAACTCGGAGGTTTGTTATGCCAATTGTCCATCCATTGAAAAATCCCGCAAACGTGTCACAATTAGTAGTGATGGATAATTCTGACTATCCTAAATACGAACTCCTCGCCAAAGCTAACCCCAGCACATGCGAAACCCCTTCCGACCAGCATCGGAAGGGGTTTTCTCGTTCCACGACACGCCGTGAAATTTGAACCGAGCCAGTCAATATCTCATACTTTCGGCTCGCGTCCACGTGCCCAGGCCTCGAGCACGGCCCTGTTGTCGGGCACGGTCTCGGGCACGTCGGTGTAGTGGGTCTTGGCCACCTCGCGGGTGTTGCCGAGCTGGCGGGCCGCGCGTTCGGGATCTCCGGAAGCGTGATCGACCGCGGTGGCCACGCCTTTGCGGAAGGTACGCGGGGTCACCCAGGCGAATTCGTCGCCGCGTGCGGCGCGCCAAATGCGGCCGAAGTTGTTGGGGTTGCGCACCGACCCGTTGCGCGCGGGAAACAACAGCCGGTCAGGGTTGGGGCAATCGGTGACCTCGAGGTCCTTGATCGCCTCGCGGACGGCTTCGACGGTGTGCTCGGGCAACAGGATCCGCCGCCACCCGTTGTCGGACTTCGGTGCGGGTTTTCGCACCCAGCCGCCCGCACGGCACCCCTGACTTCCACCAGGGTGCCGGTGACATCGAGGTAGTCGCTGGCATCGAGGTCTATGTCATCGAGCAGGAGCGCGAACACCTCGTGCGGGCGCATCCCGGTTCCGGTGATCACATCCACCACCCACACCACCGTCCAATCCCGCGCCGGCCCGCGCGTATAGGCGGGTGTGCCGGGGATGGCCTCACCGTGTGCCCACGCCCGTACCTGGGCTCGGAACTGTGGCAGCGCGGTGTGGTCTTGTACCTTGCCTCGGGCCGGGTTCCGACGGCGCACGAAGGCGCCGACCCCATCCACGGGGTTTATCTCGAGTGCGCCGTGACGGACTGCGATCTGCATCATGGCCCGCAGAATGATCTTGTGCTGCTTGGCCTTCCGTCGCAGCCCGAGCGCGACCAGCCGTTTGAGGTGCCGATCGATCTCCCCGGAGGTGGCCTGCCATACCTGGAGGTTCCCGACCGAGTTCTCGATTTTGATCGTCGCCCGGTTGGCGCGACGATCCTTGGACACATAGACCTCGCGTCGATAATCCTCGACGTTGCCCTCGGTATAGGCGTCGTCGTTGTTTACAAGCCGGGAACGTCAACGATCGGCACCCCGGACAGCATCTATGCGATAACACCCGATTTCAAGCAGTCCCTGCCGCTCGTGCAGGACGGTCATGTGGTCGGAAAATACGGCACCCTCCAAAATCCTGACGGCACCTCACCGACATGGTAAAGAACGTCTACACCAATAAAGACGGTGTAACAAGTTTTTGGCAGTCCCACCCCGGGGAGTTCGGGGGCATGGTCACCACCCAGACAGGCGAGCGCGACGCAGACGGCAAAGGCTGGCAGCTCACCGGCTATCCCGGCCAAGGCGGCGGCACAGTTCCCGGAATGTATCGAAAGTGGGACGTCTCTCCCACGGCGGCGGTGGCGAGTTCTGGACCAACGCCGAAGACACTTCCAGCGGACACCATTTCCGGACCTACAACACAGAAAACAAGACCTACTCCGATAAATACGACAGCGCTATACCCGGTAAAGGCTATTACCGAAGTTGTCGGATCTTTGACCGTATCATCAAGCGGTGCAGGATGATATCGACCGTGCTCAGCAGGCCGTCCGTATTGCAGCGCGCCTGGATTGGACTTGGTCCCTCGATGACATCGAACGTTTCTCCGCGGCTACGGGATGGAACGTGACACGGCGCTCCCAGTTCGGGGCTGGCTTGGCGACATCGTTCGTTGTTCGCCGCTCGGAGGCAGGCTTTTCGATCAGGGGGGAGGTGATCAACGCCATTTCCTTCACGGTTGTCGACACCGCAGTCCGTGACGGTTCTGCTGCACCCGAAGTCGTGCTGGACTCGTTCGCGGAACTTGGCGGCCGGATGGTCACGGAATTGGGTGAGCCTTCTCGACGCAGGCCCGGCGTCGAGCCCTGGATCAGGTGGGATCTGGCGAACCTGGTCGTCTTCCTTGATGCGACAGATGCGCTGGTAGTTGTGCGTCTGGTCAGTCCCGATTATCAGCGAAAGCAGGACCACATTGATGAGGTGGTGATTCCATGGATGGCCGCCAACCCGTTGGACGAGGATCAATGAGCGAGACGGCACAGGCGAACAATGAAGCATGGCATCGGTTTTCAGTCGAGTTGGCGTTGGTGCTGGGGCGGCTGCCTGCCTCGACCAATATCGTTGCGGAAGCCAGTGGGAACAGGTTCGCCCAGTTCCTGATGGCCGATGCGGGTTTGGTGTGTGAACTGGTATGCAACGACGACCTCGGCGTCGAGCATCGGATGACTGTGGGTGAGGAAGTGCGGTTGCACCTGGATGGGTGGGGTGAACCTCGAGATGGTCACCATTGGACCCGATTTCTCACCTGGCCCGCGCGCTTGTCCGCCTATCAGGACCTCGCCGATCACGTCGTGATCGCACTGCGCGATATCCTGCGCATCGGCGACCCATCCGAGTTGATCCTTACCGGTTGGCCGGGCCCCACGAGCCAAGCCCCTGATCTCACCCAACTGGGGATCGCGGTGAGCATCGCCAGCGGGCCCTACTGAACACGTAGAATGTCCCTTTTATGCTGCTACTGACGAGTTGTAGCGGGGTCCAGCGCTCGATTCCAAATGGAAGCTATGCGATTCGAGATAAGCCCCCCGCGTGATCCTGGAAAGCGAAGATAACCCGGCGGTGACGGCGATGGCACCCTCTCAGCGGAGAGTCCGGTGCACGTGCCGCGTGACGCCGGGCCTTGCCCCGCAAACAGGAAAGCAGCATCCGCCGTACGTATGCCGATATCGAAGGCGCCGTCTGAATCCTCCCGGCTTGTCCGGAGATTTCATTCCTTGGGAACGACCCAGGCCGCTTCGAGGCCTCCATGGAGTGGGAAATCGTGTGGCTGATCTGGCCTTCCAGCGGTGTTGCGAACGGCAGGCTGGGTGGGTGCGTGTCGCGGTCGACCCCGGTTTTCCTTTGGTGCTGTGAGCCTGTTTGGGAACGTGGTGGTGGAGGTAGGGCGGTTTCTCGTCCTGTTGCGGGAACCGTGGATTGTTGCCTCGAGCACGTGTAGGAAAGTCCTGTACTTTACTCGCCTCCCCGTGACACACACGCCGACAACGGATTTCACGAGCAAGCGGGAAGGGCGGTCAGGATGGAAGTGGTGCATCCGCGGTGTGCGGGTATCGACATCTCGAAGAAGGACGCGAAAGTCTGTGTCCGGGTGCAGGGTTCGGGGCGGCGGGCGACGAAGTCGACAGTGACGACGTGGGGTGCGATGAGCAACGAGATCCTGGCGTTGCGTGAGCATCTGATCGCGGAGAAGGTCACGTGCGTGGTGATGGAGTCGACCGGCGACTACTGGAAGCCGTTCTACTACCTGCTCGAAGGCGTGTTGGACGTAATGCTGGTCAACCCGCGCGATGCTCGTAATCGTCCGGGCCGCAAGACCGATGTCAGCGACGCCGCGTGGATCGCCGATCTCGGTGCGCACGGACTGCTGCGCGCCTCGCTGGTCCCGCCGCCGCCGATTCGGCGGTTGCGTGACCTGACCAGGGCACGCACCGACCTGACTCGCGACCGTACTCGCCAGATCAACCGGCTGGAAAAGATCCTCGAGGACGCCGGGATCAAGCTGTCGTCGGTCGCCACCGACATCATGGGAGTCTCGGGCCGGGCGATGCTGGAAGCGTTGATCGAGGGAAAGGCTGACCCGGCGGCTATGGCCGATCTGGCCAAACGCCGGATGCGGGCGAAGATTCCGGTGTTGATCGAGGCGCTGACCGGGCGGTTCACGCCCCATCACGGTCACCTCGTCCGGATGCATCTGAACCTCATCGACTACTACACGGCTGCGCTGGTCGATCTGGACGCCAGGATCATCGCGGCGCTGCCGCCGTCTTTGAGGACCGCTCGGGATCTGTTGTGCAGTATCCCGGGCTGGTCGACAACGGTGGCCGAGATCTTCCTCGCCGAGACCGGCGGCGACATGGGCGTATTCTCTACTTCTGGGCACCTTGCCTCCTGGGCTGGGGTCTGCCCCGGCGCCAACGAATCCGCGGGCCGGGTCAAATCCACGAAGACCCGCGAGGGCAATCGCAATCTCAAAGGCGCTCTCGGCATCGCCGCCCTGTCCGCTGCCCGCACCAAGGACACCTACTTCGCCGCCAAGTACCGGCGCATCTGTGCAAGACGCGGACTGATGAAAGCGCTCGTCGCGGTCGAACGATCGATGCTCGTGTCGGCGCACAGCATGCTCACCACCGGCACCTTCTATCGAGACCTTGGTGCGAACTACTTCACCAGCCGTCGGCCCGGCGCGGCCAAGGCCAACGCGATCCGTCAGTTGGAAGCCCTCGGATACGCCGTCACCCTCGAAGTGCTGACTCCATAACCCTCGCACCGGATATCAATCGCTGTCTGCCGTAACAGGCTAGAGCGGTCGCCTTCTCATGTGGTCACCAGCCGTGCTCACCTTCGATTTCGTAGGAGGAAGGATGGAGTCATGTCAGGATCACCGAAGAGGTACCCGCCGGAGTTGCGTAAACGGGCTGTGCGGATGGTCGCAGAGGTTCGAGGCGAGTACCCGTCGGAGTGGGCGGCTATCACTTCTGTCGCAGGCAAGCTCGGTATCGGATCGGCTGAGACACTGCGTAACTGGATCCGGCGAGGTCAGATCGACACCGGCCGGAGTCCGGGAGTTAGCACCGATGAGGCCGCCGAGATTCGTAGGCTTCGCGCTGAGAACCGAGAACTCAAGCGAGCCAACTCGATTCTGAAGTCGGCCGCCGCTTTCAGTATCGAGCTGGCTCGCTCGACTTGCCGCAGGCGTGCCTCCGATTCTCTAATCCGCGCGTCTTTATCGACGGGCGCGGCCTCGCCGCGGTCACCGCCGGGCCGATGCCCCTGCTGATCCTGGCGCACCCAGTTACGCAAGGCTTCCTTGTGAATCCCCAGATCACGTGATGGCCAACGGCCCGCAAGTCCCGACCTGGCGCAACGAGGTCACCCTCTCCAGCATCGATAAATTCCAGTCCTACGCCCCAGAAGCGTTCCTACGCCGCGTATCTCCGACACCCCTTCTGATGGTCATCGCCGAACAGGACACCCTGACACCCGCCGATATCGCGCTGCAGAGCTACGCCGAGGCAGTCGATGTGGGCGGGCCGAAGAAGATCAACGCTCAGCAGGGGTCGGTGCCGTACGGGGTGGACGAATTCCGGACTGGTTCGAAGGCCCTGCAGGCGATCGTCGACTACGACGCGAAACACGGTACTCGCCTGGCCCAGGATCTGATCTCGGGAGAGTCCGACTTCGACTACCTCCTGATGCACACCGAACCGGGGACGAACAAGATCACCGTGACCCAGTTCGAACCCGGCGAAGGTCAGGGGTTCAACCTCGCGCATCCAGGAACGGGGCAGAAGCCGTCGACGCTGCCCGAACCCACGCGATCGGTGGGTGACGGCGGGAATCCTCCAGAACCGTCGGTCTCCGTTCCGGCCGCCGCGAGCCCGACCGCCGCCGAAGCGCCACCCTCAACGATCATTCCGTCGACACCGAAGTGGGCGACTGGCGTGATTGCCGCGGCCGCACCCTGGCTTGCAGGAATCGCTGCACAGGCGCAACCGCGTATCACGCGGGTCGCTGGCCCGCTCCCCAGCAGCCAGTTCCTATCGAAGCCGACATCGTCCGTGAATCAATCGCTGACCGTCAACATCGCAACCCAGCCCTCACTCGGCCTGAGTCAATCCGATGGGGAAAATGCGCGCGTCATGGCATATGCTGCCTCCATCCGATGACCAGCCATTACCGCATCCGACGGGCCAGAAATGGTCACTCTGGCGCTTTCTTCTCCGACCCAGCCGGCAGCGACTACTAGAGAGAATTATTACCCATAATGAACGTCGACATCGAAGGTGCCATCAGAATTGCGCGCCTGGCCGCAGAATTTGACTGGACTTGGCGCATCGACGACATACCTCGATTCTGTGAATCAGTAGGATGGCAAATCGTAGAATCATGGGATAATGGTGCAGAGCTACGGACCGATCTTCAACTCCAGCGGCCTGTGGCCTATGTGCATCCACAGAAGCGAATAATCGATGATATTTCATGTCTCGTTACAGACATCGCCGACGATGAATTGCCCTGGGTAGAGATTCGAAGGCTGGTAGTGAATGCATTCGCCGACCTTGCAGAGGGTATCACAGAGAATCTTGGCATTCCGACCTATGGACTGCCCGGAAGTCATGCCACAATGGCATGGAATCGTGAAAACGTGATTCTGAAGCTAAGCGCCTCCCCTCAGGTGGTTAATCTCAATTTCGTTGGTCCAGAGCATCAGAAGTTTCTTGATGAAGTCGCCGCTCGGGATGGGTTGGAATGAAAAATATGACTTCTAATGTGAATTGGCGGAAGTTCTCGGAAGCGTTGGCGTTGACGTTGTCGGGTATGCCCGCCAGGGCGTTCCTGGTCATCAATGCTACCGAGGGGCGGTATGCGCGTTTCCATGTCTTTACGCCCGAGCTTTGGTGCGAGATCGTCCACAACAGCCAGCTCGGCGAGGACCGTCGCATGCCGGAGGAGTCCGAGACAATGCTGAGGCAAGCGGGCTGGTATCCGCCAGTCGAAGGGCGCTCGATCAGTTGGCACCGCATGGTGACTTGGCCGGTGCACTATCGCGAGTACGAGGTTGTCGCCGACCAGGTGACCTCGGTGCTTCATCAGGTACTGGGCGTCGGTGACCCGACCGAACTCGACATCGAGTCCTGGATAGAGGATTCGGACGAGACCTTCGGCATAGCCGCATTGTTGTCCGCCGTCGGCGGCTGACAAGCCCGTGTGCGAGAGTGCCGGCCGCCTGCATCGGGTTCGGCGCGACCACCGCGGTCATCGTGGTGGTCGAGGTCGCTGCGTTCAGTGGTGGTGGGGGTTTGGCGGGGCCGATCACCTCCGGTATCGCCTCGGGCGCTGGCAGCTTGTCGATGGTTACGGGTGGTTCGGCGGTGGCGACGCCAACGGCAACCCGGTCTACAGCCCCGACGGCAAACTCGACCAACAGCACGCCACGCTGAACTTTCTCGACGACCTGTCGATAACGGTCATCGGCACCGACTGGAGCCAATTTCCAGACAAACCCCTCGAAACAATCGGCACCGCAGGCTTCGGCATCGGAACCTTCATCGTGCCAGGCCCCAAAGGCCTGAACGCCCTCGGCAGAGGAGCCCGCGTCCCCGAAGGCGTCGGCGAAGCAGGAATCCGTACCGCTACCCCTTGGGATACGCGTCCGGGCACACAACTTCCCAACACAGCCACTGAATCCAATCCGTTGCTGCGCGGCAACGAGGACGGTGGTGGTCTTGGGCAGCTGGCTGCCGACAGGCCACGGGGGCTTTTCAATCTCGCAACGTTCTTTATTCCCGGACCGAAGGGCGCCGGCGCCCTGAAAGCCGGTGGGCGAATTGAAGAGTCGGTGCTAATTGACAGCATGGTCGCTGCGGGCAAGAGCGCGAAGGAGATCTTCGACGCCATCGCGGAGGCTCGGTCAGCACGCGATGCGCTGCGTCGCGGCGACGATACTCTCCTCCGGTCTGGGATCGAGATGGTGATGGTGTCCTCACACGCGACCAGATCCTAGACGCGGTGACACGATCGAGACTGCAACGTGGTGGTGATACTCCGGCCATTTTGAAGCGGCAAGACGATGATTTTCCTGGCCTGCTCAACAAGGATGGATATCCGAAGACGCGCATCGACAGTGACGGGGCGCTCGCTCCACTGAACCCCGAGAGTGACACCACGCTGCTTCAGCACATTATGGCGAACCGTAATCCGAAAGCTAAAGCGAATAGTCCCTTCAGCTCGTTTTCGTCCTTGGAAGGCAACGGAAAGGTCTATGGAAGCCCGGAAATATGGGTCGACAGCACCAAGCTGCAGCTTGCGATCGATGCCGGTGAGCATCCCGGGTTGGAGATTGTTCCACCGCAGGTAATTCAGGATACGATTCAGGCCGAAATCAACAGGATCGCAGGAAAGCATGTCGAAATCGACCTGTCGTACGACATTGGCCGTGATGATCTTCGCGAATATAATCGAACTTTAGGCATCAGTAATTCCAAAGCCAACGATCTCGCACCACGTATTCGCGCACTGCTCAACACGCGCGTGACAATGAATGGCTGATACGCGGCACGCTTCCGAACGACTACCTAATCGGTCCCTTCGCGTCGGGCGAAGCGAGATCAGGTCTTGGCTCGATACCGGATCCATCACCGCCTACATCTGGCGGTACCAGCCCTGCGGCCACCCCCTGCATCCAGGTGCTAATGACGATGGTCAATCCTTGCTGGTACCAGCCTTGCTGGGGTCGCTATTGCAGGCTGGCCAGCGTACCGAACAACTTCAGACCGGTCCGGTTATGCCCATGCTCGACATGATTCCAATGATTGCCGAAATCTTACTACGGAATTGGAACGTCGCATCCGACCAATCCCTGACGATCAACCTCACGCAGCAGAGGAAAACATCCTTTCTCGATTCAGATAGAGCGGCAATTCAAACATACGGTGCACATCTTCGCTAGGGTGCTTATCTGGCGGCGCGCGGTGCACCGTTAGAATCCCGGCCAGAACAGTGCAGTGATAAACGGATACCAACTCAGAAGAGAGGATGAATATGGCAAACCCCTACTCAGGATTCCGCCTCAGCCCCAAGGCGAAACTATTGTTCTATACGGACTTCGACGGAAATCCCGCGGAGCCCGACGACGTCTTGAACGAGGCGATGGACGGTAGCTGGCGTGTGCGTGAGGCTGAGGTGCTGGGGTTGTTCGAAGACTCGCAGGCGCATCCGGCGGAGCGGTTGCTGGCGTGTTGTGCGCTGGCGCGCTGGGGGTCTGCGAAGGGCTACGATGCGGTGATTGAGGCCGCGAGGGACCCCGATCGGGTTGTGTGGCGTGGTCAGTCGCGTGATCGGTGGGGCGGTGCCGACAATTCGTTCGGGATTCTCGCCAGCGATGTCGCCGACAGCGACGAGATCGCGGAGGAGCGCGGCACGGCGGAGTTGCGGTTGAAGGCGCTGGCGGCGTTGATCGAGCTGGCAGATCGTTACCAGTTCGAGCGTCACCTCAATCAAGGGTTGTTCAACGCCGATATCAGAGCCCTGGCATCCGAAATCTCCGACGTGATTCGCCGCGGAACACAGCGATTGGCTTCGGGTGCGGGACCCTCTTTCGACCTCGAGACTCAGGTTGCTGGACTGATCGTTGCTCTCGGTCGCGCCCATCCGGAGCGGGCGCGTTCGCTTGCTGCTGAATTCCTGCATACATCGCCACACCGCAGAGCGGTCGATGAGTTGGGTGCACTCGGAGAATAGTTCGTAAGACCGTGAGGCTTATTGGGTTCTGAAGAGGTGCAGCCCCACCACAGTCCGCAACGTGGTGACGACGTATCTATGGG
>NZ_JBSUQM010000037.1:0-45582 GCF_054065835.1 Nocardia citri
CCGTGGCGGGCCGAATGCACCGTAGGGCTCAGGTTTACACCGGTCAGCTGTCGGTGGGCGTCGTTAGCCTGCGCTCATGATCGATGAGGATAAGTGGGTCGTTCCGAAACGCTGGCTGGCCAAGGCCGAGCCGTTTCGCGGGGTGACCGGTCACCGCCCGATCCAGCCTGCGCCGACCGCGCCGTTGACGCGGGTAGTCGAGCGACAGCGGGAGCGGATCATTGGATTGCTCGCCAACGCGCGCCATGAGGGAAACGACGAACTCGCCGACGCCGGGCTGTTGTGGCTGGATTACCTCGATTCGACCTGTCGGGCAGAGCCTTCCGCGCTGGGCGCAGCGGTGGTAGCCACGATCCTTGTCGACGACCAGAACAGCTGTTGCTCCTCGATGGTCCGACACGGCCAGCACGTCCGCGAGGAACTCGCAGCTCCCCTGGTCGATGGCTGGGTTTCCGCACGCGGGCTGGGGTTCGCCGTCGATGTTCTCACGCAGGCCGGACGATTGGTGCTGGACCGGCGTCACCAGGACCCCGTCGGTTGGACGCCGTGGCATCGGGAAAGCTACTACCGGCAGTGGTACGACGCTCTGTCCTATCGGCAGCAGGACGAGCCCTGGTGGGGCATGCATTCCGAGGCTGCTCGGTTGATACGAGCTCGTCTGGCTGTGGCGTCGGACGAGGAGTACGCCGAGGCGGTGCAGCGGGTTGAGGCGCTGCGGAACACGGGTTCTTTGCTGGCTCGGATGCTGTCGTCGTACCTGCTGCCGCAACGACAGGACTGGCTCGAGGCGGACTTGGCCGACGAGAAGGCCGCCGACCAGTACTCGTGGACGTTCGACCTGCTGGTCCCATCAGCGACGACCGCCGCGCAGCTGGATCGCATCGGGTTCTTGAAGGGCCGTGCGCCGATAGATATACAGACGCTCTTTCCCGACAAGGCGCCGTTATTCAATGTGGTATGCCAGGTCGGTCCGGCCGCAGCGCCGGCAGTGGCCCTCCTACTCGATACCTGTCGCACCTCGAAGGACAGAGCCTTCGTCGCCGGCATCCTTTCTCAGCTACCGTCCGATGATGCCTTCGGTGCCCTGCTGCAGCGGTCACACTTCGCGCCCGTTGCGGTGGCGCTGAAAAAGGCCACCGCCCGGTATCCGCGTCGTGCACAGCGTTTGACTGCCCCCGCCGCAGGCGCGGCGTAGCGTTGACCATTCCCACCAATCCCAGGACATCGAAGCAGGACAGAACTTCAATGGCTCCAATACATCTCGCGCCATCTCCGGGTCGGTCTCATCGATGTAGCCCATGAGCCTGGCCTCTTCCAGGCCATCGATAAGTCGCGTCCATGCCTGGTGGTTTTCGTCGACCGCAGCTCGCACTCCCGTAACCGGTTCAAGGACTTCGCTGCAATTGCCGATATCAGGATCTACAGCTATCGCACGGGTGAGCGAATCGCCTGACTCGGCGACCATTCCGATCAGCCTGCTGCCTCGACACTCGAACCAACGGCGCGTGCGGTAGGCGTAAACGACGGATCCTGTCATCCCCCGACCGCGACCCGCGCAGCGAACGCACTCAATTGCCGCGTGGCGCGTGCCCCGACCGAACCGGTCAAACGTTGGATCGACTGCGGCCCAGGGTATCCGGTACTGCCTACGGCCGTGTCCTGACCGATGCGGACCGCGAGTTGTGTCGTGGGCATGCTCTAACGTTCGGCGGGTGCAGAATCTGGCGTGGTGTGATCAGCCGTCGCCCGCATCACCGGCGGCAACTTCCGCCTCCTGCAACGACTATTCGCCCAAATCCACCGCATCATGAAAATCAACGAACTCCACACCATCACCGCCGACGTCGTCGAAACCGCCTGCAGCGCCCCTCGTCATCGGCACGACCTGACCGCAGTCCCCGATGCGCCACTTGATGGCGCGAGAACACCGCCACTTTCCACTGCGAGTCACAGGCCGAACCTCCTGTGGGATCTTCTCTCGGAATCGCTCATTTATGAGAACGCGAACCGCCGCTGGGTCCCGTAGTTATAGCTAGCTGAGTTCACGCGGTCGCGATGCGCAGGCCGATCAGCACCGCGGAGACGATCAGGATCACCGCCGCCGGTGCGACGTGGGCGGCGTCGCCGCCGCGCAGATGCGCTCCGGCCGCGCCCACGAAGTACAGCACCAGACCGATCGCGGCGGCGACGCCCAGCGGGGCGAACCAGATGCCGGCCAAGAGACCGGCGGCGCCGGCGATCTCGGCTGTCGCCAGCCACGGGACCCACGTCAGTGGCACCCCGATGGACTCGAGGCCCGCCATCCGCGCCGGATTGCGGACCAGCTTGTCCCGCGCCGAGGCCAGCAACATGAGCGAGAGCAGCACGGCGACGACGGTATAGGCGATGTACATTACGGCACTCCATCTTTGTGGGCGATATACTCTTGAAGATATCAAATCATTTAAAATCTTCAACTATTGAAGGTAGTGTAGCGTGAAGCCGTGATCGACGACAGGATCTGCTGGGCGCTGGCCCTGAGCGGGATGACCGCGGCCGGGGCGATCAGGGCTGCGGGGGGTCAGCGCGGGCTCAAGCCGCTGCAGACGCATGTGCTGGCGCTGCTGACCCCCGGTCCGGTCGGGCAGCAGTGGCTCGGCGAGAAGGCCGGGGTCGACCCGAGCGTCCTGGTCGCCGCCCTGAACGAGCTGGAGGACCGCGGCCTGGCGGAACGTCGGCGGGACCCGGAGGACCGACGCCGGCACATCGTGGAGCTGACCGACGCGGGTCGATCGGTCGCCGACGACATCGACGACGCCATGCGGCGCATCGACGGCGAGGTGTTCGCCAACCTGTCCGCAGACGAGATCACCACGCTGTACGGACTGCTCTCCCGGGTGCGTCCAGCATCGGGCGGAGTCGCCAGCGGGTGCGACGAGGTCTAGACGATCATCGCCAACCTTGCGACGGCACGTCCCTGCTCGAGCAAGACCAGCGTTTCTTCGACGCCCAGGTCACCGCAGACACCACCAGCCTGAACGATCTGCTGGCCGAGGATTTCATCCTGGTCGCCGTCAACAACGGCTCAACTGTCACTGAGCAGTGCCGGTGCGGACGGTCACGTTTGGCTCCTGTGGGAACGTGCTGGCAGGCCAGTGCTCGCCGGCGTGCTAGCCGAGAGTGGCGCCGCCGTCGACGTAGAGGGTCTGGCCGGTCACGTATGAAGCCTCGTCGCTGGCCAAGAACGCGACTGCAGCAGCGATGTCCGCCGATTCTCCGACCCGGCGCACCGGGTTTTTCGCGGCGACCGCGCTGCGGAACTCCTCGACTCCGAGCTCGAGCCGCGCGGCGGTGGCGTCGGTCATCGCGGTGGCCACGAAGCCGGGAGCGACAGCGTTGACGTTCACGCCGAAAGGACCCAACTCGATGGCGAGGGTGCGGGTCAGGCCCTGGATCCCCATCTTGGCGGCGGAGTAGTTGGCCTGGCCGCGGTTGCCCAGCGCCGAGGCGCTGGAAAGCGAGACAATCTTGCCGTATTTCTGGGTGACGAAGTGGGATTGAGCGGCGCGTGCCATCAGGAAGGCGCCGCGCAGGTGTACACCGAGCACGATGTCCCAGTCGGCCTCGGTCATCTTGTGTAGCAGGCTGTCACGGGTCACGCCGGCATTGTTGACCAGCACGTGCAGGCCGCCTAGGTCGGCAACCACCGCGGCCATGGCCGCAGCCACCGACTCTGCGTCCGAGACGTCGCAGGCCAGACCGACCGACGCAGAGCCGGTCTCGGCGGTAATGGTCTTCGCAGCGGTCGTGGCGGCCTCGACGTCCAGGTCGAGCACCGCTACGGCGGCGCCTTCCTCGGCCAGGCGCAGAGCGGTGCCCAAGCCGATGCCACGGGCGCCACCGGTGACCACAGCCACCTTCGAATCGAAGCGTCCTGGTGCCACTGTGTCCTCCTGGATGTTCTGTGAGTGTTCGATGGGATGCGGGGATTAGAAGATGCCCGCGTCGCGACCGCCGCCGTCGACACTGATCCGCTGCCCCGTCACGTAACCGGAGCCGTCGGAGAGCAGGAACTCGACCACACCGGCCACGTCGTCGGGTCGGCAGACCCGGCCGAACGGGGCGGCGGCGTCGAGGTCCTCGATCTCGGCGCCGGCCGAGGCCCGGACCAGGCGGCGCCCCATCTCGGTCATCACCAGGCCGGGGGCCACGACGTTGGCACGGACCCCGTGCTCGCGTTCCTCACGTGCAACGGTCAGCACGCAGGTCTCCATCGCGGCCTTGGCCATCGTGTAGGGGGCGGCGTGAGCTGGGGTCAGCGGCACGGTGCTGCTGGAGATCATCACCACGTCACCTCGTCCAGCGGCCCGCAGATCTGGCAGTAACGCCTGGAGCAAGGCGATCGGACCCAGCGCGTGCACCTGAAGCTGGGCCGTGAAGTCCTCCGCCGAGGTGCGGGCTACGGTGGCTCCCTTGCTCGCGGAGCCGGCGTTGCTGACCAGTGCGTCTACCGGTCCGAGCCGGTCCCGGATTGCGGCCGCCAGCTGCTCGCCGGCACCGGGGGCACCGATCTCGGCGGCGAACGCCTCTGCACGACCACCGGCGGCCCGGATCTCCTCGACAACATCGGCCGCGGCGTCCGCATCGCGTCGGTAATTCACCGCCACGGAGGCACCGGCGGCGCCGAGACGGAGCGCGATGCCTCGCCCGACCCCGCGCGACGCGCCGGTAACGAGCACCGTGCGGCCAGCCAGGGGGCTCATGCGCCCACCAGCCGTCGGCCGATGAGGTCCTTCATCACCTCGTTGGCGCCGCCGTAGATCCGCTGGACCCGGGCGTCCCGCCACATCCTGGCAATCGGATATTCCTCCATGTAGCCGTAGCCGCCGAAGAGCTGGAGAACCCGGTCGATCACGCCCCATTGGAGCTCGGTGGCCTGGTATTTGCAGCCTGCGGCCTCCTCAGCGCTCAGGCTGCCGTCGTCGACCGCCAGCACACAGCGGTCCACGTACGTCTGCATTACGTCGATGTCGGTATGCAGCTCGGCCAGAGTCATACGGACCGACTGCAGTTGGGCAATTGGTCCACCGAACGCGGTGCGCTCGGTCAGATACGCCAGCGCGAGGTCGAATGCCACCCGGGCGGAGGAGACCGCGGAGACCGCGATCGAGAGCCGCTCCCTGGGCAGGTTGGTGATCGCGCCGGAGAATCCGCGGCCCGCCTCGCCGACCAGGTTGGACACCGGCACCCGGCACTCGTCGAAGAAGAGCTCGGCAGTGTCCTGGCCGCGGCGGCCGATCTTGTGCATCGGGTTGCCGCGTTTGAAACCAGCGGTGCCGTGCTCGACCGCGATCAGGCTGGTGCCGCGGCCGTCGCGCTCGCCGGTACGGGCCAGCACGATGGCCAGATCGCACGTGGCACCCGAGGTGATGAATGTCTTGGAGCCGTGGAGCACGTACTCGTCGCCCTCGCGGCGCGCGGTGGTGGTGATCGCGGCCAGGTCGGAGCCGGCGCCCGGTTCGCTCATGCCCAGGGAGACCACCAGTTCACCGGCGGTGAACCGGGGCACCCAGCGGGCCCGCTGCTCGTCGGTGGCCAGGTCGCGCAGGTACGGCACGATAATGTCGTTCTGCATGCTGAACAGGTCGGCGGCCATCCCGGAGGCGACGACCTCCTCGGTCATCACCGCGTTGTACCGGAAGTCGTCGATACCCAGTCCGCCCAGCGAGGGGTCGAATTCGAAGCCCAGGAACCCGGCTTGTCCGGCTGCCTTCACGAAGGCACGGTCCGGGGCGCCAGCGGCCTCCCACGCGGCCACGTGCGGTACGGCCTCGCGGTCCAGGAAGGCCCGGAAGGCGCTGCGGAACTCCTCGTGCCAGGGCTGGTACACGGTCCTACGCATTGACGGTCTCCCTAGTACGGGCCACCAGCGAGGCCGGGGGCGTGAATCGCTCCCCGTGCCGCGCGGCCAATTCCTGGGCTCGGGCGACGAAGCCGGCGACGCCGCCGGGGTGGCCCTCGACGAACTGGGCGGTGCCGCCGGTCCAGCGGGGATAGCCGATGCCCAGCAGCGAGCCGACATTGGCGTCGGCGGTGCTGCGCACCAGGCCCGACTCCAGGCAACGCGCGGTGTCCAAAGCCTCCGCGAACAGCAGGCGATCGGTGAGCTCCTGGACGTCCTCGGCGACCTGGAGCTGACCGAACTTCTCGGTCAGCTCCGGCCACAGGCCGGCGCGGCGTCCGTCGGAGTACTCGTAGAATCCGGCGCCAGCGGCACGACCGGGACGCTTCTCGACCTCGATCATCCGGCCTAGCAGTTCGGCGCCCGGATGTGGGGTGAACGGTGCGCCGGTCTCGCGGGCCGCCTCGGCGAACTGACCGTGGATCTTGTACGGCAGCGCCAGGGTGACCTCGTCCAACAAGGCCAGTGTGCCCATTGGGTACCCGGCCCGCTGCGAGGCCCGCTCGATGGTCATCGGGTGCACGCCCTCGGCGAGCATGGCGGCGGCCTCGAGTAGGCGGGTCAGGATCACCCGACTGGTGTAGAAGCCGCGGCCGTCGTTGACGACGATCGGAGTCTTGCCCAGCTGACGGGCCACGTCGAAGGCGCGGGCCACAGTCGCGTCGCTGGTCTTCTCCCCCACCACGATCTCGAGCAGGTCCATCCGCTCGACCGGGCTGAAGAAGTGCAGGCCGATGAAGGTTTCGGGTCGGTCCACGTGTTCGGCCAGGTCACTGATCGGGAGGGTCGAGGTGTTGGAGGCGAGCAGCGCATCTGGGGCCAGCACGGGAACCACCTCGGCCAGTACGGCGGCTTTGAGTGCCGGATCCTCGAAGACCGCCTCGATGAGCAGGTCGGCGCCGACGAGGTCGGCCACGTCGGTGGTGGGCTGGATGCGGGCGGCGATCTGGTCGGCCTGCTGCTGGCTGCGACGACCGCGAGCGACGTCCTTGTCGAGCGCGTTGACCGCGTACGCCTTGCCGCGCTCGGCGGCGGCCAGGTCAACGTCCTCGAGGTGCACGGTCATCCCGGAGGTGGCCGCGTTGAGCGCGATGCCGGCGCCCATCATCCCGGCCCCGAGCACCGCGACCCGGGTGGCCTGCCAGGGTTCGAAACCCTCGGGCCGGCCGGCGCCCGAGCGCACGGTCTGCAGGTCGAAGAAGGTGCCCTGGACGATGTTGCGGGCGGGCGAAGCGGTGACCAGGTGGACGAACCACTGAGTCTCGATCTCGAACGCGGTGTCGACATCTACCTGGGTGCTCTCGACCGCAGCGCAGAGGATCGCGGCGGCGGCGTCCATCGGGGCGCCCCGGTGCGCGGCCCGCAGCGCAGCGGCGCGCAGCGGCAGGGTTGCCTCGACGTGCGCGTCGGCCGGGGTGCCGCCGGGGATCAGCTCCCCACGGTCCCAGGGCTGACTGGCCGGGTTGATCTCGAGCGCCAGCGCGCGGGCGGCCTCCAGCAGTTCCTCGGCGGGCACCACCCGGTCGACCAGGCCCAGCTCGAGGGCCGCGGCAGGCTTCAGCGAGGCGCCGGGCAGTAGTACCCGGTCTAGGGCAGTGTCCAGGCCGAGCAGCCGGACGGTGCGGACCAACCCGCCACCGCCTGGCAGCAGGCCCAGCGTGGACTCGGGCAGCCCGACGCGCACCTTGGGGTCGTCCGCCAGTACTCGGCGGTGCGCGGCCAGGGCCAGCTCGAAGCCTCCGCCCAGGGCGGTGCCGCCGATCGCGGCGACCACGGGCACGCCGAGGGTCTCGAGGCGACGCAGGTGAGCCTTGGCGGTGGTGGCCAGGGTGCGGGTCGCGTCCACGTCGTCGGTCATGGTGAGGATCTCGTTGAGGTCTGCGCCGGCCATGAAGGTCGACTTGGCCGAGACCAGCAGGACCGCGCGCAACTCGTCCCCGAGACCGGAGAGGTGGTCGAGCACGGCTCCGAGGTCGCCCACGGCGCGACCCGAGAGGGTGTTCACGTGCTTGTCCGGGTTGTCGAAGGTCAGGGTCACCACGCCGTCGACGCTGCTGGCGGTGATGGTGGGGGTGCTGAAGGTGGTGCTCATCCGGGTGCTCCTCAGATCCGCTCGATGATCGTGGCGATGCCCATACCGCCGCCGACGCAGAGTGTCACCAGGCCGCGGTGAAGGTGGCGTCGTTCCAGCTCGTCCAGCACGGTGCTGACAAGCATCGCGCCGGTGGCTCCGAGCGGGTGGCCCAGCGCGATCGCGCCGCCGTTGACGTTGACCCGCTCGTGGTCCAGGTCCAGGTCGCGGATGAAGCGCAGCGCCACCGAAGCGAAGGCCTCGTTGATCTCGAACAGGTCGATGTCGTCGACGGTGAGCCCGGCGGCGGCTAGTGCCTTGCGGCTGGCGGGGGCGGGGCCGGTCAGCATGATCGTGGGGTCGGAGCCGGAGACGGCGGTGGCCACGATTCGGCCACGGGGAGTGAGGCCCAGATCTGCGCCCACCCGCTGATTGCCCAGCACAACCAGCGCGGCTCCGTCGACGATCCCCGACGAGTTGCCGCCGTGGTGCACGTGGTCGATGCGCTCGACCCAGTGGTACTTCTCCAGCGCAACCGCGTCGAAGCCGGCCTTGCCGAGCCCGGTGAACGAGGGCTCGATCCGGGAGAGGGTCTCGACGGTGGTGCCGGGCCGGGGATGCTCGTCACGGTCGAGCAGCACGGTGCCGTTGCGGTCGACCACCGGCACGATGCTGCGGTCGAACCAGCCGTTGGCCTGAGCCTTGGCGGCTCGGGCCTGGGACTCGGCGGCGAACGCGTCGACGTCCTCGCGGCTCCAGTTCCCGAGGGTGGCGATGAGGTCCGCTCCGATGCCCTGGGGCACGAAGCCGGTGGCCAGGTTGGTCTCGGGGTCGTTGGCCCAGGCGCCGCCGTCGGAGCTCATCGGCACCCGCGACATGCTCTCCACGCCGCCGGCGAGCACCATGCGCTCCCAGCCAGAGGCGATCTTCTGGGCGGCGGTGTTCACTGCCTCCAACCCGGAGGCACAGAACCGGTTCAACTGCACGCCAGCGACCGTCTCGGGGAGACCGGCGGCGAGCACCGCGGTACGGGCGATGTCGGCGCCCTGATCGCGAAGCGGCGAGACACATCCCAGCACCACGTCGTCGATGACGTTCGGGTCTAGCTCGGGATTGCGCGCGAGGGAGGCGATCAGCAGGTCGGCGGCCAGGGTCACCGGCTTGACGCCGTACAGCGAGCCGTTGCGGCCCTTGCCGCGCGGCGTGCGCAACGCGTCGTAGATGAACACTTCGTGGGGCATGGGTCCTCTTTCCACTCCGGCAGCCGAGCAAACCGGGACAGGCGGGATCGGGTCGGTCGCAAGGGGCCTCGGACGGGTGGCCCGGCGATTTGAAGCGTCCCAACTCCACCCCGAAACTGTCAATAACTAAACAATAATAATAATTAACTTATTTGCTTGAGAACTGGTCTAATTAAGAATATGATATAGAATCGCAAGTTACATTCGGTCGGCCCGGGCCCTGTCCCGGCAACGCCACGCGGACGGTGACGCCAGGCCACCGTCCGCTGAACGCCGCGGAACGGAACTTCAGAAGCGTTCATCGGGTCCTGGTGCGAAGGGCCCGAAGGTGGCCGGTCGGCGCTCCAGGAACGACAACACTCCCTCACGCACATCCGACGAACGCAACCGGCTCGCGTACACCCGGGACTCGACCTCGGAGGCCTGGCGTGGCGTGTCGTGGCGCCACGAGTCCATGAGCAGCCGCTTCGCCAATGCCACCGACGTGGGTGACGTGTCGGTGACGAACTGGCGTGCGTAGGCAACGGCGTGCTCCAGCACGTCCTCCGGCGGTACGACTCGGGTGATCAGGCCTGCGGTGAGCGCCTCGTCGGCGCCAAAGATACGACCGGACAGCAGCCAGTCGGCGGCCGTCGCAAGCCCGACCAGTCGCGGCAGGTACCACGAGGACGCGCTCTCGGGCACCACGCCGCGGCGGGTGAAGACGAACCCGAAGCGGGCGGTCGAGCTGACGATCTTGACGTCACACGCCGCGATGATCGAGGCGCCGCCGCCGACCGCGTCCCCGTTCACCGCAGCGATCACCGGGGTGCTCATATCGAACAGCCGCTCGCTGACCCGACCGCCCGGCTCGCGGTACCCCGTCGGCGTATGCCCTGGCGTGTCCTCCTCGAGCGCCTCGATCAGCGTGTCCGGTCCGTGCAATTCGGCGCCGACGCAGAACGAGGCGCCAGCACCGGTCAGCAGCACCACTCGCACTTCCGGGTCACGATCGGCCCGGTCGAGCGCGTCGGCGAGATCTCGCAACATTTGGTTGCGCAACGCATTGCGTCGTTCCGGCGCGTCCAGAGTGATCACGGCCATCCCGTCGTCGACCCGATAGTCGATCTCCTCGTACTTCCGGTCACCCGCCTCGGCGCCCATCACAGACCGCCCGAGCACACCAGCACCTGCCCGGTGATGTAGCTCGACTCCGGGGCGCAGAGCAGATAGACGGCGCCGGCCGCCTCCTCGACCGTGCCGGCCCGGCCCAGTGCGATCTGCGCGGTCGCGCTCTCGTGCACGGCCGGATTGATGCCGACCTTGATGGTGCGCCCGTCCACGTCGATGGTCTGTTCCTCGGTGGTGACAGCGGTCAACCGGGTGGTGATCACACCGTAGGCCACCGCATTGACGGTCACGTTGTAGCGACCCCATTCCTTCGCGAGCGTCTTGGTCATGCCCACCAGGCCGGCCTTGGCGGTGGAGTAGTTGACCTGCCCCGGGTTTCCGTAAAGGCCGGAAGTCGAGGACGTGTTGACCACCTTGCGGTTAGGGACCACGAGACCTTCGGCGCGCTCCTTCTTCACGGCCGCACTGATCACTGGCTGCGCGGCGCGCAGGATCCGGAACGGGGCACGCAGGTGCACATCGAGAATGTCGTCGAACTGCTGGTCGGTCATCTTCTGGACGACGTTGTCCCACGTGTAGCCCGCGTTGTTCACAATGATGTCGACGCCACCGAAGGTATCGACGGCCGTGCCGACGAAGCGGTCGGCGAAGTCCAAGTCCGTGACACTTCCGACGAGGGCCACCGCCTCACCGCCCGCGGCCTCGATGGCGGCCACCACCTCCTTCGCCGGTGCATCGTCCAGGTCGTTCACGACAACCCGCGCACCTTCTGCGGCCAGCTTCTGCGCGACAGCTCGGCCGATGCCCCGCCCCGAGCCCGAGACGAGCGCGACCCTCCGGTTCAGCTTTCCACTACTCACAAGACACCTCCACGATTGGGTTCCAAGGTCGATGCGTGAACGGTAATTTCACTATGTCAATGAGTCAACATGCCAGTTTAGCCGTATATAACCCATTTCATGTTAATATTGCATCTGCTAACTTGGGGGACTTCAACTTCACCACCAACCGCTGGAGAGCGTCAATGAGCACTCGCGACACGCGCACCGTCACCATCACCGGAGTGGGCATGGTGCCCTTCGCCAAACCAGGCGCCAGTGAGAACTACGACGTCATGGGCGCCACCGCCGCGCGCCAGGCCCTGGCCGATGCCGGCATCAGTTACACCGACGTCCAACAGGCGTACGTCGGCTACGTCTACGGGGACGCGACCTGCGGGCAGGCCGCGCTGTATGGGGTCGGCCTGTCCGGCATCCCGATCGTGAACGTGAACAACAACTGTTCCACCGGCTCCACCGCGCTCTGGCTGGCTCGTCAGGCCGTCGCGTCGGGCACGGCCGACTGCGTGCTGGCACTGGGATTCGAGCAGATGCGCCCGGGCGCCCTGGTCAACGTTTGGGACGACCGGCCCAGCCCCACGACCCGTGGCGAGGTGATCACCACCGCCCAGCCCGGCGGCGATCTGCCCGCACCGGTGGCCGCCAAGACCTTCGGCGGAGCCGGCGTCGCCTACATGGAGAAGTACGGGATCCTCCCGGAAATTTTCGGCCGGGTGTCGGTCAAGGCACGAAGCCACGCCACCCGAAACCCGCTCGCCGTCTTCCGCGACCCCATCGACCTGGACAAAGTGATGGGCTCCAAGCAGATCTGGGGCCCACTCACCCTGCTGATGTGCTGCCCACCGACCAACGGCGCCGCCGCAGCAGTGGTGATGAGCGAGGAGTTCGCCCGTTCCAAGGGGCTGGACGCGTCGATCAGGCTCCGCAGCCAGGCGCTGGTCACCGATGTCGCGGGTACGTTCGACGACAACGACATGATGAAGGTCGTCGGATACGAGATGACCCGCGAGGCCGCCCGTCAGGTGTACGAGGACTCGGGTGTCGACCCGCTGGACATTCCCGTGGTGGAGCTGCACGACTGCTTCGCGACCAACGAGCTGATCACCTACGAGGGTCTCGGCCTCACCCCGGAGGGCACGGCCGAAAAGTTCGTGCTCGCCGGCGACAACACCTACGGCGGGCGGGTTGTCACCAACCCGTCCGGCGGCCTCCTCTCCAAGGGGCACCCGCTGGGCGCAACCGGTCTTGCGCAGTGCGCCGAGCTGGTCTGGCAGTTGCGCGGCCAGGCCGGCGACCGCCAGGTGGAGGGCGCTACGCTCGCGCTCCAGCACAACATCGGCCTCGGCGGCGCCGCCGTTGTCTCCCTCTACGAAAAGATCTCCTGATGCCCCTCGACGCCTCCATCCTTCGGCGCACCGACACCACGGTCGAGGTGACCGTGGAACGCGGCCGGATTCAGCAGTTCGCCAAGGCCATCGGCGAGAAGGACCCCGTCTACTCCGACCTGGACGCCGCCCGCGCGGCCGGCCACCCAGATCTGCTCGCGCCGCCGACCTTCCTGTTCGGCCTCGAGCTCGAGCGCTCCGATGTCTTCGACGTGCTCGGCGAGTACGGCGTGGACCTGAGCCAGGTGCTGCACGGCGAGCAGTCGTTCCGCTACTTCGAGCCGGTGCACGCTGGCGACATGGTGGTCTTCGCCCCGTCGTATGTGGACCTGTACTCCAAGGCCGGCGGCAGCCTCGACTTCCTCGTCCGGCGCTGCGAGGTGCTGCGTGACGGCACCAAGGTTGCCGAACTGGAGTCCACCACTGTCGTCAAGAACGGAGGGATCGCCTCGTGAGCACACCGGACATCACCATCCCGGACCTCGAGCCGGGTCCGATCACTCGCACCACCCTGGCCCTGTTCGCCGGTGCCTCGGGTGACCACAACCCGATCCACATCGATCTGGACGCAGCAAAGGCCGCGGGCCTGGACGACGTGTTCGCCCACGGCATGCTGTCGATGGCCTACCTGGGCCGGCTGCTCACCGCCGCCGTGCCGCAGTCGCGGCTCCGAGAGCTGTCCACCCGGTTCACCGCGATCACACCCGTCCTGGCCGAGCCCCGGTTGAGTGCCGAGGTGGTACCCGAGGAGAGCACCGAGGCGGCAGTCGTGCTGCGGTTGAGCGCCGTCCTATCCGATGGCACCCAGACCATGAGCGGGCGCGCAGTGCTCTCCCCCGCGTGACCCGACCGACTGCACAGGGCCCCCGCCACCCGGTGGTCGCGCCCTCGTCATTGGCCAGCGGCCTGCCCGACAGCGGACCTGCTCACCGAGGGCGTGCGTCCGCTGGTGGCGGGGCGCCTCGGTGTCGACGAGGCCCGTGCCGAGCGCACCCGGCACGGGCTTTTCGTGGTCACCCAGCAGCTGGAGTTCGGCAATCCGCCGGGGACCCCCGGGTGACGGGAGCGGCAGCCCGTCGCCTGCTCGATGAAGGTGATGGTGATGGTGATACCTCCGGGCCTCCCGCAGGGAGCCGCGCTGTCGGTCCGCGCTGTCGTCCCAGTGCTCCAGCGGGCAAACACGGTGGCGCAGTGCGGATATGTATTTCAGCAACATCGAACCGCTACCCTGGAAATTGGCTATACGCGTATAGTTAACGAGAAGGCTGCCTCATAGCACAGCGACAGGGCTCAGGCGAGCCCCGGAAGGGTGAGCTTCGTGTACACCATCGATGGCGTGATGCAGGTCGTCGACCGGCATCCCGTACTGTTCGTTGCATTGGCTTTCGCAACATATGGGTTCGGCTTCGCGCAGTACCTGACAAGCATGTACATGCAGATCAGGAACAAGGACTGTCCATTCTTCTTCTGGCAGCATGCCTGGTACTTCGGCCACGATCTCACCTTCGTCCTTCTCTTCAGCATGTGGTTCTTCCAGGTCGACCACTGGCTGTTCAAGCTCCTATGGGCAGGCTGCGTCACTTTCGTCGCGATCGAGATCTACTCGCTTCAACTCGTGGTCAGGAACGAACGCCAATCGGTGTTCGGCCGGTACTACACCGAGCCCGTGTCCGCACGAACGGCCTGGATTCGAGGAATCGCAGCATATTCGGCCGGCGTCATCCTGTTCATGGTCATCCGCGCGGCAATCGGTGACGTCATGTGCCTGGTACTCATGATGTCGACCAACGCCACCCTGGCAATCGCGACGCAGTTCAAGCTCGAGGAGACGAAGGTCCGCCAGCCGGGGATCATCGCGCTGGCATGGTTCACCCTTCTCGGCACGATTCTGACCTTCATGCCGCCCGGGTATGGGTTCTTCAGCACCGCCGTCACCGCGCTCGACGCGCCGTGGTTCTACGTCCTCGGCGCGTTGAGCACCGTGTGCGCCCTTCGGTTCGTCATCCTCGCCCATCGCATGCCCAAGCAGGGTTCACCCCATGAACCTGTTCCGACGGCATCCGACACGGCCGGACGCCCGACGGCGTCTGCATAGCCGTCGTCAAGTCGCCGCAGTCTCGTGCACACGCACGCCGTCCGACCCCAAACAGGTGACAACATGCCCGCCGAACCCGCTGCATCCGCGAAGGCCCGCATCGCCCGAGCTGCACGGTACTTGCTACTGGAGTCGGGGTTCACGAAGATGAGCTACACGAAAATTGCGGACGCGAGCGGCGTCGATCGACCGCTCGTGCAGTACCACTTTCCGAGGAAGGAGATCTTCCTCCTCGATTTCCTCGACGACCTGCTCGCCGCAACACGTGACCATGTCCGTAGCCACTATCCCGAGTTGACAGATCCGCTTTCGACTCTCTACGTCATCGGCCAACTGCATTTCGGGACAATCCTTCTCGAGGATCGAATCCGGCTGGTGACACTGGACATCGTGAAGAACCGGGAACTCACCGCGCGCATCATTCGATTCAATGAGCAATGGGTCGCGTCGTTCCTCGGTTCGGAGGAGCTGTCGGCAGCCGAGTCGCTCTCGGACGATGTCACGCTGATCTTGGGGGGGATGTACGAACTAGTGTACCGGTATACGTCCGAAGGGAATTCGCTCGACGTGGCGGGGCTCATGCTTCGGGTGGTCAGCGTATTCGGGTCAAGCGTTCGCGACGTGCCACCCAATGTTGTTCGTGCGACACTCACCAGCCACGCGATCCCCGAAAACGAGCTGAAGAGGTTCTGCCGCGAGCTTCTCGGCCGCGCCATCGCTTGACCGCAGCCCGCGAAGGTTTGGCTGCAGGTTGTCGATAGACCGCGGCCCCGGGAACTATCGATTCCCTGGGCCGCGGTCAATCACGGCACCAGCACGGCGCGGCCGCGGATGTCGCCGACCTCGAGGCGACGGAACGCCTCCAGTGCATCGACCAGTGGGAACGTCTCCACCTCGATAGAGATGCGACTCTCCTGGGCGAGCCGGACACAGGCCTCGAGGTCCGCGCGTGTGCCACCGTAGGAGCTCCGCAACCAGGCGCCCCAGGGCCAGCCGCGGCCGGTTCGAGCTTGGGCGCTGACCGGTACCGCACCACCACCGAGCCCCAGGACCTGGCACATCCCACCTGGTGCGACCGCGTTGACGGCCGTCGTTGTGGTGGCGGCGTTGCCGACGAAGTCGAAGACCGCGTCGGCACCCAGGCCGCCCGTCAGCTCCAACACCCGCCCGGCGGCGTCCGGGCCGGCCTGAACCACTTTGTGAGCCCCCAGGTCCAAGGCCGCCTTCAGGCGCAATTCGTCCACGTCGAGGGCCACGATCCGCACGTCGGGCACCGTCGCGAGAATCTGCACCCCCACGTGCCCCAGGCCACCGATACCGATGACCAGGGCCGTGGCACCCGGACGCAGCACCGATCGGGACCGGTCGATGGCGTGGTACGGCGTCATCGCGGCATCAGCGAGCGGTGCCGCGGTCACCGGGTCCAGGTTCCCGATGGGCAGCAGATATCGGGCTGGCACCCGCATCAGCTCGGCCATTCCTCCGTCGGGGCCGAGCCCGGGTGCTGGCGGTTGTGCGCGGCGGCCGGTGGCGACGCACAGATTGTCGTCACCTCGCCGGCATGCGATGCACTCGCCGCACGACCAGCACAGGTGCACGACCGCGCTGTCCCCGGGCGACCACCCGGAGACCTGCTCCCCCATCTCCACGACGTGCCCGGTGACCTCGTGGCCGAGCACGACCGGCCGGCGGAACATCGGGCGCTCCGACTCGACCACGTGCAGATCGGAATGGCAGATGCCGGCCCCGGCGACCTGGAGGAGCACGTCCTCGGGTCCGGCCACCGGGTCCGGGACCTCGTGGACGCGGAGGTCACGAGGTCCGACGAGTTGTACGGCTTTCATGGGCATGTCACCGGAACTCGTAGCCTGCGTAGGAGGTGTCCTCGACCGCGGTCAGCTTGGTGTTCAGGCCGATCAGACCGCCGTCGTAATGGCGGAACACGATCTTCTTGCCCGGTGTATTGGTGCCGTATGTGTAGTCGATCTTCTCCTCGGCAGCCAGGGAAGCGCTGTTCAGCTCATACACGTGGTCAGTCCACTCCTGTGCCGCCTCGCGGGTGGCCTCCACCCGGCTCGCACCACGACGCACCGCCTCACCGAGTACGCCGGTGACGAAGTCGACCTGACGCTCCGACATGCGGGGCACATTGCCGCCGGAACTGTGCGGCCCGACCAGGAAGAACAGGTTCGGGAAGCCCGGGGCGGCGGCGCCGGCGAACGTGAAAGGTCCGTTCTTCCACTCCGCCTTGAGCGATGCACCACCGGCGGTGATGTCGATCCGGTCGTAGGCGCCCGTGATCGCGTCGAAGCCGGTGGCATAGATGATGACATCGAAATCCTCTGCGCCGGCTGTAGTCTCCAACCCCGTCTCGGTGATCCTGGTGATCGGGGTCGTGCGCAGGTCGACCAGGTTTACGTTGGGCCGGTTGTAGACCTCGTAGTAGTTGGTCTCGAACGGTGGGCGCTTGGCCCCGTATCCATGGTCTGGGACCAGGAGGTCGGCCACCGCCGGATCCTGGACGCGGTTGCGGATCTTGCCCTCCAGGAAGTCGCTGAACTCCCGGTTGTAGGTCTTGTCGGTCATCACCTGCAGGTAGTTGCCCAGCAGCTTGGAAAAGCCCGGTGTCTTGTACAGCTGCTCCCAGAACTCCAGACGCTCCGCACGGCTGACCGAACCCGCCTCCACCGGCGCGAAACTGTGCGCGAACCCGGCGAAGGAGCCCTTCAGCGTCTCGTGCATCTGGTCCATGTCGGACTTGATCTGCTCCTGCTCCTCGTCGGTGATGGGCGCGTTGTTGAGCGGCGAGCACCAGTTGGGAGTGCGCTGGTAGATGGTCAGCGAGTCGACAGCATCGGCGATCTCGGAGATCACCTGGACTCCGGACGATCCGGTGCCGATCACAGCCACCTTCTTGCCCGCGAAATCGATTCCCGCCTGGGGCCACAGGCCGGTGTGCGCCGAGATGCCGCGGAAGTCCTCGATGCCGGGGACCGCGGGAAACTGGGGCGCCGACAGCATGCCGACACCGGTGATCACGAAACGTGCGTGGATCAGGTCACCATTCGCGGTGGTCACCCACCAGGTACTGGTGTCCTCGTCGAAGTCCATCGCGGAGACCCGGGTGTCGAAGGTGATGTACTTGCGCAGGTCGAAACGGTCTACCACGTGGTTGAGATAGCGCTCGATCTCGGGCTGACCGGCGAAATGTTCCGACCAGGACCATTCCTCCCGTAGTTCCTTCGAGAAGAAGTAGGCATAGGTGTAGGACTCGGAATCGAAGCGAGCGCCGGGATACCTGTTCCAGTACCAGGTGCCGCCGACTCCTTCGCCGGCCTCCACTACCGCAACGGAGAGGTCGGTCATCGTCAGCCGGTACAGCTGGTAGATCCCGGAGATGCCGGCACCGATGACGAGCACATCAAGCGTGCCCTCGGGCGCGGGGGTGGTCTGGGTGGTGTTCATGGGGCAGTGTTCCGTTCTGGGTTGTGCTCAGCCGAGCGCGCGGATGAAGGCGCCGGCGCGCTCAATCGATGCGGAGGCCTCGGGGAGCCGGCCGAGCAGGATCTGGTGCACGTGCGGCATGCCTTCCTCGATCTGCACCTCGACCCGGCCACCGGCGGCGCGGACCTTCTCGGCGATGCGCTCGGTGTCGTCGAAGAGAATCTCCTCGGTGCCGATCTGCACCAGCAGCGGCGGCAGTCCGACCAGGTCGCCGTAGAGCGGCGAGGCCAGCGGGTTGGTGCGATCCCCCGCTCCGAGGTACGCGGTGGCGTTGGCGTCGAGCTGGTCCTTGGTGACCAACACGTCGCGCCCGGACCGGTCGGCCATGCTGGCGCTGCCCTGGGTCAGGTCGGCCCATGGCGAGAATGCGACGGCACCGAGCGGGGTCGAGATGCCGGCCTCGCGTGCTGCCAGCAGGGTCGCGAGCACGAGACCGCCGCCGGCGGAGTCCCCGGCCACCACGACCTTTGCCGCACCGCGCTCCTGTACCAGAGCCCGGAGCGCCGCGGTGGCGTCGTCGAGGGCGGCGGGGAACAGGTGCTCCGGGGCGCGGCGGTAGTCGAGCACGAACACCTCGGCGCCCGACGCGACGGCCAGCGCACCACCCAGGGGTGCGTGGCTTTCACTGGAGCCGAACTGGAAACCCCCGCCGTGCAGGTAGAGCACGGCACGGAAGTTGGCTCCAGCCCCGGCGGGACGGAACCACACACCCGGCACGCCACCCACAACGCCCTCAGTGCGGGTCACACCATCGGGGAGACCTGCCTTCCCCATGCTCATGTCGTATCCGGAGCGCACTTCTTCAAGAGTGGCATCTTGAGTCGCAAAAGAATAAGCGTCGATAACTGCGTCGATCACACGCTGTACAGGCACAGCGTCCTCCTCTGAAATGAGTCCCTCAGCGGGGCACTCGCCGGAGGTTGCTCTCGACACTCCGGATCTCCGCTGACAGATAAAAGATGAGATGTGGGTGCTGGTTGACACCGGGGACAGGGCCCGCAGTAAGGCGGCTCCACTGGCGGCCAATCTGTGGCGACCGTCACACACTCTATCCGATTTGGTCGGTCAGTAAGTAGAATTTTTATTAACAATTCCACGTTGACTCGTGAGGTTCGAATCCATCGACTTCACGTAGTCGTCCAGATTCGGGACCCGGGTCATGTTCCAGTACTGCAAGACCGTCCACGGTGAATTGGTGACCACCCGTCCGGAGGAATTGCGGTAGTAGCTCTCGACGCCATCCAGCGCGAACACCATGCCACGGTTGGCGGCATCCAGGCGTTCGTTGTAGTCCGCGTACACCTCTTCGCGTACCTCGACAGCAGCGATACCGTCTCGCGCCATGGCCACCAGAAGATCGGTGACATACCGCACCTGGGCCTCGGCAAGGTTGTAGTAACTGCCGCCGGGGGGGTTGGTGTTCGGGCCGAACAGGTAGAAGAGGTTCGGATAACCGGGACTGGTCAGACCCAGGTAGGCGCGCGCGTTGTCGTCGTGCCACTCCGCACGCAGTTCGCGGCCGTCGACGCCGGACACCTCCAGCGGGTACAGGTAGCGCTGCTGCTGGAATCCGGTGCACAGAACCAGCACATCGAGTTCCACCTCGTCGCCGGCGGTCGTGACGACACCAGTGGGGGTCACCTGGGCGATCCCACTGCGGACCAGGTCCACGTCGTCGCGCTTGAGCACGTCGAACCACCCGTTGTCGAGGAGAATGCGCCGACCGAACGGCGGGAACGTCGGGGTGCACGCCTCGACCAGGTCCGGGTGGTCGTGCAAGCGCCCAACCATGTAGCCGGTGTAGAAGCGTCGCAACGCTTCGCTGTACTTGTTCACCGAGTTCTGGCTGGTATCCCACTTCGGGTCCACCTCGAGCGCGGGGAACATTCCCTCGGTATACATCCAGTAGAGCCGGAATCGGTTCCACTCCCAGTAGAACGGGACGTTGGCGAGCAGCCAGTGGTCGGCGTCGGAGACCTGCTGGAAGTAGAGGTCGTTGGGCGCCACCCAGTGCGCCGAGCGCTGGAAGACCACCAGGTGCGCGGTCTTGTCGACCACCGCGGGCACCACCTGCATGGCGCTGGCGCCCGACCCGATCACACCGACTCGCTTGCCCGTGAGATCCAGGCCCTCCGGCCACTGCGCCGAATGCGCCACCTCCCCGGAGAAGGTCTCCAATCCGGGGAACTCCGGGATCTTCGGGCGATTGTGCAGTCCCACCGCGGTGACCAGGGCAGATGCTTCGAGGGTCTCCTCGCCCTGTGGCGTCGTCATGGATAGCACCCACCGATGCCCCTCGGCGTCCCATCGGGCGCTGTGGACGTCTACCCCGAACCGGACGGCATCGCGGACACCCCATTCGTGGGAGGTGTCGACCAGGTATTCGGCGATTTCGTCGCGCTGGGCGAAGTGCTCGCTCCACTGTTTGTCACGGAACGAGAAGGAGTAGAGGTTGGTCGGCACGTCGACCCGAGCACCCGGATAGCGGTTCTCCCACCAGGTGCCGCCGACCTCGGAGTTCTTCTCCAGCACGATGTGCGGGATACCGGCCGCCTTGAGACTGCGCGCGGTGGCGAGTCCGGACACTCCGGCGCCGATCACAGCAACGGAGAACTCCCGCCCGGCCAGCTGCTGATGTACCGACTCGGGTCGGTAGGGGCGCAGCCCCACCTGCTCGCTGACCATCGGCGCGTAGTCCTCCGACACCGGCGCACCCAGGCACTGGCTCATCAGCGCGCTCATCATGCTCAGGTCGGGGTCGGGCAGTTCGGGCTCCAATTCCCCCTTCTGCCAGCGGGACACCATATCCACGGCGGCGGCGCGGATCTCGGCCTGCACATCCACGCCGAGCCCGCCGCTGGGATCCTCGACGAACCCGACAGGGCGGGAGGGCCGGTAGCGCTCCTCCAGCCAGCGGAGGTCACCGGTGAGCTGGACGAGGACCGGCAGCAGCAACGGGATGGCCGCCTGCTCGATCATCGCGGTCAGATCGACCTGGTCTCTTTCGTCGCGTCTCTGAGCTTTCATCACACACCTCGACAGTGATTGGTTTCGGGAAGGCGTTCGCGGCAGTCAGGAGGCCCAGGCGTCGGACGCCGCGCGCAGCCTCCGGATCGCCTCGGTGACCTTCTCCGGCGCTTCGTTCATTGGCTGGACGGTGAGCAGGTCGAGCCCGGCGCGCTGGAACGCGCCCAGCCGTTCGGTCACCTCGTCCGGAGTTCCGATCAGGGTCGTCTCGCGGACGAACTCGTCCGGGACGGCGGCCACTGCTTCGGGAACCCGGCCGGAGAGATAGGCGTCCTGGATACGGTCGGCCTCGGGTCCGTACCCGTACCGGTGGGCGAGGTCGTGGTAGAAGTTCTGTTTCCTCGAGCCCATGCCGCCCACGTAGAGCGCCAGCTGCGCACGGGCCTTTTCGAACTCCACGGTGGTGTCACGGCCGACAGCGACCGGCACCCGGGCGACGATTTCCAGCGGCGCCAGATCCGACGCGCGTTCGGCTGCGCCTGCTGCCAGGTCGGCGCCCCACACATCCTCGGCGCGACCGGGGTGGAAGAAGATCGGCTCCCATGCGTCGGCCTTCGCAGCCGTCATGCGGACGGTCTTCGGACCGGTGCCGGCCACCGAGATCGGGATGTTCGGGCGGACCGGCTTCTGGATCAGCTTGAGCGGCGGATAGCCCGCAGATCGTGGAATGGTCCATTTCGGACCTTCGTGGACCAACTTCTCCCGCCGCCACACTGTCCGGCACACGTCGATCGTCTCCGAGATACGTTCCAGGGGGGCGTCGTAGGCGACGCCATGGAAGCCGTCCACGACTTGAGGGCCGGAGGCTCCGAGCCCGAGCCGGAACCGACCTTCGGAGCTGAAGTCCAGGCCCGCCGCGGTCATCGCCAACAGGGTGGGGGTCCGGGTGTGCACCGGCAGGATTCCCGTGGCCAGCTCGACGGTGCGGGTCCGCGCGGCAAGGAAGCCGAGCTGACTCACCGCGTCGAAGGTGTACGCCTCCGAGACGGTCACCGACTCCAGACCGTCGTCCTCTAGTGCTGCGAGCCGATCTCCAGCCTCACTCAGTCGTCCGACAACCCCGATCAGCAGGCCGATCCTGACCCGACGCGCCATCTTGATTCCCGTCCAAAACTAGAAGTAAGAATAACTAGATTGGACGCTACCAAGCTACTTGCGGCTTGAAAAGGGGTTAAATACTGGAGATCATCCGAAATTTTAATTCACATCGACGGATTCGGACATGGCACATGGGATGCAGACAGTGAGCGCGCAGAACGCCACCTCACCACGTGGCTCGTCGAGAACATGGACGGCCGGCGCCACTTCGCCGCCGCGCGACGCCAGCGCGGGGCGCACCGTCACCTCGTACTCGATGACCTCGTGCCAGTAGACCAACTCTGGCGCTCGAGTCGATGGAGCGCAGCGTGTGGGGCCCGGCCGGCGGCGCCGGGGCCCCGACCCCCAGGGCAACGGAGCGCCCCCACAGCGACCCCGGCCCGCAGGCATCCGCGGTTCAGACGCGGCCCGCCGGACGATCGGTCGGGCGGACCGCCGCCAGGTGGCCTCGAGTCGCCGCTAACCACCCTGTGCCCGGTCAGGCCTCGAGCAACGCGGTCATCAAGGTAATCAGGTCCTGGTGCAATGTCGCGCGAACCCGCAGACGGGGAGTCTGTACGATGTCGGCGGCCATGCCCAGGGCGGACCGCACACGGGCACGAGCCTCGGAGTTGCCTAGCTCTGGACGCACTTCGCGGAGGACCGAGACCCACTGGTCCACGTGACCGCGGTAACTCAGCACCAGGTCCTCGCGCTCCTCCGTGCTCAGCATCACCACCTCTTCGTCGAAGATGCCGAACGCGCGCCCGTGTGGCCCCAGCGCGAGGCTGACGTACAACTCGAGGAGGCCGGCCAGCTCGGACTCCGGAGATTTCAGTCCCGCCAGGTGGTGGACCATCGTGTAGTTGAGACCCGTAATGCTGCGGCGCAGGATTACCGCCAGGAGGGCTACCTTGCTGTCGAAGTACTGGTAGATGGTGGCGAGCGCGGCGTCGGAGTTGGCCGCGATGTCCTCCATGCTCACGTCAGCGAACCCGCGGTCGGCGAAGAGTTGGGTGGCCGCCTCGATGATCTGCTCCCGTCGCCCGCGACCACGGAAGGTCGGTACTTCCGTGGTTGTGCCGCCTTCGGCCAGCGGCACCTGTACCACTGCGGCGGCGAACCGACGGAGCAGCACGGCCGGTGCCTCGTGACCGTTCGAGCTGGCCGAGGAGCGCAGGCCGCGAGAGTGCGCGAACACCGAGAGCACTGCCCAAGCGAGGAGCTCGACGTCGGCGGCAGAAGCGTTCGGGCGCAGGCCGGCAACCACGGAGGCGACACCCGCCTCGAGCTGACGCGCCCTCGCCCGGTATGCGGTCGCGTCGTGCTCGGCGAGGTTGCGGCGTTCCCACCGCCAGAGCATCGCCTCGTCTCGCGCCAGCACCAGCCGGGCCAGCTCCTCGGTCATCTTGTCGAACCGCTCCTGCGGAGAGCCGTCGACGTTCGCGGCCACTTCGACCACGTTGGCGGTCACCGAGATCTGCTCGAGCACAACCCGGGCCAGGATGTCCTGCTTGCTGCGAAAGTGGCGGTATAGCGCAGGTCCTCGAATGCCGACTCTCTGAGCGATGTCCTCCATGCTCACCCGGTGGTAGCCCCGCTCCTGAAACAGCTGGCTGGCCGCCTCCACGAGCTGGAGCTTGCGGGCGGACTCCCTGCGGGGGACGGGTGGCGGCCCCCCCGCCTGGTCGGCTTGTTCAACGGTTCCGACCACGCCGCCTGGTGTGTCGCTCACGCGTATGCCTCACATCGGTCATTGCCCCCGGGCTTTCCGGGCCCACGACGGGCCGCGCTGGGTGCACGGAGGACTGAATCAGTACTGGAATTCCTCATTCTACTCTTCTATCTAGCGCAGATCGTGGTTCCCACGCGGTTATCGCCAAAATAGTTATTCCCAGTTATGTTCAATAACGCATCGAGTTGAGGAAGGCGGCCATGGGGCACTACAAGAGCAACCTGCGGGACGTGACATTCAACCTGTTCGAGCTGCTCGGCCCTGGTTCAGGGTACGGCGCACCGCCTTTCGAGGAGTACGACCGCCCCACGGTCAGCAGCATGTTGACCGAGGTCGAGCGACTGGCACGCGAGAACCTGTCCTCGTCGTTCGTCGAGGGTGACCGCACGCCGCCCACCTTCGACCCGAACACGCATTCGGTGACCATGCCCCCCGGATTCGCCGCCGACTACCAGCGATGGATGGACTCCGACTGGTGGCAACTCCAGGTGCCGGCCGAGCTGGGTGGTCATGCCGCTCCGGCAACCCTCATCTGGGCCACCTCGGAGTTCGTGCTCGGCGCCAACCCTGCGTTGTGGGTCTACGCCAGCACCCCGACCGTCGCCCGCGTGATCGCCGGAAATGGTACCGAGCGGGATCAGAGCATTGCCCGGATTCTGCTGCAGCGCCGCTGGACCGGAACCATGGTGCTGACCGAGGCCGAGGCAGGGTCGGACGTGGGTGCGGCGCAGACCAATGCCGTTCTCAACCCTGACGGTACCTGGAACCTCGAGGGCACCAAGCGGTTCATCACAGCCGGTGACCACGACATGTCCGAGAACATCCTGCACCTCGTGCTGGCGCGGCCGGTCGGTGTGGAGGGTGTCGGGGGCCCCGGCACCAAGGGACTGAGCCTGTTCCTTGTGCCCAAGTACGACTTCGATCCCGTCACCGGAGAGTTGACCGGTCGCCGTAACGGGGTGCGCGTGACCGGCCTGGAGCACAAAATGGGGTTGCACGCCTCGGCCACCTGCGAGCTCAGCCTGGGTGACGACGAGCCGGCGCGTGGCTGGCTTCTCGGCGAAGTGCACCAGGGCATTGCCCAGATGTTCGACGTCATCGAATACGCCCGGATGATGGTCGGCGCAAAGGCCGTGGCCACCCTGTCGACCGGCTACCTCAACGCCCTGGAGTACGCCCGGAGCCGGGTCCAGGGCCCCGACCTCACCCTGTCCCACGACGCGACCGCTCCCAAGGTGAAGATCGTCCAGCACCCCGATGTGCGCCGCTCACTGCTGACCCAGAAGGCCTACGCGGAAGGCCTGCGCTCGCTGCTGCTGTGGACCGCATCCTGGCGGGACCGGGCGGCCCGGAAGTGGTATGCCGGCGACGACGCAAAGATGGAGTCCAGGGTAAACGACCTGCTGTTACCCGTGGTCAAGGGCTACGGCTCGGAACGCTCGTGGGTGCTGCTGGGGACCGAGAGCCTACAAACCCTCGGCGGATCCGGCTACCTGGTCGACTATCCACTGGAGCAGTACGTACGTGACGGCAAGATCGACACCCTGTACGAGGGCACCACCGCGATCCAGGGACAGGATCTCTTCTTCCGCAAGATCGCCCGCGACTCCGGACGCACCTTGCAGGTGGTGCTCGACGAAGTGCGCGCCGCCCTGACCGACGTCGATCCGCGGCTCGCCGACGAGCACGTGGCGTTGAAATCCTCGGTCGAGGACCTCGAGGCAGTGGTCGACCGACTGCTGAAGCAGGCGGCGGCTGCCGCGGGCGCCAACGGCCGCACGATCTACGACGTCGGCCTCAACGCCAGCCGCCTGCTCACCATGCTCGGTGACGTACTAGTGGCCTGGCTACTGGTCCGCAGCGCCTCGATCGCCCTGATCGCCCTGGATAGCCAGCCGTCCGAAACCGACCGGCACTTCTACACAGGCAAGATTGCCGCCGCCCGCCACTTCTGTCGACTGATACTGCCGCGCGTATCCGCGGAACGGCGCATCTGCGAGTCCACCGATCTCACCATCATGGACCTAGACCCCGCCGCCCTCTGACCACACTGAAGCCTTCTCCCGACCCCGGCAGGAGCTGCCATGACATCCACGACAACGGGTCCAACCGCCGTCCCGGCGGATCCGGACCCGGTCTCCTCGAAGGCCACCGAACAGGCACACCACGCCGACCTGACCACAGACGAGCACGGCGGCATCGACCTGCAGGTGCTCGACCAGCAAGTCCTTGCCGCCTTCGACCTGCCGGCGACCGCACTGGCACGGCGCGAACTGCTGGGCGGCGGGCTCTCCCAGACCACCATCCGCTACCGATTCACCCCGGCGGCCCCGCACACCTCGGTGATCGTGAGGATCCCGCCGGTGCACGGACCGCTGGCACCATACAGCCCCGAGGGCGAGGCCGCCCTGATGCGCTGGCTCGGCGGCCACGGCGTGGCCGTGCCCACGGTGCTGCACAGCAGCCCGGCCGACGGCCCGCTGGGACGGGCGTTCCTGATCTCCGAAGAGGTGAGCGGCGACGTCGTGCGAGACGGAGCCCTCGGCTACGCCGACGAGGACAAGCGGGCGCTGGCCCAGGCCTACACCACTGCTCTGGTCGGCTTCCACGGCCTGTCCGAGACACCGCGGTCCGCCGAGGTACTCGGCTGGGCCCCACGCAAGGACCCCGAAGGCGTGATCGACCGGTGGACCCGAAGCCTCGCCGAGACCGAGCTGACGCTCCCGGACTTCCACCAGTTCCTCACCGACTGGCTGGTGGCCCGGATGCCGACCGCCGATGGCGTCACCGTCGTCCACGGCGACTACCGGCTCGGCAACGTGTTGTGGCACCGGCCCAGCGATATGGCGGCCATCCTCGACTGGGAGGAGGCCGGCGAGGGCGACCCGTATTTCGACCTCGGCTGGACACTGATGGGCACCGACGCCCCCGGGGACTCGATGATGGGCGTGCTCAGCCGACGCGACTTCCTGGCGCTCTACGAGAAACTGAGCGGCACCGAGATCGACCATGAGCGGCTGCTGTGGTGGGAGGTCGCAGCCGGCTGGTCACGGCTGTGCATGGAAGCCAAGGCAATCGCCTTGATCGGTGAAGGTCACTACTTCGACCTGCGCCCGCTGCTCTCCACCTACCTGAACCGTCGGCTCTCGATCAACCTGCTGGAGAAGATCCAGCGCCACGAGGGCACCCGAATCGGATCGGAGCACCTGTGATGGACTACCTGACCCACGCCAACGCCCTGGAGGCGATCGTCCGCACCATCGAGCAGGACGTGATCGGACGAATCGACGACGCCTACGCCCGCAGCCAGCTGTGGTCGTCCACCGGCATCCTGGCCAACATCGCCCGCGAGCTGACCGAGGCCGCTGAGGCAACCGGATCCGGTGCCGCTCTCCTGCCGTGCGGACACACCTCCCACGACACCGACGCCCCGGACTCCGCTGACCTCGCCACTTGCTCCACCACTCTGCTCGAGAAGGTCCGCAACGACGTGGCCGCCCAGCGCTCGCTGCACTACCGCAAGGCGACCACCGGCGCGCAATGCCCCGGTTCCGGTACCCGCGAACCGGATTGAGAAGACTGAGGAGATAGCAATGCGCGTCCACGAACTGTTGGACCACTGGGCCGATCGGTGCCCGAACGAGATCTACCTCAGCGACGACCGGCGGAGTCTCACATGGGACGAGATGCGTCGATGGACCCACCGAATCGGCAACTGGCTGGCTGACACCCTGCAGCCCGGTGATCGGTTCTGCCTGCTGGATCGGAACTCACTCGAGATGATCGCGGTGTACTTCGGGGCGTCGCGCGCCGGCGTCGTGCCCGTGCCGCTCAACTTCCGCCTGGCCCCACGCGAGTGGAAGTACATCGTCGAGGACGCGCGGTGCGCACTTGCGGTGGTGCACGACGACTACGCGGAAGCCCTGGCGTCGGTCCTGCCGGACATCGCGACGTCGGTCATGCAGCACGGCTACGCATCCGCCCTGGGATTCGAACCAGCGGTGTGTGCTTTCCCAGACGAAGCGGTCGATCGAGACGTCCCCACGGACGCCGTGTACCACCAGATGTACACCAGCGGTACCACCGGAAAGCCCAAGGGCGCGATGGTGACGCACCGAGCGACCTGTATGAATGCCCTGCAGATCCAGCAGGCCCTGAGGTCGGTACGCAAGGCGACGTTGTGCGTCATGCCCATGTTCCACGCCGGTGCGGCCCTGCAGATCCTCGCGTACACGTCAGGCGGGTGCTCGATCCACGTCGTTCGCGACTTCGACCAGGCCGATGTGCTTCAGACGATGTCGAAGCGCCGCATTGCGCTCCTCACGCTTGCCCCGGCGATGATCCAGGGCATGATTTCCGCCCCGCTCGCCGCAGAGCTCGACTTCTCGTCGTTGGACCTAATGGTCTACGGCTCTGCACCCATGGCGACGGAGCTGGTCAAGCGCGCGATAGACGTCTTCGGCTGTGACTTCGCACAGGCGTACGGAATGACCGAAACCTGCGCGGTGGCAACCATTCTCTCACCCGAAGACCACCGCACCTCGCTCTCGGGCAGACCGGAGATCCTGGCCTCGGCCGGTCGTCCCGTTCTCGGCACCTCCGTCAAGATCGCGGGGCGAGACGGGCAGGATCTTCCCGCCGGCTCCGTGGGAGAGGTCCTGGTCCGGGGTCCGCAACTGATGGAGGGCTACTGGGGACTTCCCGACGCCACCCGCGACACCCTCGCCGACGGTTGGCTGCACACCGGCGATGCCGGCTACCTCGACGCCGAGGGCTACCTGTTCATCTCGGATCGGGTGAAGGACATGATCATCTCGGGCGGTGAGAATATCTACCCGCGCGAGATCGAGGAGGTCCTGTTCGAGATGCCCGAGGTGGCCGACGCCGCGGTCATCGGGGTGCCCAGCGAGCGGTGGGGCGAGAGCCCGATTGCGATCGTCGTCCGCGCACCCGGCGCGTCACCGACCGAGAAATCGATCATCGATCACTGCCGCGCCCACCTTGCACGATTCAAATGCCCTGTTGCGGTGACGTTCACCGACGAACTCCCCCGGAGCACGGTCGGAAAGGTCCTCAAACGTGACCTACGCGAACCGTACTGGCAGGACCTGGCGCGACGCATCAGCTGACTCGCGCACTCGCACCATCACATCACGGCAACGCGTTCGTGTCCGCTGAGGACGAGGTGATCTTCATCGGCTTGGCCGACAGTCTGCCTGAACTGCTGGGCGACAGTGCAACACGCCATTCAGCCAGCGGCGGCAGTGCGAGGGATGACCGAGCGGTACGCTGCAGCGATGATCGATCACGACAGTCTCGGACTGTTCGGCTGAGTGCGTTCTGCCCCAGCGGACGGTGGAGCGGAACACCGGCCGGGCGACGAGATGTGCAACCCGCCACCGGTCGATTGCGTCGGAGGTCAGGATCGGACCGAGTGCAGCGGCGGCTCATCCCGCCACTGAGGCACGCGACCCTCGACGAACGAGCGAACCCCCTCATCGAAGTCGGGGCGATCCATCAGGTCCAGCTGCCCACCGACTTCCCTCTCGAACGACGCCGGAAGCGCGGTCAGCGATACCTCGTTGACCACCGAAAGAGCTTGCGCGAGAGCAACAGCCGGACCTCGAGCCAATCGGCTGGCCACAGTGGCCACTTCCTTCTCGAAGTCGGGTACCGGTCGAACTCGATCGGTCAGGCCGCAGTCGACCAACGCCTGGGCATCGAGTTCTTCGTCGAGCAGTACCATCCGCTGCGCACGGGCGCGGCCGACACTCGCGGCGAGGAGCGCAGCGGCTCCACCGTCCGGCATGAGTCCGACACCCGAGAATCCCAGACGAAAGCGGGTTCGAGCCGATACCAGCAATAGGTCGCATGCCAGGGCAAGCGACACCCCGACCCCAATCGCCGCGCCGTCAACGGCCGCGACCACCGGCCGAGGCAACTCGACCAGGCGCGTCACCAGGCCGTTCACGTCATGCAGCAGCGCCTCGGAGCCGGCGCGGTCCAGCCATTCCCGGTTGCCCAGGTCGGCGCCGGTGCAGAACACGCCCGGGGTACCGGTCAGCACGACTACGCGCACCGAGGGATCGCCCATCGCAGCGTCCACCCGGTGGTTGAGCTCAGCGACCACCTCCGGGGTGAGCGCGTTCCCGCGCCGCGGTCGGTCGAGCCGCAGCGTGAGTACTCCGTCAGCCTCCCCCACCAGCACCTCGGCAGAGCCGCTCACGACGCCCCATCCTCGTCCGGATCGCCGGTCACCAGCCAACGGATCCCCCCCTCGGCGATGAAGTAGCGTTCGTCGGCAGCGAGTGCCTCGCGGACCGATGGTTCTAGCATCGCCTCGACCAGTTGCTCGGCATCGTCGCGCGTTGCCAACGTGATGTGGGTGATAGCACTGACCCTCCCCTCGACCCGATCGCCCCGCCCCTCGGCCAGTCGACGGGCCAGCGTCTCGTCCAGTCGGTGGTGCCGCACGTAGCCAACTGGACGCGCCTTCACCAATCGTCCCACCAGCGGGATGTGCCGCTCCTCGTAGTAGCGCCGGAACTCCTCGTCGGTAAGGTCGTCGCGTTTGGTCAGCAGCATTGTCAGGGTGATCACAACGTCGCCTCAGCCAAGAATGCGGCAATCTCGTCGATGGCAGCACGCCCTGCCGGAAGGAAGGATTCGAAGAGCGGCCAGGCATGCGGCACGTCGTCGTAGACATGCAGCCGAGCGGCCACCCGGGCCTCGGTGAGCCTGTCGGCCACCCGGACCGAGTCGTCGAGCAGCACCTCGGCGCTGCTGGCTTGGACCAGCAGCGGAGGAAGCCCGCGCAGGTCGGCGTTCAGCACGGTGGCCTCCGGGTGCGCCCGGTCGACGCCGCGCAGGTAGATCGCCACGATGGTCCGCAGGCCTTGGCGGTCGACGGCGAGGTCACGCTCGGCGTTGGTCACCATGCTTTCGCCGCTGCCGGCGAGGTCGAGCAGCGGCGACACGAGGACCGCCCGGGTGGGCAGGCTGCCCCCCGCGTCGCGGCGGCGCATCAGCGCGATCAGGGTGAGGGCGCCGCCGGCAGAGTCGCCACCGACCGCGACGTCCTCGACCGGACCGCAGTGCCCGTCCAGGACCGCGTCGAGGGCCGCTGCGGCATCGTCGACCGCGCCGGGGAAGGCGTGTTCGGGTGCGCGGCGGTAATCCGGAAGGAGCACCGTGCGTCCCGTCGCCGCGGAAAGGGACACAGCCAGGCTGCGATGGCCGCGGGCGCTACCCAGGATGTAGCCGCCACTGTGGAACCAGACCAAGACCTTGGTGGGCGAGGCCCCGGGGGCTGTGACTCGAAGGCAGGGAACTTTCCCCACGGCGACCTCGTCGACCACGGCAGGGTCGACCGGGAACTGCGCCAGCATTCTCTCGAATCGCTCGCGGGTGGCCTCGATCGTCTGTTCGTGCTGGGCCCCGAACACCCCTTCGTAGAGTGCGTTTGCACGAGCGATCTGGTCGCCGGACGGGCTCTGCCCGTGATCTGACCCGGTCACGCTCGCGGGTCGTGCAGTGTGCGGCATGCCACGAGAGGCTAGCACCAGACAACCCTGAAGTACAGACTAAAAGCAGAATGCGGAATAACGTATATGGCGGTTTACGTCCACAGATTCGGATGTTGACGAACGAGTGCATCGAAATTACAGTTCACATACTCGGAGAGTTGATGTGATGGACAGCACACCGCTGCCCGCGCCTCGCAGTACCAGGCCAGCTTTGCTTGCTCGCACCGGCACCCGCCGTAGTCTTCAGGAGGACATCGTGTATCCCGGCCCCCGAGCGAAGGACTATCCCGACCGTGTCGCCCTGGTCATGGCGGACACAGGTGAGTCCCTCACTTTCCGTCAGTTCGAGGAGCATGCCAACCAGATGGCCCACTTCATCCGCGACGTCGGCGTCGGGCAGGGTGAGCGGATCGCGGTGATGTTCGAGAACTCGCTGGGTTCCGTGGTGGTGCAGGGCGCCGGCGAGCGCACCGGCGTGTACTACACCCTGATCAACTACCACTCGACCGCTGACGAGGCGGCGTACATCATCGCCGACTCCGACTCGAAGGTCGTGGTGGTGTCCGCTCACGTCGCCGACGTGGCCCGGCAACTGCCCGCGATGTGCCCGAACGTGGAGCGGTGGCTGATGTGGGACAAGCCCGACGACGTCATGGAGTTCGAAGACTACGAGGCAGTGGTCGGTGCATACCCGACAACACCGGTAGAGAACGAGAAGCTGGGAATGGCCCTGCTGTACTCGTCGGGTACCACCGGTCGACCGAAGGGCGTGCTGCGACCGCAGGTGGACATCGACCCGAGCGACCCCTTGCCGATCTTCCAGCTGGTACCGAAGGTGTACCGCACCCGCCCGGACATGGTCTTCCTGCAACCGGCGCCGCTGTACCACTCCGGCCCGCAGTCCTCCACTGCCGAGTCGCTGCGCTGCGGCGGCACCTGCGTCATCATGTCCCGCTTCGACGCGGAGAACTTCCTGCGCCTGGTGGACAAGTACAAGGTGACCCACTCGCTGGTGGTACCGACCATGATGTCGCGGATCCTGCAATTGCCCGACGAGGTGCGCCTGAACTACGACGTCTCGTCAATCGAGGCAATCACCCACGGGGCTGCCCCGTGCCCACCCTCGGTCAAGCGCGGCATGATCGACTGGCTGGGCCCGATCATCTACGAGTACTACGGCTCGACCGAGGCCAACGGCAGCGTCATCTGCGACTCCGAGGAGTGGCTGGCGCACCCCGGAACCGTCGGTAAGCCCCTAGCCGGAGAGCTGCTGATTCTGGACCCGTTCGGCGAGGACGTACCTGCCGGCGAGACCGGGCAGGTCTGGATCAAGGGGGTCACAAACTTCGTCTATCTCAATGACCCGGAGAAGACCGCCGAGGCGCAAAGCGCCGACGGATCGATGAGCACCACCGGAGACATCGGCTATGTGGACGCAGACGGCTACCTGTTCCTGACCGACCGGGTTGGCTTCACAGTGATCTCCGGCGGAGTGAACATCTACCCTCGCGAAATCGAGGACGTGGTGATGGAGCACCCTGCGGTGGCCGATGCCGCCGTGGTCGGGGTTCCCGACGACGACCTCGCTGAGGTGGTCAAGGCGGTGGTCGAGCTGCTTCCCGGCCACGACGCCGAGGGTATCGAGGCCGACATTCTGGAGTTCTGCAAGCCGCGGCTGGCCAAGTACAAGTGGCCTCGTTCGATCGAGGTGGCCTCCTCACTGCCGCGCAACACCAACGGCAAGCTCATGAAGCGGGAGATCCGTGACATGTGCCTGAATGCCGCCCGTTCCTGACCCCGGAGGAAAACGCAGATGTCCCGTAGCTACGGTGATTTCTCCCGCCCGGCCTACCGTGATCCGCGGTGGATGGAGACCCACTGGTTCTCCGCAACGACCGAGAGCAACATCCGACTGCATTTCTGGACCGGGTTCCGGTTGAATACCGGTGTCGCGACCACCAAGGTCTACGCGTTCTCCCGGATGTGCGACTCCGTGTTGGACATGGAGATGTGCGACATGCAGTACAACAGCCCGATCGGCAACGCCCGGCTGGCCGACTTCACTTTGGACAGCGGGGTGAGGGTCACCGGACGTGCGCCGCACAACTATGATCTGACGTACCGCTCACACTGTCGACGCATGCAGGCAGACCTGCACTTCGAGGCGCTGATGCCGCCGGTAGACCTGGAGTTCACCAAGGTGGCCGACGGCCCTGAGGGGTTCGTCGCATTCCACCGAACCCCGGGCCAGGACGCCCCGGCCAACCGCACCGGGACCGAACCGTACGGGCACATCGACCAGACCATGCGGGTGACCGGGACCGTGGTCATCGACGGCACCGAACACCTAGTGGAATGCATCAGCAACCGCGATCACTCGTGGAGTCCCCGGGCCGAAGTCGGCCACACGATCGGCACCTTCGACCTGATCCACTTCGGCGAGGAGCTGACCCTGCTCAGCCACACCGGTGAGCGACTGGACGGTACCCCGGATGTGTCCCACGGCTACGTGCTGCGTGCGGGTCGACCACTGCGGCTCACCAAGGCCGGGGTCAGCTACGTCCGCGACGGGCTGCGGATCACCGGTCTGCGCTACGACGTGGTCGACGAGGAGGGCACCTCTTACGCGATCACCGGCACCGCCCGGGCCTCCGCAGAGATCGACGGCGGACAGAACATCTTCCTGGTGATGGGCCTGTTCGACTGCGAGTGGGAGGGCCGCAGCGGCTACGGCGAGGTGCAGTGGCACGACTACATCTCCCGCCTCCAGGGGGTTCGCGCTGCGGAGCGATCCTCCGCCTCCTGACCCGCTGCGGCGCACCGTCCTCCACCGTGTGCCGCAGCCCGGCCACTGGCCCGACCGACACGATCGGTCGGGCCAGTGGTGTCTCCGGAAAAGTGGGCCAGCGATTGAGGTACGCTACTGCTCCGCGACCGATCCGCTCGAGCCCGGCACCGAAGTGACACGCAGTGCTGGAGGATCACAGGGGGCATGGCGCTAGCGCTCCGGGCTGGTTCGGGTGGCACTTGATCAGTCAGATGTCGAGGACGAGCCGGTCGGCGGCGCAGCGCGAGACGCAGATCATCATCGTCTCGCCCGAGTTCTGCTCCTCAACGGTAAGCACCGAGTCGCGGTGGTCGGGCACACCCTCCACTACCGTCGTCTCGCAGGTGCCGCACATGCCGGCTTGGCACGACGAGAGCAGCCGACGACCGGTGGCCTCGACGGCGCGCAGGATGCTCTGGTCGGCCTGCACCCGCACGGTCTCGCCGGAGCGGACCAGCACCACGTCGAACGCGCGGTCGGCCGCAGGGTCGGCGACGTCGGCGCCGAATCGCTCGGTGCGCAGTGTGATCATGGGACGGCCCAACGCCGCCTCCCGGATCGCTCGGAGCAGCGGTGCAGGACCGCAGCAGTGCACCGCGGTACCGGGTGCCGCTCCGGCGACGAGTCCGGCGACGTCGATCAGCCCGTCGGTGTCCTGCGGCACCAAGGTGACTCGGTCGCCGTGCCCGGCGAGCTCGTCTGTGAAGGCCATCTCGGTGGTGCTCCGGGCCCCGTAGACCAGACGCCAGGGACGGCCGGCGGCCTGTGCCTCGGCCACCATCGGCAGGATCGGGGTGATCCCCACCCCGCCGGCCACGAACAGGTGCTCGGCAGCGGGCTCGAGTGGGAACTGGTTGCGCGGTCCACGGATCCGCAGCCGGTCCCCCTCGGCGACTAGGTCGTGCATGTGGTGCGACCCGCTGGGGGTGCGCGGTTCCTCCTCGCGAAGCACCGCGATACGCCACAGGAACCTGTCCGCAGGGTCCCCGCACAGGGAGTACTGCCGGGCGAGTCTCTCGCCCATCAGTACGTCGATGTGCGCACCGGGCTGCCATTCGGGCAGCATGTTGCCGCCTGCCTCGGCCAGTTCAAAGGCCACGATACGGTCAGCCACACGCACCCGACGCCGCACGACGACCTCGGCCTCGTACTCGCGCATCACCCGACGCACGGTGGTGGGCGACGTGACAGTTCTGACGGCGTTCATGGTTCTTGTTCTCCGAGGTGATGGGAAGAGGAAGTGCCGGGGTGCGCCCAACGAGGGCGCACCCCGGAGGAGTGTGGTCCCGGGCGGTCGACCCGGGACCCGGGTCACCAGGTGAGTTGCAGTTCGGAGAGCCCGAAGATCTTGGACTCGGGTTTGACCGAGGCGTCCTTCTCCACGAGGGCCAACGTCGGGATTCGCCTGAGCAGGGTCTCGATCACGACCTGCAGCTCGATCCGGGCTAGCGGTGCGCCCAGGCACGAATGGATGCCGTGCCCGAAGGCCAGGTGACCGCGCGAGTCGTTGTGGATGTTGAAGTTGTCGGGGTCCGAGAAGACCCGTTGGTCCCGGTTGGCGGCGTCCATCGCCACCATCAGCAGGGCGCCCTTGTCCAACGGCTGGCCGTTGAGGTCCAACGGCTCGAGCGTGGTGCGGGGCAGATTGCCGATGATGTCGAGGTAACGCAGCAGCTCCTCGACAGCCTGCGGGATCAGATCGCGGTCGCGACGGAGTTCCTCCAACTGCTCCGGGTGGCTGAGCAGTGTGTAGACGCTGAGCGAGATCATATTGCCGGTCGTCTCGTGGCCCGCCATCAGCAGCAGCGTGGCCATGCCGGCTACCTCGGGCACGGTGATCGTGCCGACCCGGGCATGATGTACCAGCAGACTGATCAAGTCGTCGCCCGGGTCCTCCATCTTCTCTGAAGCAAGCTCGGCGAGGTAGGTCATCACCGCCCCGATCGCCTGACCGATCTCCTCCGGCGTCCGGGTGGTGTCGAGGACCTTGCGGGTCTCCTCTTGGAACCAGTCGTGCTTGTCGTAGGGCACGCCCAGAAGCTCGCAGATCACCAGCGACGGCAGCGGGAGGGCCAGCTGATCGACCAGGTCGGCCGGCTTCTCGCTGGCCAGGATCTCGTTGACCAGCTGGTCGGTGATCCGCTGCACGGTGGGCCGTATGGCCTCCATCCGCCGCGGGGTGAACTCCTTGGCCAGGGTCTTGCGGAGCACGGTGTGTTCAGGCGGGTCCATGGCCAGGAAGAAGCCCGGCAGGCTACCCTCGCCGCCCTCCGCACCGGAGTCGCCGCGGGACAGGTCGGGCACGTTCCGAACGCTGCACCGCGAGTCGGCGAGCACCTTGCGCACATCGTCGAAACCGGTGACCAACCAGGCCGGGGCGCCCTTGAAAGTGACCGGGATGGGGGCCCCGTCGTTCGGGACGTTCTGGTAGTCCTCGGCGACGGAGAACGGGCAGCGACGGACGAAGGGGAACGAGGGGGCGTCCACGTGCGACTCGGCGGTGCTCTGGGTCGGTGTTGGGGTCATCTCTGCTTCTCTCTGCTCAGGGTGTCGACCTTTGGGCCGGACCCCGGTGGTCAGGAAGGTGGAGGGGTCAGAAGTACTGGGCGCCACCGTCGACGCTGATGTGCTCGGCGGTGATGAAGCTGGCGTCGTCGGAGGCGAGGAAGAGCACGGTGCTGGAGATTTCGTCGGCCTCCGCGGAGAAGCGGGGCAGGAACGGGGTGCCCATGTTCATAAGAGTCGGGTTGGTGCCGGCCGCTCGCTCCAGGGCGCCGATCATGTCGCCGGAACCCATCGGAGTGTTGACGTTGCCCGGGTGCACGCTGTTCACCCGGATGTTGTGCTTGCCGAGCTCGGCGGCGAAGGCCCGGGTCATGCCGGTGACGGCGTGCTTGCTGGCGGTGTAGCCGACCATGAACGGCTGGACCTTCTTGCCGGCATAGGAGCTGATCAGGATCACGGACCCGCCGCCGCGGGTGACCAGGTGCGGGGCGCCGGCGATGACCGTGTTCCAGACTCCGGTGACGTTGGTGTCCATATGTGCGGCGAAGATTTCCGGCGGGGTCTCGTCCCAGGTGGAGGGGATGCAGACACCGGCGTTGGCGACGACGATGTCAAGCCCGCCGAACTCGGCGACACCGGCGTCCACGACCTCTTTGAGTCGGGCTGCGTCGCGCACGTCGCCCCGCTCGGCGATGATCCGGCCACCTGCCGCCTCGACCAGTCGCACGGTCTCCTTGAGGTCGGCCGGGGTAGGCGAGTCGTAGGGAACGCTGGGGATCGGACCGGCCAGGTCGAGACCGATGATCGCAGCACCCTCACCAGCCAGACGCACCGCGTGTGCGCGGCCCTGGCCACGCGCCACCCCGGTGATGAATGCGACTTTCCCCTGCAGACGTCCTGCTGCTGACATGAAAACTCCTCTGGCGCTTGATGGGTTCGATCCCGGAGAAGTCCTCCGGAGTGCGGTGGCCCGTCGAGACACACCGCACGTTTGTGACTACGCTCACATGCAGTGAGACTAGAATGAAGATTTCCAAATGTCCACATTCAAACAGGTTTTGCCCTCAAGAGAGCCATAGGCATAATTCACTCTCAGTCGGCGCCACGGACGACTCGCGGGCTCAGATCTCCCAGGACAGAACGGTGGCGGGGCATTCCTCGTGGCGCCACCGGGCTGCACGAGTCTGGGCAGCCAAGTGGGGCCGCAGACGAAACGCGGGAACGCCAAACGGTTCGCCACGGGACCTTGAGTTCCGCAGCTGATCGGGTTTGCCTCGGAGGGGGCCGCTTTCGCTTCTGATTGACTCGCTGACCTCCCCATGGTCCGTTACCCCTGAGCGGTGCGGCTCCTGGTGGAGCGCTCGGCGAACATGCCCGTATCGAAGCCGGGGTTGTGTTCGGCGGCCATTGCCAGCAACTGCTGGGCCTGGTACGGACGTCGAGAAGCTACTCGAATACATCGGTACTCGAAGCCTCGCGGTCGGCACCGCGTTGGTCGAGATCGACACGCTGGGTGATCAATACGCACTGGCCGAACGAACCGCACCCCCGTTCTGGGGCAGCCGCCTGGAGTCCTGCTCGGGGTTCTGCACTCCCTTGCCACCACGCGCTGACCGAACCGGTCAGCGCGTGGTGGCTGGTGGCGAGATCGGCTGCCGTCCGAGGACATCCACTTCTGGTAGCCGATGAGCGTGAGGTCAGGGCGTGGGTTCGCCTGACCTGATGACATCGATTCTCGCTTTGGCTGACGAAGCCAGCTTCATGAGCTCGCTGAGCTGGCTAGCGGGAAGGAAGCCGAGGGTAAACCCGTCTCCGTCGACGTAGACGCTGATGATCGCGACCCCAAATTGTTGACAGCGGTCGGCTAGCTGCCACAGGAATTCGTCGCGGCCGTCGGGATCCGATGCCGCAGTCGGGTCGTGCTCGTACCAATCCCATGCCAGCTCGCGCGGACACCGCGGCAGCAGCTGCAGGCCATCACGCAACTCTTGTGGTTCGGCCTTCCAATCGAAGTAGACCAGGCCACTACCGGGTTCATCGAAGGCTTCGGCGTCATAGAGTGCGTCGATGAGTACCTCCTCTGCGGAATAGTCATCCCAGTCGAGGTCCTCGAGCACTTCATTCAACCGCTCGCGGGCTTCATCGATGTCGGGGGCGAGAAGGCCGACGATGCCGCGTAAGGCTGTGCGCCGCTTCCTCTGAAAAATCACGACGCGAACCTATCGGATTATGCTGACGTGTCACCGTTCATGCTGACTGAACCTCGTCAGGCATACGACGACGGGCAGTCAGGTGCTGCCGACAGTTCAAGGCCGGGGTACTCGTTCGGGTTGATCTTCAAGGCATACACATCATCGAAGTACGGCCTCGCCCTGTTCACCAGATAGCACCGTTGTCCCTGCGGAAGAGTGACTTCTCTGGCAGGGCTGCTCGCGCACCAGTCGACCATCAGCTCAACGCGGTGCCGGCCGGAAAGAACCGCTACTTCGACTGTCCTGCCATTGCGCAGATTCGCGACCTCATGCCCGTCCACCTTCAGAATGTTGGCACGGAGTCGGTTATGGAATCCACCGGGAGCGCGGTGAACGACGATCACCGCGCGCTCCTGCGCCAGCAGCTCGGGATCGGCCACCGAGTAGATCAGAGATCGCTGAATCGCTGGTCTCCGAACGTCTTTCATAGAGCTGTCAATATCCGCATAGCCCGCCCCTTCCCAACACGCGTTGAACACTCAGACCAGCCGATGACGCTGGGTGATTCGCCCGAGAACCAGCACAGTGCGGCACCTGATCGACCCCATCTCCAACGCACTGACATCTATCTGTGCCGCTGGCCGCGCTGACGGAACCGGCCAGCGCGGCGTGACGGATGATCAACTGGCCGTGCCGATCCGAGGCCGGCGGAACGTCCGCGACTCGTGTCAGTCGTCAAGTAATTCCCCCCAGGTGAGGGTATTTCCGTCACGGACCTGACGGTCGACACTCGGCATTCTTGCAAGAGCGCCGGGCCGGGCTACGACGTCGCGGAGTATCAGGGTCGTGGTCGCGCTGCGCGATGATGTATTCGTTGATGTAGTCCTGCTTCGCCTGATATGACGGGCTGGTCAACCGCACATAGCAAGCACGCGCTGAGCCGCCCGCGGATAACCACGACGGTTGGCAGGTCCCACCGCATCTCGCGAAATCGGCCGTCTTTGCGCTGATTCGGTGCATACAAGTGTGCCCGCAGGCGGTTGCACAGCTGGGTGAACCACACCCCAACAGTGTGCTGGTCGCAGCCTCCTGCTTGCCGAGCCAGTCCGTCACAACCCGGTGGGAGGCAAGCCAATAGAGAGCGATGTCACGGAAGCTGGAAAGCAGCCGTCACGCGTTGCCTCCAGAGCAGGTTTCCGATCTGGGGCGCGTTGCGTCGGGTACGGGTTCAGATGAGAAAAACCTGAGAAACCAGCATTTCGGCCAGGCGGATCGTCGACGGTCATATCACGAATGTCTTTCCTGCTCTGTTGGTATCGTCGGGGCCCTTCCTTTACGATGCAACCGGTGGCTTGTGTAGACCGTTGTTACGCCGGAAGGACATCGACTGATGACAGTGCGGCGAGCAGCGGCAGGGGTCGTGGTGTCGGCAGGGATCGGTGCGTTGATGTGTGGAATACAGGCGACGCCGGCGCAGGCTGATCCGCTACCGCAATGGGCGCCGTTCGGCACCACGCTCTACACCTTCGGGGACGCGAATTTCTGTGCTGGGACGATCGGTGTGGCGGTGGAGGCGGCGCCGCATCTGCCCGGCCACGTGCTGGCGTATGTGACACCACTGGGTTATCAGCGCGGGCCGTGTGGCAATCACGTGATGATGGGGTGGGTGGGCTCAGCGGGTGCGCGGGCGCAAGATGTGTATGTGCACACCGATGCGGCGCCGGGCGACACCGTGACCGTGGACCTGTGGGTGGGGATGGGTCCGGCCAAGATCATGGCCGACACTTGGCCGATCCAGGGCCCGTTCGCGGAGTGGTATCTGCTGGTGCCCTAGTGCATCCGGGCTGGCGCCAGGGTCGGGTTGGTCGACGCCAATTCGCCAGCCCGCATACACCGGAAGCCATTTCGGACCGTTAGGCACTTTTGGCCTGGACGCGGCTGCGTGCGGTTATAGGATCACGCCGAACCGAGCACCGAGGCCAACAACCCGACGTTCGGTGACCAAACCCAGTCGCGGCGGTGTGCGGGGACCGGCTCGGTTCGGCGCGACAAGATCGCTCACGATCACTCGCTGTCGGAGGTGCCCGCCGAAGCCGTCGGTCGGCTCACGCAGTACCGTCCAAAGCTCGAACAGGTGTGAAAACGACTGGCAGGGAAGTCATACCGCGCAAGAAGGCCGACGGGCGCCGGACCAGGTTCTGTGGGGGAACGCCTGACCACGCAGGCCCGGCTGCTTGCCACGGCGGAGGCTTATCAGCGACTGCTCGAGCCGCGTCCACACCGGCCGGCGCTCGATCCTCGCGGCGCTGCCGATCGGTTGCGAGAGGAGGCGCGCGCCGCTGGTTCGACCGACAGCGACAGCTACTGGAGAATCTGCCGCGCCTCGACGTGGCGGCCCACGTTGACTGCATCGACCCGTCCGCAGCCTGGCACTCCATGTGCGTGATCCGAAGTGCGCGTACCGAACCGCTCGACGGTCGGTAGGGCGAATGTCAAATCGGTCATGACCGATGATCTTCGTAATTCCTGAACTCGCTTTGTCATGCCCTGATCATCGCTCCGCCGCCTCCGTGGTCGCATGAGGCGTTTGCCTCAAATCGCACCCCCAGGAAGCAGGAACGTGCGAGGACCGGCGACCCGACACGCTGTGGCTGCTCAGCCATGAGCCGACCTTCACCATCGGCCGCCGCACCCCTGAGGCGCGTCTGCCCGCACCAGAGACCGGCATCCTGTGCTCGAGGGTTTGTACCGTTGAATGCACGCTACTCCGCGCCGGCAATCCCCCGGGGAAAGCCGGACCCGTCGATCCGTTCCCGGTGCTTCGTCGCGACGGACACCACCGACTCCAAGCCGTTAACTCGGCTCAGTATCCGGCCGGTCAGATCCGGATACATTCGTACCCGTTCCCATTCAGCCGTAGTGAGCGGCCCCTTCTTCTCCCAGATCTGGTTGGACACTCCCATTTTGCCGAGGCCGTGCACGAGGCCGGCACGGTAGAGATGCTTGATGTCCGATGGTGACATGCCCAGGTGTCGGGCCGCCCCGGCCACCGGATTCGCGGCGCCACGCGAATGCCCCAGGGTGAACGGAGATTTGAGATCGAGAAATCAGCCATGGCCTCGAGTAACTCGTCGCTCTCCTTGTCCGTCTGACTGGTGCCGCCTGCCGCGGATGTGCATCCGAATCATTCTGTGCCGTAATAACTTCAGCGGTCACTGGCTACGTCCGGACATTACTGGGTGCTCATGGCAGCGTTACCCGCGGCAACCGCTCCGGACAGGGCCGCGAGAACCGGAGTACGACCCAGGTACATCTCGGACAGTATGGGATTGATGGCGTCGAGGGCCGCGGGGAATCCGGACCCGCCGCCGCTGGCGATGCGGGGTCCGCGCAGCACATCGAAGAACGCGGCGACGTCGATTCCCCTGTGGGACCAGAAGTCCCGGTATTCCTGCTGGTCGGTAACGACAGCCGGAATGCTCGCGCCGTCCCGCGCGAGGTAGCGGTTGCCCACGGCGCTGCCGAGCCAGGCCAGTAGTCGGCGCACCGCGTCCGGCTGCCGGGTGGCCGCGCTGGCAGCCACACCGATCGCGTTGTCGGTGCTGACCCGCCCCGCCGGGCCCTGCGGGATCATCGCCACGCCCCACCGGAACTTCGCCTGCTGCGCGATCGTGGCGAGGTTGAAGGTGCCCGACTGAAACAGCGCCAGCTTCCCCTGTAGGAAAGCGTTTCGGGCGAAGTCGGTGTTGCCGTTGGTATCTGCCGCCGACGGAGCAAGCCGGTCCGTGATCAGGCGCACGAGATAGCCGAACGCCTCGGCGCCCTGCGAGCTGTCGAAGACGAACCGTTCGTCCGGACCCTGTAGCCGCCCGCCGGCCGATCCGAGGAAGGGCAACTCGATCGATTGGAAATCGTTGCCGGCGTTGAATGCCCACGGCGAGACCGCGGCGAGCCGGCGCAGCAGCGGTTCGAAGGTATCCGCGCCTGGTCCCCACCGCGCCGTGGACAGCTCGGCCGGATCGACGTGCGCGGCGGAGAGTAGATCCCGGTTGTAGTACACGGCCGTACCGCCGTCGACGAATTGCGGTACCGCCCACAAATGCCCATGGCGTGTGTACTGCGACACCGCCGAGGGATCCCAGGCTCGCGCGGCGTCGGGTCCAAGGAGCCGGCCGATGTCCAGTAGCCGGCCCGTATCGGCGTAGTCCTCATACAGGTTTGCCCAGAATACGTCGTCCGCGATGCCGCTGGCCACGTCGAGCCGCAGTTTCTGCTGGTAGGAGGCCCACGGCACCACCGTGATCCGCACCTCGAGATCGGGGTTCGCCCGCTCGAACGCATCGAGCGAGGCCCGATAGGCCGGGACGAAACCCCGGTCCCAGATACGCATATGCAGCACGGTGCGACCCGATTCGTCGCCGGTGCGGCCGAGCCACAGCGCCGCCGCGATCAGCAACACGACGCTGAGCACGATGGCCAGCAGCACCGAGGTGGAAGTATTCGGGGCGGTGAAACGCCGTGATGCGGGCCTCATTTGAGACCGGTCCAGGTGATCGACCGCAACACCTGACGCTGGAACACGATGAACAGCAGCACCAGAGGCACGATCGCCAAGGTTGTCGCGGCCATCACCAAGGTCCACTGCGCGTTATATTCGGTCTGTAGCGTCGCGGTCGACACGGTCAACACCTGCCAGGTCCGGCCGCTGCTGGCCACCAGCGGCCACATGAAGTTGCTCCACTGGGTGACGACTGTGATCAGCGTCAGGGTGGCCAGGATCGGTCGACTCATCGGCACCACCACGTGGACCAGGATGTCGAGTGTATTCGCGCCGTCCAGTCGTGCCGCCCCGAGCAATTCGCTTGGTATCGACCGGAAGTACTGGCGCAGAAGGAAGATCGCGTACGGAGAGGCGAACACGAACGGGAGTATCAACGCCCAGAAGGTATTCAGCCACCGCAGCTTCGCGAACATCAGATACAGCGGTATCAGCGTGACCATCGAGGGCACCATCATGGTCCCCAGGTAGATCCAGAACAGCACGTCGCGGCCGGGGAATTCGGTGCGGGCGAACGCATAGGCGGCGAGGATGGAGGTGATCAACTGGCCGCCAGTAATGAACGCCGTCATCAGCGCAGTCACCAGCACCGCCCGGCCCAGGCCCTGGTGCAGCACGGTGTTGAAGTTCTGGCCCGTCACCGGATTCGGCAGCGCTAGTGGCGATCCGCTCGCGAACTGTTCGGGTTTCTTGAGCGAGGTCAGGGCGCTGAGCACCAGCGGTGCCACGGTCAGCAGCGCCCCTGAGACGAGCAACAGATAGACGATGCCCCCGCGCAGCAGGGCGGTGGCATGTCGCGGTCTCCGTACGAAATCCGCCGCGGTGCCGCGGTATGCGATATCAGTACTCATAGGCCGTCCGGTTCCGGAAGTAGCGGTGCTGCACGAGCGTTATCACGAACATCACGGCGAACATCACCATCGCCATCGCCGCCGCGCGGCCGGGCCTGGCCGCGACGAACGCCTCGGAAAAGATCCGCATCGCAACGACATCCGTGCGATTGCCGGGCCCGCCCCTGGTCAGGGCGTACACCGTGTCGAAGGTCTGGAACGCGGTGATGATCCCGGTGGCGAGCACGAAGAACATGGTGGGGCGCAGCATCGGCAGCAGCAGCCAGCGCGTGCGCCGCCACCCGCTCGCCCCGTCGAGCGCACCTGCGTCCAGGATCTCCTGCGGAATCGCCCGCAGACCGGCGACGAAGAAAAGCGCGACATACCCGAAGTTCGACCAGATACTCACCACCGCAACGGAAGGCAGCGCAAGCATCGGATCGGCGAGCCACTCGGTGCGGTGCCCGAGCACGGCGTTGATCGCGCCGCCGGTTGGCGCGAACAGCCACTGCCACACCACACCCACCGCGACCGGCGCGCACATCCACGGCAGCGCGTAGATCACCCGCAGCGTCGTCCCGCCGCGGCGCCGGGCCAGCGGCGCGGCGACCGCGAAACCGAGCACCGTCTGGGCCGGGACCACGATCACCGCCAGCAGCAGCGTCACCAGCAGCGCGTGCCCGAACACCGGGTCCGTCAGCACCGAGCTCCAGTTCCGCAGACCCACGAAATGCATGGGCCCCAGCAGATTCCAGCTGTACATGCTCAGCCAGGCCACCATCGCTATCGGCAGCAGCAGAAAACAGCCGACTCCCACCAGGCTCGGGAGCAACAGTGCATAACTGGTCAGGGCACGACGAAGTGCACGTCGTTTCATGCTGTGCGAACTTACCCGGGCAACCGATTTCGGTGCGCGACACGTCCCCACGGACGGTGCCGGAGATTACAGGGCGATCCCGGACGACGGGGTGAGGCCGCCGGATTCGTCCGCAGCGGCCCACGACGAGGAGTCGGCGGTCGGGGCTGAATCGCCACCGCTATTTCCCGATGACCAGCAGTATTCGGTGTTGCCGCAGGTTGGCGTACTGGTCGTTACCGCCTCCGGACACCAGTGCTAAC
>NZ_JBSUQM010000038.1:0-43847 GCF_054065835.1 Nocardia citri
TATGTGGGATACGGCGAACAGCCGTGTGAGGCAGCGGCGATGGCACACTGCGGTGAATGTCCCTGTGGGCTCCGGGAACGAGGCGGACCATGACCACCACGGTGGTGGGGGAGCCGGAGGAAAGATCGTGTGGGAAGCCCGGGCTTTGATCAGCCGGGACGTCAACATCCACAAGGACAGGGCCGAGCCTACATCGTAGAACAGCCGTCGCGCAATGTTACAGTCCGGCCACGGCGACCGGAGCGGGCCACATTTTCGTATCGGTAGCCGATGATGCGAAACGGCGCGGCGGTGTATCTCGTAACAGTGGGTATCCGGGTCAAGACCGACCGACGGCAGGAGCTGCAATGGCTGACCTCGAACCGTTCTACCAGCAAGTTCAATCGCATTACGACGTCTGCGACGACTTCTACCGGCTCTTCCTCGACCCATCGATGACCTACAGCTGCGCCTACTTCGAGCGCGACGATATGACCCTCGAACAGGCTCAGCTCGCCAAGATCGATCTCGCGCTCGGCAAATTGGATCTGCGACCCGGCATGACCCTGCTCGATATCGGATGCGGTTGGGGCGCAACGATGTTCCGCGCGGTTGAGCGTTATGCCGTGAAGGCCGTCGGTCTCACCTTGAGCCGTAATCAGTACGGGCACGTCCGCTCGGAGATCGATCGCCGCGGTGTCGCGGGCGTCGAGATTCTGCTGCAGGGCTGGGAGGAGTTCGACGGGGGTGCGGATCGGATCGTCAGCATCGGTGCGTTCGAACATTTCCGCCGTGAGCGTTATCCCGCATTCTTCGAACGCTGCTATTGCATGCTGCCGCCCGACGGCCGGATGCTGTTGCATACGATCATCGGCCATACCCTCAACGACCTGCGTCGCATGAATATTCCGGTGACGCGGGAGGCCGCTCTCTTCCACATTTTCATCAAGCGCGAGATCTTCCCAGGCGGACAGCTGCCCCAGCCCGCCGAGATCACCCGCCTGGCCGGACAGGCGGGATTCGGCACCGAGCGAATCCAGCCGCTGCGCCTGCATTACGCGCGCACGCTGGACCAGTGGGCACACGCGCTGGTGGACCACCACAATGAGGCGGTGCGGATAGCCTCCGAGGATGTCTATGCGAGATATCTGAAATACCTCACCGGATGTGCCCAGTACTTCCGTAGCGGGCACATCGATGTCATGCAGTTCACGATGGTGAAGTGAGCCCTGCGGGCTCGGGGGGTCAGAGTACGGCCTGGGCCGGGGTCACCTTCGCGACGAGTTCGTCCACGGCATCATGGATTTCGGTCTCCACCACGATGAAGGACCGTCCGGCGTGCAGCGGTCGCGCCGACGCGGTCGCATAGCCGAAACGCACGGCCCGCAGAAAATTCGACAGCGCCCCGACACAGCGGGTCGCCTGGAACGCGGTGACGTTCTCCGGCCGCGAATGCCGGTGCTGTGCCGCACTATTCGGCGCGATCGCGTTTTCCGCCGCCGCCCTCTCAGCTCATCCGGGCGACGACCGCGCGCGGCAGGTGTGGCAGCACTACATCGACCAGTCGCCACGGCCACCCCGGCACGCAGGCGCGAATCCGCTCCCGCTCGATCGCCCGCACCATCGACGCCACCCCCTTCGTCAGTGGCGCGACCATGCGTGCGCCTTCGGCCTGCGCGGCCATATCGGTGGCGATGAAGCCGGGAAGCAGCGTGGTCACCGCGATCGGTGAGTTCGCGAATTCGACCGTGAGCGCCTCACCGAGGGCGGCCAGTCCGGCCTTGCTCGCGGAGTAGGCGGCCTTGTTCCCCGGCAAGCCGCGCACGGCGCTCATCGAGGACACCAGCACCAGGTGGCCCGACTGCTGAGCGCGAAAAATCTCCAATGCCGCCTCGGCCTGGGCGAGGGCGCTGACGAAATTGGTGGTGGCCGTGGCGAGATTGGCATCGGCGCGACCGGTGCCGAGCCGCGCGCCCTTGCCGATACCGGCATTGACGATCACCCGATCCAGTCCGCCGAGTTCATCGCGCAGTTCCGCGAAGACCCGTGGAACGGCCGCATGGTCATCGACGTCGAGCGCGCGGACCGTGACGGTAATGCCCGGGTGTGCGGCGGTGAGTTCGTCGCGCAGGGCCGTGAGCGCGTCCCGGCGTCGGGCGCACAGGGCCAGGTCACGGCCCTTGGCGGCGAATTCCCGCGCCATGGCCGCGCCGAGTCCGGCGCTCGCGCCGGTGATCAGGATCTTGGTCCGCGTCATGGTTGCGAACCATAGCGGTTACCGAACGCGAGTCGATATCCCTTCTGATCGAGTCAGCCGCCGAATGAGCCCGTGCTCGGCGGCACCATATGCCAGGCGCCGCAGTTCACCGTCTTGAAGGCCACATCGGTCGGCGCGATCTCGGCGCGGACCGGGCTGTTCCTGGTGAAGTCGTTATTGATGATGTAGTGCTGATCGGTGTTATCGCCTTCGACCTCGCGCAGCCGCCGCCAGTCGCAGCCGACGGCTGGGTCGGGGGTACCGGGGGCCTCCCAGATGCCGGGAAAGATATCGACGCCGACCAGATAGACACCATCTTCGGTGATGGTGTCGTGGGGCTGGGCGGCCGCGGTTGCGGTGCCCAGCAGTGTCACGGTGGACGCCATTGCCCCCGCGATCACCAGCGTGCTTGCACGCATACTGCTGTCTCCTCGAGTCGTCCACTGCCGTCAGTGGCGGTTGACCTGCGGAGATCCCCGAATCTCCGGGGCCAACGTCTACCAGAGTCGGTGGTCGATTTCGGTGGAATCGCGAGATTGTGGCCGACGGTGATTCCACTAGCGCGCACTCCCGCGATATCTGTTGTATGAGTGGTATTTGTCCGGTGGTCGATGTCGTGGGCAGGCGGTCGACTTGCGGGACGGCATGTGCTGGGCTCTGTACCGATGATGGGCTGGCCGCCGTGCTTGCCGCGGACCGGGCACTACTACATTGGCGCGCCGTGCGTGGACTCGGCGATTCCGGACTCGCCGAACAGGCGGTGCAGGAGACATTGCTACGGGCCTGGCGTTCCTGCGCGGTGTTCGACCAACGCAAGGGCACGGTGCGCACGTGGCTGCTCGCCATCGAACGCAATGTCATCGTCGATATCGCCCGTGCCCGTGCGGTCCGGCCCGCGGATACCGGATGGGATGAGATCACCGAGCTCAGCGATGTGCGCCTCGCCGATCCGGACTTCGCCGAGCGCCTCGTCGACGGTCTGTTCGTCGCCGATCTGCTCGCCCGGCTGCCCGAATCACAGCGGGTCGCGGTGGTGGAGGTGATCCTGCGCGACCGGGCCTATCAAGAGGTGGCCGATGACTTCGGCATTCCGGTCGGCACGGTCAAGACCCGGGTGCACTACGCATTGCGGGCGTTGCGTCGCTCGCCGATGGGGGCTCGAGCCCGCCATCTATGACCCGGTCTCGCTTCTCTGGTGGTTGCGCCGCGCCTGACTCGTGGTCCTGCCGCACCTGGTCCGGACGGGGGAGACAGTGGTCGGGGCCGGAACTACTCCGGTGGCACACGGGCGGGCGGGTCGAAGAACGCGATCTGGGTGGATGCGTGCGTCGACTGGACTCGTTCCTGGCGACGCGGAGTCTAGGATTCGCGTGTCAGTAGACGCTATGCTCTCCCGTAACAACAGCACCAGCAGTAACACCGAGAGCGCTACCGCCTAGGTCGATTCGCTGGAAGCGCTCACCGGACCATCACGGGACTAGGGAGCTGCTTTGTCTATCTACCAGGCATTTCGCGTGAAACCAGGCATCATCGGTACCGGTATCTGCGGCGCGGTCACCGCTGCCGTGGTGGTGACGCTGTCGGGGCTGGCCCCGGCCGCGATCGCCGATCCGGCATCGCCGGACGCGTCCACGAAACTCGTCGGCAAAACGATATTCCTCGACCCGGGTCATCAGGGGCCCAACCACGCCGAGAACTTGGCGAAGCAAGTCAGCGACGGTCGCGGCGGCACCAAGGACTGCCAGACCACCGGCATGACCACGGTGAACGGCGTGCCGGAGCACACCATCAACTGGAAGGTGGCCGAGCTCGTCCGGGCCGCCCTGCAGGGGCTGGGTGCCAAGGTGGTGCTCAGTCGCCAGGACGACTCCGGATGGGGCGGCTGCATCGACGAACGCGCGCAGGCCGCCAATGCCTCCGGCGCCGATGTCGCGGTCAGTATCCACGCCGATGGCGCACCAGCGCAGGACCGCGGCTTCCACCTGATCGTGCCGCAGCTGCCGATCCCGAATTCGAAGGCCGATCAGGTCCAATCCGGGCGCGGTCTCGCGGCGACCACGGCGGTGCGCGACGCGTATCTGGACGCCGGATTCCCGGCCGCGAACTACGCGGGCGCACAGGACGGGCTGCAGACGCGCGCCGATGTGGCCGGTCCGGCACTGACCACCGTGCCCGATGTATTTGTCGAGATGGGCAATGGTGCCAATGCCGAGGACGCCGCACTGCTGGAGAGTCCAGAGGGGCAGGTCAAGCATGCGCTGGCCATAACGACCGGCCTGGTCGGCTTCCTGCTCGGCGCACCGCAGCAGGCAACGGGAACGGTTCCGGCGCAGACCGGGTCGGCGGCCGGTCGGCCCGCCTCGGCTCCGCTGCAAGCTCCCAACGCGCCGCAGGTTCCCGGGACGACGCAGGCTCCGGCCGTCCCGCAGCCGCGGGCGCTCCCCGAACCCGCGGCGGCGCCGACTTCGGCACCATCGGCGGGGACGGTGGTGCCGACCGCGCCCGCATCATCGAATCCGCCGACGGGGTATGCACCGGCACCGGGATACGCCCCGATGCCCGGCTCGCCGGGCACACAGACACCGGGGCAGTCGCCCGGTACTCCGCAGGCGGGTTCCCCGCGGTCACAGGGCTACGGACTCGCGCCCAACACCCCGCAATCACCGGGTTCGACCCAGACGCCCGGCTCCCAACTGTCGCCGGGCCAAGCCGCCCCGAGCACGACGGTTACTCTGCCGGCGCTGGTCGGCACCGTCATGCAAATGATGCTGCCGTTGGCGAGGTCCCTCGGTATGGACAACAGCGTGCTCACCTCCGAGCTGATCAACCTGGCATACACCCTGGCCAGCACCCTGCTCGGCCCGACCAAATAACCGCAGTCGCCCGACCACCACCCCTCATCGAATCGCACCGCGATGCTGACACTCGGGGCCGCGAACACGCCGCGCCGCAGGCGCGGCAAATAGACTCGGCCCGTGGCCCAGCGGATTCCTGTTCTGATCGTTGCCGGGTTTCTCGGATCCGGGAAGACGACGCTGCTCAATCATCTGCTGCGTAATAACCGGGGCACGCGGATCGGGGTGGTGGTCAACGACTTCGGGGCCGTCAATATCGATTCCATGCTGGTGGCCGGGCAGGTCGACGCGATGGTCTCGCTCGGCAACGGGTGCGTCTGTTGCGCGGTGGACGTCGGCGACCTCGATGACCTGTTCACCAGGCTCGCCCAGCCGCGCGCCAAGATCGATGTGATCGTGGTCGAGGCCAGTGGGCTGGCCGAACCGCGCAATCTGATTCGGATGGTGGTGGGCAGCGAGAACCCGCGCATCCGCTACGGCGGTTTGGTCGAAGTGGTCGACGCCGAGCAGTTTCCGGACAGTCGTGAGCGGCATCCCGAACTCGCCATTCACCTGCGGTTGGCGGATCTGGTGGTGCTCAACAAGGCCGATCGGGTAGTGCCGGAGCGGCTGGCCGGGCTGCGGCAGGAGATCACCGACCTGATCGGGCAGGTGCCGGTGTACGCGACCACCGGTGGCCGCATCGACCCCGGCCTGCTGTTCGACGAACCGCTGCGGGAAATCCGGCGCGTCGCCGAACAATTGAGCTTCGACGAACTGCTCCACGACGACCACGACCATGCCGATCTTTTCGAGCGACCTGCAAGCAGTCGCTACGGGCTGCACCGCCATCTGCACGACGACTACACCAGCGTGTCCTTCACCAGCGACCGGGAATTGGATCCACGCCGCCTGGTCGAATTCCTCGAGGATCCGCCGCCCGGCCTGTTTCGCGTGAAGGGCTTCGCCGCGTTCGGGGTCGCGGCCGAACGCCGGAAGTTCGTGCTGCACATGGTCGGTCGCCACATCGTCTTCGAACCGGACACCTGGTCGCGCGGCGAAGCCCGCACCACGCGATTGGTGCTGATCGGTGCGGGTCTGCCGGCCGCCGCGGCGTTGGCGCGGCTGCACGATACCGTGCACACCGCCGCCGAACCGCTGGATGCGCACGCCATGCTCGGTATCTGGCGCTATACCCCGCACTGACGTCTCGAGAAGTTGGCGCGTTCTGCTCGAAACTGGCGCGTTCGGTACTTGGCGCGGCGATCGCGCGGACATAAGACTGAAGCATTGCCCGCCGCACGCGGCCTGTACACAAACGGAGCGAACGTGGCGCGTGCGGTGTCGGTTCGGCCCAAGAACCGTGATCGACCGTATTTGTTTGTACGACCGATTGGAGAGTTCCGTGTCAGAGACCCGAGAGAGTGCCACCGCGTACGTGGTCGCCGCGTTGGAAGCCAAGGGCACCGCGACCCGTGACGATTTCGATGTGCCCGCCATTGTCGCCGCATCCCGAGACATTGCCGACAGCTGGGATTTTCGCGCCATCGAGGATGCGACCTTCTGGCGGATAGCGGCGACCTTCCTGAAGGTCTGATCGGGCCTCGGGGACGGGATGCGGCGGTGAGGATACGGCCGATCAGGCCGGTTGCTCCGATCGGTACATGAGCTGGGTCATGGATCGTCTGCGGGCTGCCCGTCGCATCGAACCCACATCCGAATATCCGAGCAGTTCGGCCTGGCGCGTTCGGCTCAGTGCAGTGCCCTTCGTGCTCGCACGCGCGAGGCGCGCATTGCGCGCCCGTTCCAATTCCAGCCGCCAGGTGGTACCCGCCTCCATCAGCCGACGCTGCAGCGTCCGCGGGCTGGTGGCGAGTCGGCGGGCCACCCGATCCAGCGATACCGAGCCCTCCGCCAGGGCCTCGGCCAGCGCGTCGGCCACGCGATCCGGCCATGCGGTCGCCAAGGGCGGTGGTGGTGGGAGGGCATCGGCCAGCGGTTGCAGCACCGTCGCAAGCACTGGATCGCTGGTGGTCAGCGGCAGTTCCATATCGGCGGCGTGGAAGGTCATGGCATCGACCGGTGCCTCGAATTCGATGGCGGTCGTACCGAATACCGCTACGAAGGTATCTATTTTGGCCGGTGCCTGTTGCCGCAGCATCACCTGTAGCGGAATGAGCGGTTCGCGGACCACCCGTCGGGCCCGGCTGAGCACCGCGGTCAGCCCCCACAACTGGGTGAGGTCGCGGCCGCGGCCCTCGCCATTGATCATGTCCAGATAGAGCGTGACCTCGTGGTTGTTCTCGACGACCAGGTCGAAGCGGTGATTGGTGGTCACCGCGGCCACATACGGGCCGCAGGTGGCCAGGCCCGCACCGAGTGTTGGCGCGGTGCAGAACAGATAGTCGTACAGGCCGAGGCTGCTGAGCTGGTAGCGGCTGGCGACATGCAAGGCGACATTCGGATCACCGAGGCCGTGTTCGCCCAGTTCCCAGAGTCGTGAGAAGGTGTGACTCGGCAGGTGGACGTCCTGGCCGACCATGGTCCACTCGGGTAGGCCGGTCTCACGGATCAGCCGATCTCGATCCAGTCCCGCATCCGTGAGCTGCGAGATGACGAATCTGTGCAGCAGTACCTGATCGGTTCCCAATGCGCCCCTCCTACCGCGGATCGACGTATCTTTGTGCGGGAGAACCTATCCCGGTCCTGTTGAATCGTCAGTAATTTCGCGTCACAGTGTTGTTTCAAGTAACAGCTGCGGGAGCTCACGACGTGGTTATGCGCAGGCAGTGGGCCTTTACCCGCAGGCGTTGACCCATTCCGACAACCCGTCGGTGAAGAGCTGGCGCTTCCAGATCGGCACTTCGTGTTTGATGCGATCCACCAATTCCGCACAGGCGGTGAAGGCTTCGGCGCGGTGCGGGGCGGCGACCGCGACGACGATCGCGAGATCGCCGACGCTCAGCTGCCCGATCCGGTGCACGGCGGCGACCGGAAGTCCGGAGCGCTCGGCGAGTTCGGCACAGCACTTTCGCAGGAACCGCTCGGCTTCCGGATGCGCCGAATATTCCAGAGCGGAAACCGCTTGTCCGCCATCGTGATTGCGTACCTTGCCGGTGAAGACCACGACGGCGCCGTGCTCCGGCCCGGTCACCGTCGCCTCGACCACCGCCGGATCGAGGGGTTCTGCGCTGATCCCGGCTAGGCGTACGGCCGCGAATTCACTTGTTGTCATGGTTGCCGCCTCCGGCTACTTGCGCGAGCAGATGATCCAGCAGCGGCTCGAGCACCACCATGCCGTCTTTGACACCACCGGGAGAGCCGGGCAGATTCACCACGACCGATCGGCCCGACAGTCCGGCGACTCCGCGACTGAGTGCGGCGAGGGGGAATTTCGCGGTGCCGTGTTGCCGAATCGCCTCGGCGACACCGGGCAATTCACGGTCCAGTACGGCCAGCGTCGCCTCGGGGGTCGCATCGGTGGGCGAGGCGCCGGTGCCGCCGGTGCTGATTACCAGCGACGGTTCGAACCGCAGGGCGTCGGCCAGGCCGATATCGATCTCGGCATCGGCGTAGATCAGCGGGCCGCGCACCGAGAAACCCAGTCCGCCAAGCCATTGCGCGAGTACCGGACCGGTGGTATCGACCCGGGTGCCGACCGCGGCTCCGGTGGAGGCGACCAGGACGACGGCGGAGCGCTGGTTGTCATCCGAGATCTGTTCCGGCGCAGCGTCTTCCGTGGGGGACTCCGGTTCGTCGGCGAACGTGGGGATGTCCACCGGCGCCTGCGCCACGGGACGCACCCAATGTCCGTGTTTGCCACCCTCTTTGGTGAGCAGCCGCACGCCGTTGAGCGTCGCCGCCGGATCGACCGCCTTGACCATGTCGTGCAGCGTGAGTCCGGCCACCGCGACCGCCGTCAATGCTTCCATCTCGACACCGGTGGGGCCCTTGGTTTTCGCGCTCGCCTCGATCGTGATGGCGTCCTCGGTGAAGCCGAATTCGACCGTGACCGAGGACAAGGCCAGCTGATGGCACAGTGGAATCAGTTCCGAGGTCTTCTTCGCGCCCGCGATACCGGCGATTCGCGCGGTCGAGAGCACATCGGCCTTCGGCATATCGTCGGCCCGGACCAGCGCGACCACCTCGGCGGTGGTGTGCAGTTCACCGGCCGCGACCGCGATCCGGGTGGTGTCGGATTTCGCGCTCACATCGACCATGCGGGCGCGACCTTCCCTGTCGACATGGGACAACTCACTCATAGCGACCACACTCGCACAGGTGCGCCGACCGGCAGCAAGGTGACCTCAGCGGGCACATCGATCAATACATCTGCCCAGGCCATGCTCGCGATGAGATGCGAACCGGGTCCCGAGACGACCTCGACGGCCGTCGGCCCGCGATGCAATCCGGCCGCGACGGCGTCATCGCGCACCAGCTGTCCGCGCAGAAATTGGCGTCGTCCCTCGGGGGAGCGCACCGCATTGCGCAGCGGTACCTCGTAGATCTCCACCTCGGGCAGGCCCGCGATATGGCGCAGCATGGGCCGCGCGAATACCTCGAAAGACACCATGGTGCTCACCGGATTCCCGGGAAAACTCAGCACCGGCACGCCGTCGACGACGGTAAGCCCTTGCGGCCCACCAGGTTGCACCGCGACCGAGCCGAATTCGCCTCCTAGCGGTTGCAACACCTCCTTGACCACCTCGAAATCGCCTTTGGAAACCCCGCCGGAGGTGAAGACGATATCGGCGGATTTCGTTGCGGCGGAAAGCAATGCGCGGAATTTCGTCGGAGCGTCGGTACTATGCTCCACCGATACGACATCGACACCGTTGGCGCGCAGCGCGGCGGCGAGGGCGATACCGTTGGAGTTATAGATCTGGCCGGGGCGCAATGGTGTTCCGGCGGTGACCAATTCGTCACCGGTGGTGATGACGGCCGCCCGAATCGGTTGGAATACCGGCACATGCGGCAGTCCGACCGCCGCCAGTGCGGCGATGTGGCGGGGTGCCAGCGTGGTCCCCACGCGGGCCAGCAGATCGCCGGCGTGCACATCGGTGCCCGGTTCGCGCACGAACTCACCAGCGGTGCGACCCCGCTCGATGGTCACCGTCGTGTCATCGCTGTGCACATCCTCCACCGGCACCACACAATCGGCGCCGGGCGGAATCGGGGCACCGGTCATCACCTTCAACGCGGCGCCGTGCGGCAATGGCGCCCGACCGGCCGCACCGGCCGCGACCACACCGACCAGTGGCAGTGTCACCGGGGTGACCACCACCGATTCGGCGCGCACCGCGTATCCGTCCATCGCCGAGTTGCGGAACACCGGGAGGTCCACCGGCGCGTGGATATCGTCGGCCAGCTGCCGGCCCAGCGCCACGGGCACCGCGACTGATTCGACCGCGCGGGCGGCCAGCGGGCGCAGCAGGGCCTCGATGGTGTCCCGGTAGGCGTCGACGGACCGGGCGGTGGCGGGCGGGCTGGGCCGGTGGCCACCGGAGGTGTCGGCACGCGAGGTCATAGGGTCAGCCTAATCGCCGAGCCGAAGCGAGTTCGCTTGTCGATCCCACCTACGCTCACCCGCTCAACGCGGCGCTCGAGAGCCCAGGATGGTGCGGTCCGCCCACGAGCACGGCGCGCGGACCGGTCATAATGGACTTGTGACGCTGGTCGAGATGGGGATTCCCGCTGTGCGGTCCAGGCTGCCCTCACTCGACGGACGGCCCGATACGCCGTACCTGGTTGATAGATTCGGGCGCACCGCACGCGATCTACGCGTATCTATCACCGAGAAGTGTTCGCTGCGATGTACCTACTGCATGCCCGAAGAGGGCCTGCCCGCGATACCGCAAGACGAGCTGCTGACCGTCGAGGAGATTGTGCGACTGGTCACACTCGCGGTGCGGGAGTTGGGGGTGCGCGAGGTCCGGTTCACCGGCGGCGAGCCGCTGCTGCGCCGCGATCTGGAGCGGATCATCGCGGGCTGCCATGAGCGGGTGCCCGAGGTTCCGCTGTCGATGACGACCAATGGCGTCGGACTCGCCCATCGTGCCCATGGTCTCGCGGCCGCCGGGCTGAGCCGGGTGAATGTGTCGCTGGATACGGTGGATCGGCACGGCTTCGCCCGTCTGACCCGCCGCGATCGGCTCGAATCGGTCTTCGCGGGCATCCGCGCTGCCAGGGATGTCGGACTGGCGCCGATGAAGATCAATGCCGTGCTGATGCCTGAGACCCTCGCTGGTGCGCCGGATCTGCTGCGCTGGTGTCTGGATGAGGGCTGCGAACTGCGGTTCATCGAGGAGATGCCGCTGGACGCCGATCACGAATGGGCCCGTGCCAATATGGTGACCGCGGCCGAATTGCTCGCCGTGCTCGGCACCCGGTTCACATTGACCGAGATCGGCCGGTCGGATCCCGCGGCCCCGGCGGAGAAATGGCTCGTCGACGGCGGCCCGGCGACGGTCGGCATCATCGCGACGGTGACCCGCAAATTCTGCGATACCTGCGATCGGACCCGGCTCACCGCCGACGGCATGCTGCGGTCGTGCCTGTTCAGCGATCAGGAATTCGATGTGCGCCAGGCACTGCGCACGGGTGCCGATGATGAGGCGATCGCCACCATCTGGCGCGGCGCCATGTGGAACAAATGGGCTGGACACGGTATCGATGCCGAGGATTTCGTCCCGCCGGAACGCACGATGGGAGCCATCGGTGGTTGAGATCCGCTACTTCGCCGCGATCGCCGACGCCGTCGGCAAGGACCGGGAGACGCTGGATTTCCCGGCCGACGCCACCGTCGCCGACCTGCGCACCAGCCTCGCGCAGTCCTACGGTCCCGACCTGGACAAGATGCTCGCCGTCTGTGCCTACCTCATCGGCGACGAACTCACTCGTGACCCATCGGTCGCGCTGACTCCGCGCGTCGATGTCCTGCCACCTTTCGCCGGCGGCTGACTCCGCGTGACGGTGTGCGGGCGGGAAGCTGATGGTCGGCCGGGTTAGCATCGGCGCCAACGCAGTTCGCCGGATTGGTTCAGGAGTCGCGTCGATATGTCTCAGCTGTCGAATCAGGTACGTGTGCAGCACCCGGCGGTAGTGCGAATGCACGAGGTGCGGGGCGAGAGTTTGCAACTACGGGTGGCGGACTGGATCACGAAGTTCGCGGGGTCGATGCAGTTCGTCTACATCCATGCCATCGGTTTCGCGGTCTGGATGATCTGGGCCGAACAGAGTCCGTGGCCGACCTTGACCCTGGTCGTCTCCCTGGAGGCGATATTCCTGTCCACCTTCGTGATGATCGGCCAGAACCGGCAGGCGCAGTTCCAGCAGATGAAGGCCGATCACGACTTCAACGAGCAGGAGTTGGAGCTCAAGACCAATACCGAGCTGACCAGGGCCATCCACGAGATGACCAAGGAACTGCATCGCCGGCTGGTGGAGGCCCCGGATCCGGTTTGATCAGCGCCACCAGGTGTCGAACGGCGTGACCGGGACGGTGCGCTTGTGGCGGGTGTTCAGGAAGATCGTCTCGAGCTTCTGGGCGACCTCCGGGGTGACGTCCTGGCCCTCCAGATAGTCATCGATCTCGCTGTAGCGCAGGCCGAGCGCCTCCTCGTCGGGCAGGGCGGGGCGGTCGTCCTCGAGATCTGCGGTGGGAACCTTGGACCAGATGCTCGATGGTGCGCCGAGCTCCTGCAGCAGCGCCGCGCCCTGACGTTTGGTAAGGCCGGTCAGCGGAGTGATGTCGACGCCGCCGTCACCGAATTTGGTGAAGAAACCGGTGACCGCCTCGGCCGCGTGATCGGTGCCGACGACGAGCATATTCTCCTGACCAGCGATGGCGTACTGGGTCACCATGCGTTCGCGGGCCTTGATATTGCCGCGCACGAAATCGCGGAGTTTGTCGACGCGCTGGGGGATGGCAGTCGGCGGAGCCGACGGGGTGGGTGAACCTTGGGGGATGGCAGTCGGCGGAGCCGACGGGGTGGGTGAACTCAGCGCCGAAGCGACCTCGGCGGCAACGGCATTGGCGCTGGGGCGGATATTCACCACAACCGAGCGGTCGGGCTGGATGAACCGCAGCGCGATCCGGGCATCGGCCTCATCTGCCTGCACACCGTAGGGCAGTCGTACCGCGACGAAGGCGGCGTCGGCACCATCGGCACGCAATTCCTCGACGGCGAGCTGGCACAGTCGTCCGGTCAGCGCGCTGTCCTGACCACCACTGATGCCGAGTACGAAACCCCGTGCGGGACTTGCGCTCAGATAGTCCTTGAGGAAATCGATCCGGTGCCGGACTTCGAGCTTCGGTTCGATATTCGATTGGACGCCCAATTCGGCGATGATCTGTTCACGCAGGTTGCCCATGACGCATCACTCTACTGGCCGCCCGGAGGCGACAACCCGCCGAACGAATGCCTCCCAGTTGTCGCCGATCCGACATCGGTCATAGCCGAGGACATGCATTTGATGCATCACCAAGGCGGCGCCGAGCAGACCGAGCAGACCATCGGCGACCAGCACGACGTCGCCGTCGATCCGCGCCTGCCGCAGCAGCATCGTCACGTGCGCGCGGAGCAGTCCGTAGGGTGGGCTGGTATAGCGGTCGCTCGCCTCGCCGATTTCCGCGGCCCGATGCAGTTCGCCCGCGACCTCGATATCGAGTAGCCGGGCCCGGCCGAAGGCGACCAGTCGCTCCACCGCGGGCCCGCCCGGCCCCAGCGGTGGCGGCCCGAACATGAACTCTCCCTGGAACTTTCGCTCGGCGTGGTCCAAGAGCGCGCGCAGCAGCCCGGACCTGCTGCCGAACCGTCGGAAGACGGTGCCCTTGCCGACCCCGGCCCGCTTGGCGAGCGCGTCCATCGTCAGGCTGTCCACCCCTTGTTCGCGCACGATTTCCTGTGCCGCGTCCAGGAGAAGCTGGCGGTTGCGCGCGGCATCGGCGCGTTCATGATTTCCGGGCAGGGGCGCGCCGACGCCGAGCAGTGGCCGCTCGGGCATCATTCCGTCCGGCATGGATGTGCTGTAGCTCACAGGTCTCTCGCGGTTCTTCCGGGAATGGAATCGGACCATGGTCCGGTTAGTGTAGGCGGAAGTTGGGCATCACATCCAGTACATCAGGAGTCGTAATGAGTCAGACCCGGATCCTTGCTCTTGTCGGCAGCCTTCGCGCCGCATCGATCAACCGCGGGCTCGCCGAGGCCGCGGCGCAGACCGCGCCGGAGGGTGTCGAGATCACCATCTATGAGGGTCTCGCCGATATCCCGTTCTACAACGAGGATCTCGACGTGCCCGGCTCCGTACCCGCTGCCGCGCAGGCGCTGCGTGACGCGGTCGCCGCATCCGACGGCCTGCTCTTCGTGACACCTGAATACAACGGCACCAGCCCCGCCGTCCTGAATAATGCCATCGACTGGGCTTCGCGCCCGTATGGCACCGGTGCGCTGAAGGATCGACCGGTCGCGGTGGTCAGCGGTTCGGTCAGTCCGAATGCGGCCAAGTGGGCGCACGGCGATGTGGTCAAGGCGCTCGGCGTCGCGGGTGCCCGCGTGGTCGAGAACGCCCACCTGCACTTCGCCGGATTCGGCGAGCGGTTCGCCGAGTCGCATCCGCGCGAGGATGCCGAGGCGTTGACTCAGCTCGGCGCGACCGTGCGCGAACTGGTCCAGGCGACCGGCGAACTGGTGTCCGCCTAAGCGTCGTCGGGTTCCGCCAGCAGGGCCGCCCCCAGCTCCATCCGTGGAGTTCCGGGGGCGGCCTTTTTGCTCGCCGAGGGAGGTTTGCTGGAAGGGCGCCAAGGTGCGAAATTGTGATCTGTGCCACTGTTGCGTCGGGTTGCGAATTGAGCGTCCAGGGACTTACCGCTTGGGAATTTCATCTTTGTGACTCGCAACATGTCGTGTTGTATGAATCTGTCGGCCACTAGGTGTAGTGTCTTCGGTACTGGAAGACGGGATGAGACCAGCTTCGGTCGCAGGCGGCTGAGCAGCGGTTCCGACGGATCCAGGAGTTTGCGCAGCGTACGTCGGATCAAGCGCCGCTAGCGACTGCGTACAGGTCGCTCGAACGATCAGCATATGGATCACAGGCTATGGATCAGGCATAGGAGAGAGGGACATCAATGACCATCACCGTGTACACCAAGCCCGCTTGCGTCCAGTGCAATGCCACCTACAAGGCGCTCGACAAGGCCGGGGTGGAGTACGAAGTCATCGACATCTCCGAGAACGACGATGCGCGTGATTACGTCATGGCGCTGGGGTACCTGCAGGCGCCGGTCGTCGTCGCCGGTGAAGACCACTGGTCCGGCTTCCGGCCCGACCGCATCAAGTCGCTGGCGACCGTGGCGGCCTGATCGCATCCAGCTTTCCGGTGTATCCGATGGAAGGGGGAGGAGGTAGCCATGTCTACAGAGACAGCGCTGGTCTACTTCTCCAGCGCCTCGGAGAATACGCACCGCTTTGTCGAGAAGTTGGGTCTCCCGGCGACTCGCATACCACTGCACACCGCTGACTCACTGCGCGTAGACGAACCATACGTGTTGATCGTCCCCACCTACGGGGGCGGTCGGCACGTACTGGGGGGAAATAGATCCGATAAGGATTTTGTGCCGCGGCAGGTCGCCAAGTTCCTCAACGATCCGCATAATCGCGCGCTGCTGCGCGGTGTCGTGGCGGCGGGAAACACGAACTTCGGCGATACGTATTGCTATGCGGGCGAGGTGATCTCGCGTAAGTGCGGGGTGCCCTACCTGTATCGCTTCGAACTCATGGGAACCGCTGAGGACGTCGAGCGCGTCCGCGAGGGATTGGGATTGTTTTGGCAACAGCAACGACAGCACCGACCGGAAAAACGGCTCGCTTAGAGCAGGCCCCGGTCCGTACCGCCGATACCGGCGAGGCCATGGACTACCACGCCCTCAACGCGATGCTGAATCTGTACGGAGCTGACGGCAAGATCCAGTTCGACAAGGACCGCGAGGCCGCGCACCAGTACTTCCTGCAGCACGTCAACCAGAACACCGTCTTCTTCCACAATCTCGACGAGAAGCTGGACTACCTGGTCGAGGAGAACTATTACGAGGCAGAGGTGCTCGAGCAGTACAGCCGCCCGTTCATCAAGACGCTGTTCCAACAGGCCTACGCCAAGAAGTTCCGATTCCCAACTTTCCTCGGCGCGTTCAAGTACTACACCTCTTACACGCTCAAGACCTTCGATGGTAAGCGCTACCTGGAGCGGTTCGAGGACAGGGTCTGCATGGTGGCGCTGACGCTGGCAGCCGGTGACGAGGTGCTCGCGAGCAAGCTGGTCGACGAGATCATCGACGGCCGTTTCCAACCCGCCACCCCGACCTTCCTCAACTCGGGTAAGAAGCAGCGCGGCGAGCCGGTCAGCTGTTTTCTCCTTCGCATCGAGGACAACATGGAGTCCATCGGGCGCTCGATCAACTCGGCGCTGCAGCTGTCCAAGCGCGGCGGCGGAGTTGCCCTTCTGCTCACCAATATTCGTGAACACGGTGCGCCGATCAAGAAGATCGAGAACCAGAGCTCGGGTGTCATCCCGATCATGAAGCTGCTCGAGGATTCGTTCTCCTACGCCAACCAGCTCGGCGCGCGGCAGGGCGCGGGCGCTGTGTATCTGCACGCGCACCACCCGGATATCTACCGGTTCCTGGATACCAAGCGGGAGAACGCGGACGAGAAGATCCGCATCAAGACGCTGTCTCTGGGCGTGGTGATCCCGGACATCACCTTCGAACTGGCGAAGAAGAACGAGGATATGTACCTCTTCTCGCCCTACGACGTGGAGCGCATCTACGGCGTGCCGTTCGCCGATATCAGTGTCACCGAGAAGTACTACGAGATGGTCGACGACAAGCGCATCCGCAAGTCGAAGATCAAGGCGCGCGAGTTCTTCCAGACCATTGCCGAGCTGCAGTTCGAATCCGGTTATCCGTACATCATGTTCGAGGACACGGTGAATCGGGCCAATCCGATCGCGGGCAAGATCACGCACTCGAATCTGTGCTCGGAGATCCTGCAGGTGTCGACGCCGTCGCGGTTCAACGACGATCTGTCCTATGCTGAGGTGGGCAAGGACATTTCGTGCAACCTCGGGTCGTTGAATATCGCCAAGACGATGGATTCACCCGACTTCGCGCGGACCATCGAGGTGGCGATCCGGGCGCTGACCGCGGTATCGGATCAGACGCATATCTACTCGGTACCCTCGATCGAGCAGGGCAACAACCAATCGCACGCGATCGGCCTCGGGCAGATGAATCTGCACGGGTACCTGGCTCGGGAACGCGTGCACTACGGGTCCGAAGAGGGTATCGACTTCACCGATATCTACTTCTATACCGTGGTGTACCACGCGATTCGGGCCTCGAATCTGATCGCGAAGGAGCGCGGCACCTACTTCGGCGGCTTCCCCGAATCCAAGTACGCCTCCGGTGAGTACTTCGACAAGTACACCGATCAGGTCTGGGAGCCGAAGACCGAACGGGTCGCGCAACTGTTCGCCGATGCGGGCGTGCACATTCCGACCCAGGACGATTGGCGTGAGCTGAAGGCCTCGGTCATGGAGCACGGCATCTACAACCAGAACCTGCAGGCCGTGCCGCCGACCGGCTCGATCTCCTATATCAACCATTCCACCAGTTCGATCCATCCGGTGGCGTCGAAGATCGAGATCCGCAAGGAAGGCAAGATCGGCCGCGTCTACTACCCGGCCCCCTACCTCACCAACGACAACCTCGAATTCTACGAGGACGCCTACGAAATCGGCTACGAGAAGATCATCGACACCTACGCCGCCGCCACCCAGCACGTGGACCAGGGCCTGTCGCTGACCCTCTTCTTCAAGGACACCGCCACCACCCGCGACCTCAACCGCGCTCAGATCTACGCCTGGCGCAAGGGCATCAAAACCCTTTATTACATCCGTCTGCGCCAAATGGCTTTGGAGGGAACCGAAGTCGAGGGCTGCGTGTCCTGCATGCTGTAGTCGCTGCCAGCCGTATGGTGCCCGAAAGCGGCGCACGCCGTTGGGCGAGCGCCGCTTCAGCCGATGGTGTCAGCGCAGAGCTGGGGCTATCTCGCGTTCGAACAGCTCGATTCCGCTGGTGTCATAGGCGGATTCGGGGAAGTTGAAGATGGCGTAGCCGAGTCCCAGGTCGCCGACGGCGGACAATCGCTCGGCGATCTGTTCCGGCGTGCCGACCGCGGCGGAGGGGCGGAGCATGCCGTCCACGAAAGATTTGGCCTCGGCTTCGCTGATTACGGTCGCCAAGCGGGCCTGCAGGGCCGAAAGGCGTTGTTCGACTTCGGCTTCGGTGGATCCGATGACGGCGTTGAAATTCGAGGAGCGCACGATGGCGTCGAAATCGGTGCCGACATCGGCGCAGTGCGCGCGCAGGATTTCGGACTTGTGGGTGAATTCCTCGGGCGCGCCGCTGAAGTTGGTGTATTGGGCGTACTTTGCCGCGATACGCAGCGTCTTCTTCTCGCCGCCGCCCGCGACCCAGATCGGAATACCGCCCTCCTGCAATGGAAGTGGCCGCACGATCGCACCGTCGACTTGGTAGTGCTTACCGTCCAATGTGGCCTGGCCCGCGGTCCAGGCCTGGCGGAAGATCTGCACGCCCTCGTCGAGCCGCCCGAGCCGCTCACCCGGCGACGGGAATCCGTAACCGTAAGCGCGCCACTCATGTTCGTACCAGCCGCCGCCGATGCCCATCTCGACTCGGCCGCCGGAAATCAGATCGGTCGTCGCGGCGACCTTGGCCAGATAGACCGGGTTGCGGTAGCTGATCGCGGTACACATCTGACCCAGCCGAATTCGCGATGTGGTGGCCGCGAATGCCGACATCAGTGTCCACGCCTCATGTGTCGCCTCCTCGGTCGGTACCGGCACCGTGTGGAAGTGGTCGTAGACCCAGAGCGACTCCCAGGTATCCGCGGCATCCGCCCGCTGGGCGAGATCGCGCATCACCCCCCACTGCGCCGCCGGGTCGATATCGACCAAATCCAGCCGCCACCCCTGCGGAATGAAGATGCCAAAGCGCACAGATCTCTCCTTACATGTGTGTACACCGAACCTAGGCGATGGCAGCCTGCGCCGTCGGCGGGGTGGGTGAGTCTCAGCCGCAACGATCTTCGCAGGCCTTCCGTGATCGGCGCAGAGTTCGGCTCGGCCTGCGTCGAATCATTTGCCGCCGGGGAAACCCGCTGGCGGGCAGGCGCGGTCCGGGGCATGCTGAAGTTCGATGAACAGAGATGGACAACATCGACTCGGCATCGACTTCGGCCGGGTCATTCAGGGGGCGGCCTTCGCGGCGGGTGCCGCGGATACCGTATTTCTGTCCGGGGGAATCGAGCAGGCGCTGGCATCACCGCCGAGTGCCGAGGAGTTCGAAGCCTGGACCGATGTCGAGGTCGCCGTCGGGGCGACCTTGACACCAGGACACCGGATGTAGGTCGGCTCGTAGCCGAGCGAGATATCGTCGATCTCACCGTGGTTCGAGTGTGAATACCCGCGTCAGCGCATGTATTCTTCAACCGGAAGCTGTGCGGTCCGCCCGATCGGGCGGCGCATTCGATAATTCCGCAGTGGTGGCGGCCCTGTGGCGGCATTGAGGAGGTGGGGTTGCGATGCGCAGCGAACCTCCCAGTCGAAGGCCGCGCGGCGCTGCCCCTTCGTAAGCCGTCTTGAAGTAGTCGGTCCCGGGGTTGGCGCCCGCGGTGTGACTTCGTTTTTCGATTCACTCGCTTACTTGCCGTGCGCTGAGGACCTCCCATGTCACAGACCCATCTCGCCGAAGCACGTCCGACGCTGTCCGCATCCCTACAGGACATCGTGGACACCCACCGTGTCGACGCCGCACTCGACTGGCTCGACAACCAGCAGCCGCATGTCATAGCGGACGAACTCGCGCGCATGGACGCCGTCCAAGCGGGCGTCGCCTTCCGTCTGCTCGACAAGGATCTCGCGCTCGCGGTTTTCGAGGAGCTCGAACCCGTTGACCAGCAACAGATTCTGGAGGGTCTGCGCGATCAGAGCTTCCGTGATCTGGTCGAGGCCATGGATCCCGACGACCGCGCCAGGATGCTGCGCGAGGCGCCGGCCAAGGTCGCCAAGAAGGTGCTGGCCGGACTGAGCGCTCGCGAGCGCCGGATGACCGCCGCACTGCTCGGCTATCCGGAGGGCTCGGTCGGGCTGTACATGACGCCGGAAGTCGTTGCGCTGCCGCGCAATCTGAGCGTGCCCGACGCACTGCAGACGGTACGGATCAAAGGGAGCAATGCCGAAACGGTATACACGCTGCCCGTTGTCGACTCCGGTCGCCGCCTGACGGGCATTGTCGAACTGCGCGCGTTGGTACTGAGCCCTCCCGACACCATGGTGTCGGATCTGGTCGTCACCGAACCGACATTCGTGCGCGCCACCGACTCCGCCGAGGATGCGGCGCGGCTGATGCGCGAAACCAATGTCATCAATCTGCCGGTCGTCGACAGCGAGGACCGGCTGGTCGGCCTGCTCACCATCGATGACGCCGTCGAGGTCATCGAGGCTGCCGACAGTGAGGACGTCGCCAAGCAGGCGGGTTCGGCACCGTGGGAGGGCCACTACATGGCGGCCAAGGTGTTCCAGCTGGCCCGTTACCGTGCGCTGTGGTTGCTGCTGTTGCTGTTCGCCGCCACCCTGACGGTCAGTGTCACCGATTTCTTCGAGGGCACCCTGCAGCAGGCGGCGCATCTGGCGCTGTTCATTCCGCTGCTCATCGGCGCGGGCGGGAATGCGGGTGCCCAGGCAGCGACCGCATGTGTGCGCGCACTCGCCGTCGGCGAGGTACGCGTCTCGGACCTGTTCACGGTGATCTGGCGCGAATGCCGTGTCGGCCTGGTCCTCGGCACCATGCTGGCCGCCGCGGGCGCTGCCATCGGCGCGCTGTTCGTCGATCCGGGGACCGCCTTGGTCGTCGGCATCACCCTGGTCATCATCTGCGGCTGGGCCGCCACCATCGGTGGCACCATGCCATTGCTCGCCAAGCGATTCCGTATCGATCCAGCGGTCGTCTCGGCCCCGATGGTCACGACCCTGGTCGATGCCACCGGCCTCATCATCTACTTCACCACCGCCAAACTGGTCCTCGGCATCTGAGCCCAGCTGACTCGAACTCTTGCCAAGTTCGAGTCAGCGTGAGATCGAGGAAGTCTCAGAACTCCCAGTCTTCGTCTTCGGTATTGACGGCCTTACCGATGACATAACTGGAGCCGGAGCCGGAGAAGAAGTCGTGGTTCTCGTCGGCATTCGGGGACAGTGCCGAAAGGATGGCGGGGTTGACTTCGGTTTCGTCCTTGGGGAACAGGCCCTCGTAGCCGAGGTTCATCAGCGCCTTGTTGGCGTTGTAGCGCAGGAACTTCTTGACGTCCTCGGTGAGGCCGACCTCGTCGTAGAGATCCTGGGTGTATTCGACCTCGTTGTCATATAGCTCGAACAGCAGTTCGAAGGCGTAGTTCTTGAGGTCGTCGCGCTCGGCCTGACCGAGCAGTTCCAGGCCCTTCTGGTACTTGTAGCCGATGTAGTAGCCGTGCACCGCCTCATCGCGGATGATCAGGCGGATCAGGTCGGCGGTGTTGGTTAGCTTGGCCCGCGAAGACCAGTACATCGGCAGGTAGAAGCCGGAGTAGAACAGGAAGCTCTCCAGCAGGGTGGAGGCCACCTTGCGCTGGAGCGGATCGTCGCCACGGTAATACTCCAGTACGATCTCGGCCTTGCGCTGCAGGTTTCGGTTCTCCTCCGACCAGCGGAACGCGTCATCGATCTCGCGGGTGGAGCACAGCGTAGAGAAGATCGAACTGTAGCTCTTGGCGTGTACCGACTCCATGAAAGCGATATTGGTGAGCACCGCCTCCTCGTGCGGCGTCGCGGCGTCCGGGATCAGGCTCACCGCGCCGACCGTGCCCTGGATCGTGTCCAGCAGCGTCAGGCCGGTGAACACCCGCATGGTCAATTGCTTTTCATCGGCGGTGAGGGTGTTCCACGACGGGATGTCGTTGGACACCGGCACCTTCTCGGGCAGCCAGAAGTTGCCGGTCAGACGATCCCAGACCTCGGCATCCTTCTCGTCGGGCACCCGATTCCAGTTGATCGCCGAGACCCGATCGATCGCCTTAGTTGCACGCGGCTCAGGAGACATGGTTCCGCCTTTCCATCACGATTGACGAGACCCGATCGATCAGTTTCATCCTGCCTCCACACCCTTCCCGAGCACGCTGCCGTGGCGGAATTGCTTCACCCAGAACACTACTCCTTGGGGGCGACAACTCCATGCAGCACAACACCTTGTGTCACAGCGGTGTATTTCGTGATGGCGCAGGTGCGCCGGTGACCACCGCGTGCGGCACCCATTGTGCGGCACGCGCCGCGAAATCCGTGCATCGATGCCGCCGCTGCCATCGCGGTCGCCCGCAGTTTGCGAGCCGGCCGGTCGCGGGCCCGGTGCGTGGTTCAGGTGTCGGCACCGAGATAGCTGCAATCGCTCGGCGGCAACCGATGGTGCGCCGGGCCCGGTCGGCTGCACCGAAGTGGGCGCAGTGTCACATTTTCACTCGCGGATACCGGAGCCCGCAGTAGCATCGGTCCGAGTGTGTGGCGGCGACCGAGGGGATCCCGATGTCGGCACCAACCGATCCGGATATGTCCGACCTGCTCGGCCGGCTCTCGCGGGTGCCGAGTGGCCGTCGCAGCAAATGGGCGGTGCTCGGCGTCTGGATCATCGCGCTGTTGGCACTCGGCGCCTTCGCCGGAAAGCTCACCGGCGCACAGAAGAACGACAACCTCACCTGGCTGCCGGACAGTGCCGAATCCACGCAGGCCTTCAAGCTGGCCGAGAAATTCGGCAATAGCGACCAGGTTCCGGTGGTGCTGGTGTACGAGCGCCGCGACGGGATCACCGAGGCCGATCGGCTCGCGGTCGGGGCCGATGCCAGTCGGTTCCGGCAGGTCGAACATGTGGTGTCCGACAAGGTGTTCGGCCCGATTCAGTCCGGCGATGGTCAGGCCCTCGAAATTCTGGTGCCGATCTCGATGGGATCCGAGGGCTGGAACCGCCTGACGAATGTGGTCGACGCTATCGATGACGCGGCCGGGGACCGACCCGACGGATTGTCCTTCTATGCCACCGGACCAGCCGGGTACGCGGCCGAACTCGGTGCGGTGTTCAAGACCATCGACGGTCTGCTGCTCTACTCGGCCGCCGCGGTCGTCATCGTCATTCTGCTGATCACCTACGGCCCGATGCTGTGGGCGCTGCCGTTGGTCGCCGTTGCTTTCGCGCTGGTGATATCGCAGGCCGCGGTTTTCGGCGTGACCAGGATGGGCCTGACTGTCAACGCGCAGAGCCAGGCCGTCCTTACCGTCCTGGTCTTCGGTGCCGGCACCGACTATGCGCTGCTGCTGGTTGCGCGCTATCGCGAGGAACTGCGTCGCCATCCCGATAAACACGAGGCGATGGCGGTCGCGTTGCATCGCGCCGGACCGGCGGTACTGGCCAGCGGTTCCACCGTGATCGTCTCGATGTTGGCGCTGCTGGTGGCGGAGATGAATTCCACCAAGGGCACCGGGCCGGTGTGCGCCATCGGCATCACGGTGGCGCTGGCGGCAATGTTGACGCTGCTACCCGCGCTGCTCGTGATCGTCGGACGGTGGATCTTCTGGCCGCGGCATCCGAACTTCGGCACCGTCAACGAGACCGAATCCGGCATCTGGGCGCGCGTCGGCTTCGCCATTGCCCGGCGGCCGCGCACGGTCTGGATCGGCACCGCACTGGCACTGGGCGCACTCGCGCTCGGTGCCGGCGGGCTGCAAGCCGAGGGCATCGCGAATAAGGACGCGTTCGTCGGCTCATCGGCCGCGGTCACCGGAACCGAGGTGCTGCAAAGGCATTTCGAGGCGGGCACCGGTCAGCCGGTAATGATCGTCGCCGCATCCGCACGCGTCGACGCGGTCGCCACCGCCCTGGGATCGACGCCCGGAATCACGGCGCCGTCGCGACCGATCGTCAAAGATGATCTGGCCTATATGGAGGGCACGCTCACCGATCCGCCGGACAGTCGGGCGGCCGAGGTCACCATCGATCGGGTCCGCGCGGCAGTGCACGAGGTGGATCCATCGGCCCGGGTCGGTGGGCAGACGGCTGTTGTGCTGGACATCAAACGCGCTGTGGCACACGACAATCGGGTCATCGTGCCGGTGGTGCTCGCCATTGTGATGGTGATCCTGACGGTGCTGCTGCGCGCGGTGGTCGCGCCGCTTCTGCTCACGGCGACGGTGGTGCTGTCCTATTTCGCCGCGCTCGGGCTGAGTCGTTGGATCTTCGATCTGGCCGGTTTCAAGGGTGCCGACGCCGGACTGCCACTGCTGACCTTCGTCTTCCTGGTGGCACTGGGTATCGACTACAACATCTTCCTGATGTCGCGGGTGCGCGAGGAAACGATCAAGCATCGCACCAAGGCGGGCTCGCTCATCGGTTTGGCCGCGACGGGCGGGGTGATCACTTCGGCCGGACTCGTCCTCGCGGGCACATTCGCGGTATTCGCGACCATGCCGGTGGTGACCTTCGCCGAAATGGGAATTGTCATCGCCGTCGGCGTGCTGCTCGACACCGTGATCGTGCGTTCGATCCTGGTCACCGCTTTGACGCTGGATATCGGCGACCGGATCTGGTGGCCGAGCGCGCTGGCCCGGCCGCGGCCCGTGGCCGATCGTGAACCGGAGATCAGTCTCAGTCAGTGACCCGCCGCCGCGCTGCGGCATTTCGGGCGCGTCGAGGGTTACGTTGTGGCCGTCGATTACCACGCGTTTCGGAAGGAGTGTGTGTTATGACCAGTCTCGGCCCGACCAGGACCGGACCCGCGCTCAATGACATGACGATCTTCGCGGGCGTATTGATTCTGATCAACGGCATACTGCATCTGCTCGCCGCCATCGCCGCGATCGCGAAGCGCGACTTCTTCGTATTGACCGAAGATCAGGTCTTCCAGGTGAACGTCTCGGTGTGGGGATGGGTCCACCTGGTGATCGCGGTGCTGATCATTACCGCGGGCATCGGCATCGTGACCGGACGGACCTGGGGTTATTGGGCGGGTATCGTGATGGCCTCGATCAGCCTGATGGACAACTTCCTGTTCGCGCCGATGTATCCGTTCTGGTCGCTGGTGATCATCGCCATCGATGTGTTGATCATCTGGGCGCTGGCGCGCCAGCTCGGATCCAAAGTAGCGCAATAGATTTCGCTATGCCCCCGATCCGTTGGGTACGGGTCGGGGGCCTGGTCCTCGGCGCACTTCATTCGCGGGGGTGGTCCGCCCGGTCCACTGTGGCCAGGTGGCGTCCCGCTGTCGCTGTCGGACCGGGTGTTCTGTGACTTCTCAGCTGTGCGTGCACTGTGAGTGGTGCCGCGCCTGTCGTTTGCGTGGATTCGTCGGCTATGGCATTCTTCATCGCAGTCCGGGGGGTTCTCATCGGGGGTATCGCCCAACTCTGTTGTTTCCGTACATGATTGGGGATATCCATGAACCTGGATTTCAGTGCCGACCCGTTGTTCTCGTGGTATGTGATTCTACTGCTGGTCAGCGGAATCGCGTTGATCGCCATGAGTTACTTCAAGACGCAGAGCGCGGGTATGCGCGCATTCGACGCCATCGTCGGCGTACTGTTCTTCGGATACGGCTTCTACCTGGCCTTTGTCTTCGAAGGGGGCACCTATTTCCTGGTCTTCAAGGCATTTATCCTGCCCGTGATCCTGGTATTTCAGTTCTTCAGATCACGGTGGGCGTCGAATGACGCCAGGCGGTCGTAGCAAACAATACGTGGCACTGATCCGAATTCTCGGCGATCGCTGACAATCCGGTTGCTTCGCATATGGAGTTCACTCGGTGATGGTGGCGGTCAATTGGTCGTCGAGAACGCGTGCGATGATCGCGAGCGCTTGTGGCGAGGTCAGTTCATTGTGGGTGACGTCGATATCGTGGTTGATGACGCGGCCGGTGGCGTAGGGACGCCAACCGTCGGGGCCGACCATATCGGAGGTATCGACGGTGGCGCTGAAATAGAGCAGGTCGCCGTCGTAGACCGGACGGCGGTATCCGGTACGGGTGCGCGCGGACGCGTTGTAGGAATTGGCCATTCGCTCGATGATCTCGGCATCGATGACCTCCATTCCCAGCCGGGCCTTGATGAGGTCGGCCGCTTCCCGGGCGGTCGCCTCGGCGGGGACGTCGTCGATGCCGAAGATCGAGCCGAAGGTATTGACGAACGCGCCCGCCGAGAGCCGTTCGATGGTGTCGCCGTCGATATCGGCGTGGTCGGAGTCCAATAGCGCGACGACGCCGACGGTTTCGCCCGCCGCCTGCAGTTTCGCCGCCATCGCATGGGCGATGAGACCGCCGAAGGACCAGCCGAGCAGGTGGTACGGCCCGCTCGGTTGGACGGCGCGGATTTCGCGAATGTAGCGGTCGGCGGACTCCTCGATGGAGTGCGTCGACGGTTCGCCACCGAGATCCGGTGCTTGCAGGCCGTAGATCGGGCGGCCCGGCCGCAGCCGCTCCGCGAATCCCAGGTAGCTCCACGACATTCCGGAGGAGGAGTGGATGCAGAACAAGGCCGGATCGGTGCCGCCGAGCCGGATCGGCAGCAGCACGTCGAGGCCGAGTCCGGCTGGCGCGGTGGCGGTTTCGCGTGCGGCTGCCTGCGCCGCCAAAGCGGCAGTTTCGTCCGCGGCGGCCTGCTGCCCTGCTGGGGTCTGCGCGAAATGGGCTGCCGCGGTGAGCACATCGGACCACAGGGCCGCGAGTTCGGCGACCTCGGCGCGGTCCAGGAGTGTTTCGGGGAAGTGGAGATTCGCGTGCAACCGATCGTCGATGACGACCGCTGTCACATCGATCGCGGCTGTGACCGGGACATCGGGGTGCTCGTCGGCGTGTAGCTCACCGAATTCGTCGGTGGGCGACCAGCCGAGCCCTTCGAGTCCGGCCGGAATATCGCCGGCCGCGCGCCGACCCCAATATTCGAAGCCGATTCGGCCCGGTAGCTTGGTCGGAAGTTGTTGTGCCACAGCGTCATTGAGGTAGTGCAGGGCACCGAATCCGATGCCCTGGTCCGGCACGGCGAGCAGCTGATGTTTGACCGCGCGCATGGCCGCACCCATGGCGACGCCGCCTGCGCAGGCGTCATCGATATCGATCTCGGTCAGATCCAGCCGCACCGGATAGGTCGGGGTGATCCAGCCCAGAGTCCGACTCAGGTCAGCGCCCGCGATCGCCTGCCCCGCTCGACCATCGGCCGTCAGGCGCAGCACGGCCGTCGGTTCGTCGACATCGTGGCGTGCTCGCCAGCGATTCAGCGCCAGCGCCAGCGTGGCGAGCAAGGTATCGGTGCCGGTGCTGCGCAGTAGCCGAGGCAGGGTAGTGAGCAGCGCGTCGGTTACTTGCTCGGAGGCCTCGAGTTCGACCGTGCGCAATGTGTGCGCCTGATCGATCGCCGGATCGAGTTCGCGGGAGCCGACCAGCGGATCGGGACCGGTGAGCACGCGGCGCCAATAGTCGAGTTCGGCGATACGGCGGTCGGTATGCGCGTCATCGACGAGGGCGTACGACCACCGGCGCATAGACGTGCCGGTCTCGGCCAGTACCGGCGTATTCCCGACCGACACCTGCGCCCATGCGGAGATCAAGTCCTGCACCAGAATTCGCAACGACGGGGTGTCGATGGCGATCGCGTGCACCAACACCAGCAATCGGCCAGATCTCGTCCTGGCTCCCGCGTTGCCGACCGGGTCGAACCAGACACATTGCAGCACAATGCCATTCGATGGACGAAGCCGGTCCGCCGCGGCATCCAATTCGGCTACCGCGTATTCGCGCAGATCGAGCGAGTCGGCGGCGGCATCGAATTCGATGCGGTGGACCAGCGCGTCGACATCGACCGATCCGGGCTCGTCGACCCGTAGCTGCCACCCGTCCTCGGTCTGCCACAGCCGCGAGCGCAGCATGTCTTGCCGGTCGACCACGGCGGCAACGGTGGCGACCAGTTGGCGGCGTTCGATACCGACCGGAAGTTCCAACACCGCGGCCCGCGCGCGGCGATCGAAGTTAGCGCCGCGCTCGACCATCGCGCGGATATTCGGGGGCAGCGGCAGTTCACCGATACCACCGCCGGGCAGTTCATCGAGCGGGACGACCCCGTGGGCGGCGTCGACGGCGGCAGCCAGCGCGGCCACGGTGCGATGTTCGAAAAGCTGCAGTGGCGTGCACTGGATGCCGCGCAGCTTCGCACGGGATACCAGCTGGATCGCGAGGATGCTGTCGCCACCGAGCGCGAAGAACGAATCATCGACGCCGACCTTGTCGCGGTCGAGGAGTTCGGCGTAGATATGTGCCAGGACTGCTCGGTCGCGGTCGAGGGGGCGCGGTATTCGGTCTCCTCGACGACGAATTCGGGTTCCGGCAGGGCTTTTCGGTCGAGTTTACCGACGGCGTTGAGCGGGATGGCATCCAGGATGACGAAGGCGGCGGGCACCATATACGCGGGCAGGGCGTCGGCGGCGACCGCGCGTACCTGCGCGATATCGAGTTCGACACCGGGCTTGCGCACGAGATAGGCCGCCAGCGCGGTCGATCCGGTGGGGCCGGGGACGCCGAGCGTCACGGCGAAATCGACGCCTGCCGCGCGGCCGAGCACCGCGTCGATCTCACCCAGTTCGATGCGCTGGCCGCGCACCTTGACCTGGAAGTCGGTGCGGCCGATGTACTCCAGCATCAGAGCCTGGCCCGTGGTACGGGTCCAGCGCACCAGGTCGCCGGTGCGGTACATGAGTTCGCCGGGCTCGCCGAAGGGATTGGCGATGAACCGCGACGCGGTCAGGCTCGGCCGAGCGTGATAGCAGCGGGCCAATGCGGGCCCGGTGAGGTATAGCTCGCCCGCGACACCGATGGGCACCGGGCGCAGCCGATCGTCGAGGACCAATACGGCGGCCCCGCGAATGGGCGCACCGATGGTGACCGGCGTATCCGCGACCAGTGGTGCCGAACCCGTCGCCCAGATGGTGAATTCGGTCGGACCGTACAGGTTCACCATGGTCCGGTCGGTGCACCAGCGCTCGACGAGTTCGGCACCGACCGCCTCGCCCGCCACCGCGAGCACCCGCACACTCGAAACCTCGGCGGGATCGATCGTGGCCAAGGCCGATGGCGTGATCACCATATGCGTGACCTGTTCGGCGGCGATCAGTTCGGCGAGTGCGCTGCCGCCGAAGACCTCCGGCGGTGCGACAACCGACGCGCCACCGGACCCGAATGCCATCAACGCCTCGAACACCGATGCGTCGAAACTCGGTGAGGCCACCTGCAATATCCGGGAGTTCGCGTCGACGCCGAGCGATTCTCGTTGTGCGGCAATGAGATCGGCGAGGCCACGATGTGAGACGGAGACGCCCTTCGGTGTACCGGTCGACCCCGAGGTGTAGATCATCCAGGCCGGATTGTCGGGATGGATCGAATTCGGCGGCAGGGCAGCAGCACTCGCCGCCTGCCGGCGTGCGCTGAATGCGATGTCGTCGAGGACGAGCCATTCGGTGCTGTCGGGCAGCAGCGGCCGATAGGCGCAGAGGGTGATCCCGATCCGCGCACCGGAATCGGTAAGCATGTGATCGATGCGGTCCACGGGATGTTTCGGATCGACCGGCAGGAAGGCCGCGCCGACCTTCGCGGCGGCCCACATGCCGGTCAGCAGTTCGGCAGAGCGCGGGAGCCCGAGCGCCACTACGGTTTCCGGTCCGATGTCCGCTTCGAGGAGGAGCCGGGACAGCTGATTCGACCGCACGTCGAGCTCTCGGTAGGTCGTCGTTCGACCGTCGGCGACTACTGCGGGGTGGTCCGGGTACGACGTGGCGGATGCGGTGAGGGCCTCGGCCAGTGTCGTCGTCCCCGCGGACTGCGGACCACGCACCGGAACAAGCTGTGTGCGTTCGGATTCGCCGAGGATATCGATATCGGCGAGACGCACATCGATATCCGAGACGACCGCGGCGAGTACACGACGCCACCGCGCGGCGAAGGTCGCGATCGTGCTCGCATCGAAAAGATCTGTCGCATAGGTCACTACACCCTCGACACCGTCCGGGCCATCGACGCCGAAGCGCTCGCGCAAATCGAGCGTCAGGTCGAACTGTGAAGCTGCTCGGTCGAAATCCTCTACCTCGAATCGCAATCCGGGAAGTTCCAGGACCGGTTCGACGAAGTTCTGCAGTGACAACGAGACCTGGAATATCGGGTGGTGTGCGGTCGATCGGGTGGGGTTGAGTACCTGGACCAGTCGCTCGAAGGGCACATCGGTATTGCCGAACGCATCCAGATCCGCGGCCCGCACGGTGGCGAGGAACTGGCGGAACCCAGTCCCCGGATCGACCGGGGTGCGCAGCGCGAGCGTATTGACGAACATGCCGACGAGTTCGTCGAGTGCCTCTGCACCGCGACCGGCGACCGGCGTTCCGATCACCACGTCATCGGTACCGCCGAGCCGCGCGAGCAGTACCGCGAGCGCGGCGTGTACGACCATGAATACGCTGACGTTGTTCGCGGCCGCGAATTCGATAATGGCACGGTGCAATGGCGCGTCGAGGGTGAAACCGAGATCGGCACTGCGCATCGATTGCACGGCGGGGCGCGGGCGGTCCGCGGGCAGCTCCAGCAGCTCCGGGGCACCGGCGAGGGTGTCGGTCCAATACCGGATCTGTCGTGTCGCCAGCGATTGCGGATCCGTCTCGCTGCCGAGCAGTTCCCGATGCCAGAGGGCGAAGTCGGCGTATTGCACCGTCAGCGGCCCCCTGGCGGTCTCGGCCCCGCTGGCCCGCGCGGAGTAAGCGGCGACCAGATCGGTCGCCAGCGGCGCCATCGATGCGCCATCGGCGCTGATGTGGTGTACGACGAGCACGACGACGTGCACATCGGCCGGTACGTCACCGCTGGAATCCAAGACCGAGACATCCGTCGCGGTGTAGCTCGAGGAAACCAAAGCCAGGCCCGAGGAGGGGCCCGATGACACCGGCGGGACGCCGGCGGACGGGCTCGAGCTGATCGGTGCGCTGCCGCAGGAGTGCTCCGCCGCCTCCGGCACATCGCCGGCGGCATAATTCGATGCGGCAGCGACCGGATCCACGATCCGGAACAGCCCGGCCCGCACCGGCGGCTCGGTAACGAGATCGAATCCGGTACCGGCCAGCTCATTGATCCGAGCGCGCAGCGGCGCGCCGTCTTCGCTGTCGAGCACTGGCATGGGCGGCGCGGCCATCTTCACGCCGACGACCACCTGACGTGGTCCCTCGGCGTCGACGGGATACAGCGTGCGCAAACTCTCGTGCCTGCCGATCACATCGGCCATCGCCCGGCGCATCGCGTCGATATCCAGGTGGCCGGTGAGCCGCAGCGCGACCGCGATGTTGTACGCCGATGAGGTCGGATCCAGCCGATTGAGCACCCACATGCGTTGCTGGGCCGGGGACAAGGGAATTCGGTCCGGCCTGATCCGTGGTGCGAGGACGAAACGGCCCGGTTTGCCATCGGTGGCCGGGATCACCCGCGCCGACAGTTGCGCGACGGTCGGCGCGTCGAACAGATCGCGCAGCGCGATGGTCGAGCCGAGAGTCGAATTGATCCGTGCGACAACTTTGGTGGCGCTGAGCGAGTTCCCGCCGAGTTCGAAGAACGACTGGTCGACGCCCACCTGTTCACTGCCGAGTACAGTGCCGAATACCTCGGCAACGGCCTGTTCGACGGGTGTGCGCGGGGCGAGATACGGCCGTTGGGTGACCGAGAAGTCCGGCACCGGAAGGGCTTTGCGATCCAGCTTGCCGACCGGGGTGAGCGGGATCTCGTCGAGCACGACGAGATGGCTGGGGACCATATAGCCGGGCAGTTCGGCCGCCACCTGGTCCCGCAGCCGCTCAGCGTCCAATTCGGTGCCGCTGGCGGGCAGCACATAGGAGACCAGCACGGTCGCGCCAGCCGGTCCCGGTTGGCCGATGGTCACCGCGTATTCGACCTGTTCGTCACGGGAGAGCACGGCATCGATCTCGCCGAGTTCGATGCGCAACCCGCGGATCTTGACCTGGAAGTCGCTGCGGCCCAGGTATTCCAGTTCGAGCGCGTCCTCGGCTCCGATGACCCATCGGACCATATCGCCGGTTCGATACATCCTTTCCCCGGCCGCGCCATACGGATTCGCGATGAAGCGTGCCGCGGTCATCTCGAATCGATTGAAGTAACCTCGTGCCAGCGCCGGACCGGCCAGATACAGCTCACCCGCGATGCCCACCGGTACCGGGCGCAGCCAGGTATCGAGCACCAGACTCGACGCGCCGCGGATCGGACCGCCGATGGTGATCGGTTTCCCCGGCAGCAGTTCGGCCGGGCTGGTCGCACACACGCTGAATTCGGTGGGGCCGTACAGATTCACCATCCGCCGCCCGACCGCCCACCGGTCGATCAGTTCGGGTGCGGCGGCCTCGCCGCCGACCCCGAGCACCCGCAGGTCGGCCAGATCGGTCGGTTCCATGGTGGCGAGCGCTGACGGCGTGATCACGGCATGGGTGATCCGCTCGGTGCGCAGCAAATGTTCGAGATCGCCGCCGCCGTAGACATCCGGTGGCGCGACCACCAGGCGGCCACCCGTCGAATGCGCCATCAGCAGCTCCATGACCGATGCGTCGAAACTCGGCGAAGCGACCTGTAGCGAACTGATCGAGGGATCGAGTTCGAGGGCCTCTCGTTGTGCGGTGGCCATATTCGTGAGGCCACGGTGGCTGACCAGGACCGCCTTGGGCTTACCGGTGGAGCCCGAGGTGTAGATCAGGTAGGCGGTCTGGTCGATATTGATGGGGCCGCCGCGCTCTTCGTCGGTGATGGGCGCGTCGGAGACGAGCATGACCCGTCGAATCGTGTTCAGGTCGTCGAGCAGCAGCCAGTCGATGCTGCCGGGCAGTGTTTCACCGGTCGCCGTGACGGTAACTCCGATCGGCGCCTTCGAATCGGTGAGCATGTGCTCGATGCGCTCCACCGGGTAGCTCGGATCCAGCGGCAGGAAGGCCGCACCCGACTTGGCGAGCGCCCAGACGGCCACCACGGATTCCAGTGATCGAGTGAGTGCGAGTATGACGAAGACCTCCCGACCGACACCGCGGCCGAGCAGTACCCGGGCGAAGCGGTTGGACCAGGCGTCGAGCTCGCCATAGCTCATGGCTAGATCGCCCGCGGTGATCGCGATGGCATCGGGATCGATCCGCGCGCCCGCCGACAGGATGTCTGGAAGTGTCTGCGGCGGAACCGATTCCGCGCCGCGCACCGGCACCAGAGTAGCCAGTTCGGCATCGTCGCAGTATCGCAATTGGGAGACCAGGGCATGCGGGTTGTCGGCGAGTTGGCTCAGTAGCCGGATGAAGCGATCCAGCAGTGGTTGTGCCGCCGTGAGATCGAGCTGGTCGGCCATGAATTTCAGGCTGATGCGTAGCGTGTCGTGCCCGCCTTCGCCGTGCACCGGAATGACCATGAGGCCCAACGGATAGGGTGTCGCGTCGGTGCCCTCGATATCGAGCACCCGCATACCCGCGATATCGAGCGCCTGCGACAGCGCCTCCCGGTCGATCGGATATGACTCGAATACGGTGAGCGTGTCGAAGAGTTCGGCGAGACCGACGGCACGGTGGATGGCGGCCAGCCCCACATGCTGGTGGTCCAGCAGGCGCGCCTGCTCGGCCTGGACGCGGGTCAGTAGGTCGGCGACCTTCTCCGCGGGATCGAGCTGGACCCGTACCGGGAGCGTATTGATGAACAGTCCGACCATCTCTTCGACACCGGGCAGCTCCGGTGGCCGACCGGATACGGTGCCGCCGAACACCACATCCGTGCGCCCGGTCGACATGGCGAGCAGCATGGCCCATGCGGCCTGCACCATCGTATTCACCGTGGCGCCGGATTCGCGTGCGGTGGTCTCCAGCCGCTCGACCGTGGCGCGAGGCAGGTCGTGAGTGATCATTCCGGCCTCGGTCGATTCGATCCCGGCCAGCGTCGGGACCGCACGCGTCGGCGTATCCACGCCGGCCAGCGATTGTGTCCACGCCGCCAGCGAGGCCTCGCCGTCCTGCTCATCGAGCCACTTCAGGAACTCCCGGTAGGAATGCGCGGGCGGCAGTGCGGAGGTGTCGCCCCTCGTGACGTAGAGCGTCAGCAGCTCGCGCACCAGCAGCGGCGTCGACCAGCCGTCCAGTACCAGATGGTGGTTGGTCATGACCAGCCGATAGATATCGGCCCCGGTGCGGATGAGAGTGAAGCGGATCAGCGGTGGGCGGTCGAGTTCGAATCGGGTGCGGGCATCGAGGGCGATGCGGCGGTCGACTTCGCGGCCGCGTTCGTCCACGTCGGCGATGTCGGTGAGATCGATATCGTGCCAGCGGATTTCGGCATCGGCGACGACGAGCTGGCGCGGACCGTCGTCGGTTTCGGCGAAGGCCACGCGCAGGTTCTCGTGCCGTTCCAGCAAGGCCTGTGCCGCATTGCGCAGGCGGGCGGAATCGACGGTGCCCGCCAGGGTGAGTATGGATTGGATCGTGTAGTCGTCGGAGGTGTCGGTGTCGTAGAGCGTGTGGAAGAGCAGACCGTACTGCAGTGGCGAAAGCGGCCACACGTCGACGAGATTCGGGTAGGTGCGTTCCCAGCTCTCGATCTGCTGTTGCCGCACCGGGACCAGTTCGAAGTCGGATGGGGTGCGCCCGCCCGCGCCCGGCGCGCCGGCGTGCGCCGCCAGCGCCCGCAGCGCCTGTGACCACAGCTCGGCGAGTTGACCGACATCCGCCTCGTCGAGCAGCCGCGAGGCGTAGGCCCAGGTGACCTCCAGACCAGCGTCGGTGAGTACGGCATTGATATCGACGACCGCGGCCAGCGGTGCCGACTGGTTGTGCGTCGCCGCGAAACGCTGTGGCAGCCACGCTCCCGCGTGCCCGCCGGTGAGCGCACGGCCGAGATAGTTGAAGCTGATTTGGGGGATCGGCGCGTCCGCGAGGGTGGCGGCGGAGTCCGGATGCTGATAGCGCAGCATGCCGTAGCCGATGCCCTTATCCGGCACCGCGCGCAGCTGTTCCTTGACCGTCTTGATCGCCGTGCCCGCCGCGACGCCACCGGCGAACGCGTCGTCGAGATCGATGCCGGTCACATCGACCGCCACCGGGTAGACGCTGGTGAACCAGCCGACCGTGCGGGCGATATCGGCGCCGGGCAGCAGCGTTTCGGAGCGGCCGTGGCCTTCCAGGGTGAGCAGCGCGGTATCGCGATCGCGCCAGCGGCCCACCGCGAGGGCCAGGCCGGTAAGCAGCACATCATCTGCGCCGCAATGGAATTGGTCGGGCAATGTGGCCAGCACGGTGTTGGCGATACCCGGCTCGACGGTGGTCCGGCACTGGCCCATGGTGTCGACGACGTCGACCGCGGGATCCAGGGCCGCCGAGCCGATGAGCGGATCCGGGGTGGCCAGCATCTGTTGCCACAGTGGCAGTTCGGCCACCCGCTCGGCCGCCTGTTGCGCTTGACCGTATGCCCACCGTCGGAAGGAGGTGCCGACCGGCAGGAGTGTGCCGCCCGTCGCCGCGATCGCCAGGTCCGGCAGCAGGATTCGCCAGGAGACGCCGTCGGTCACCAGATGATGCAGCACCAGCCAGCACCGTGGGTCGGCCCCCGGCCGCTCGATCAGCACGAAGCGCGTGACGACACCCGCCTCGGGGTCGAGCCTATCCGCCGCCTGTTGTAATTCGCGCTCGTAGCTGTCGTCGGAGTCCACGTCCGCCGCGACCACCTCGATCAGGTCGTCGGCTGTTATCGAATCACGCTCGGCGACAACCCATTCCCATCCATGTTCGGTGTGCCGCAGGGTGGAGCGGAGCACCTCGTGATGGTCGATGAGCGCTTGGACCGCGGCGCTGAGCTGATCGCGGTCGAAACCCTCCGGGAGACCGATCAAGACGGCCTGACCGAAGCGGTTCCAGGTCGGTCCCTGCTCCACCATGGCGTGCACGATCGGCGTGAGTTCCACAGCGCCGACCCCGCCGCCGGGCAGTTCGGTGACCGTCTGCGCGCGTACGTCGGTCGCGATGGCGGCCAGCGCGGCAACGGTCTTGCGCTCGAACACATCTCGTGCGCTGAAGCCGATCCCGGCGGCCTTCGCGCGCGATACCAGCTGGATCGAGACGATACTGTCACCGCCGAGTGCGAAGAAGCTGTCGTCGACACCGACCGTCTCGAGTCCGAGGACATCGGCGAACAAGTTGGCCAGTGCGGCTTCACGCGGCGTCGACGGCGCCCGGCTCACCACGGCTCGGACACTGAAATCCGGTGCGGGCAGCGCCCTGCGGTCCACCTTGCCGAGCGGTGTCAGCGGGATGCTGTCGAGCACCATGATGACCGAGGGAACCATGTAGGCCGGAAGCCTCTCACCGACAGCGGCTTTCAGCGCCTCGGGGTGGATCTCGGTGCCGGGCTTGCCGAGCACGTATGCCACCAGCGCGGTCGCTCCGGCGGGGGTCTCGGCGCCGATGGTGAGCGCGAAGTCGACATCGGGCTGCCGTTGCAGCGCGGCATCGATCTCGCCGAGTTCGATGCGGAACCCGCGCACTTTGACCTGGAAGTCGCTGCGGCCCTGGTACTCCAGTTCGTCATCCGCGCGCCACCGCACGAGATCACCGGTGCGGTACATCCGCTCACCCGGCGCGTAGGGGTTGGCGACGAAACGGCTGGCGGTCAGCCCATTGCGCTGGTGATAGCCGCGCGCAACACCAGCGCCGGCCAGGTACAGCTCACCGACCGCGCCGCGTGCCACCGGCCGCAACCACTGGTCGAGCACGACACCGGTGACGCCGAGTGCGATGCTGCCGATGGTTACCGGCCCGCCGGGGCGCAAGGGTCCACTCAGGGTTACGGTGACGGTCGTTTCGGTGGGCCCGTAGCCGTTCAGCAGCGTCCGCCCGGACCAGGTGGTCGCCAGCTCCGGCGGACACGCGTCACCGCCGACGACGATCGTGTGCAAATCCGGCAGCGTCGCCGGGTCCAGGGATCCCACCACCGTCGGGGTGACGTTGAGATGGGTGACCCGGTGCGCGCGTAAAACTTCGGCCATCTCCTCGCCCGCATACGCCGACGGCGGCACGACGGCGAGGGTCGCACCCGCCGCGAGGGTGACCAGGATCTCCTCGACAGAGATATCGAAACTCGGCGAAACCGCGTGTGCCACTACCGAATCGGCGCTGACACCGAATCCGGCGCCGGAACCGGTGACCAAATTCGCCAGGCCGCGATGCGACACCAGCACACCCTTGGGCAGTCCTGTCGAGCCGGAGGTGTAGATGATGTAGGCGATTTGATCCAGGAGTACCGGCGCGCGGCGTTCGGCATCGGTGATCGCCGCCGAATCCTGCGCGTCCACGGTTGCGGCCGTGGCTTCATCGTCGAGCAGCAGCCAATTCACGCGGTCCGGCAAGGACTTTCGCGCCGGGTGCACCGTCAGGCCCGCGACGACACCGCTGTCGCCGACCATATGTTCGATCCGGTCGGCGGGATAGGTCGGGTCGATGGGGACGAATGCCGCACCGGATTTCGCCACCGCGAGCGTGGCGAGGACGGATTCGGCCGAACGCGGAATCGAAATCGCCACAGTGCGTTCGGGTCCGGCGCCCGCCGCGATCAGCACGCGGGCCAGGCGGTTGGTGTACTTGTCGACCTGACGGTAGGTCATGCTGGTGTCGCCGCCGCGCAGCGCCACCGCATCCGGGTCGAGTGCGGCACCGGCCGCGATGATTTCGGGGAGCGTGCGCGGTGCGACTGCTTCGGGTCCGCGCGCGGGCACCAGCTGATCCCGCTCCTGCGGGGAGATGACCGGGACGGTACACAGCGGCGCATCCGGTCCGGCGGTTAGCAACTCGTGCAGGTACATCAAGAAGCGGGCATGGTGTGCCGCCAATTCATCGGTGCTGTACAGGTTCCCGTTGCCCTGTAGATCGATATGGGTGCTCTCGCCGCCGACGCCCGGATACAGGTTGAAGAACACGTCATCGATCAACCCGGACGTCAGCACGTGCAGTCGTCCGGTGACCGCGCCGAGCTGAATCCTGGTGTCCACCATCATCAAATTGACGGCCGGACCGAACGACGACGCCTCGTCCATCGACCAGCCGAGATCACGGACGATGTCCTCCTGCCGGTAACGCTGCCTGCGCAGGGCCCCGGTCAGCTCATTCTGCGCCGCCCGAATCAGGTCACCGACCGTGGTGGTCGGCGACAACGTCAGCCGCATCGGAACCACATTGGCGACCATGCCGCCGGAGCGGCGCAGCGCCGCCGTGGTGCGTCCCGAAACCGGCAGGCTCAGTACGACTTCGGGCGCACCGGTCATCGCGGCGAGATAAGCGCCGAAGGCGGCGACGATGGTCGGCGCGGCGTTCGAGCCCGCCGCCTTCGCCACGGTATCGAGCAATTCGGCCGTCGCGGCGGGCAGTGCGCCCGAGACCCGGCTCGGCGGCGCGTCGACGTCGGCCTCACGACCCGCGAGATTGACCGGGTCGGCCATACCGGCCAGATGCTCGCGCCAGTACTCGCGGTCGGCGTCGAATCGGTCCGAGCCACGGTAGGCCAGATCGGCGTCGACGATCTGCTGTAGTGGTTCGGCCTTGGCAGGCGGCGCCTCGCGGCCCTCGATGACGGCGTTGTAGATCTCGCCGGTGCGCTGCACCAGGGCGAGCGCACCCATACCGTCCAGCACGATGTGGTGCATGCGCGAGTACCAGAACCAGCGGTCCTCGGCCAGCCGCAGCATGGCCACCGTGACCAACCGGTCGTGCATCAGATCGAGCGGTGCGGAGTACTCCTCACGCATCCAGGCATGTGCCGCCGACTCGGGATCGAGCTTATCGCGCAGGTCGATGAGGGTGAGTTCGTCGGCGATGGTGGTGTCGACGAACTGGTACGGCTGACCCTCGACATCGAGCAGCCGGACATATCCGGTCCCGAATTCGCGTCCGGTCTGCTTGGCGGCCGCGGCGAGTGCGTCGAGATCCAGTTCGCCGATCAGTTCGACGTACTGGGCGATCGAGATAGGCGTATCGCCCGCGATGTGCTGGGCAAACCAGATGCCGCGCTGGGCTGCCGACAGCGGGAACGCGCTGTCGGGCGGTGCGGTGCCTATTTTTCCGTTCGAAAACGATGGCTCTTGCATAAGCACACCTGCGTTCTGAGGTCTGGAGCGGTTGCGCACCGCTGGTCCCGACCGTCGCGTAGTAGCAAATTCATTTTGGACCGGCGCCGAGCCGACCGAAGGCGTATTGACAACACTGTGTTCGATCGGCCGCGTCCCGGGGGCCGGTGTGATTGCGCGACGCTGCCGCCTCCGGGGCCCGGTATACGCGCCGTAACGCGCCCGAACTCCGTGGGTTCGGGCGCGCAGGCCGAAGAGCAGGTCAGGCGGACTTCCGCTCGGTCAGCCGATCGGCATCGGTGATCGGGGCGTCGGAGCTGACCAGGTAGCGCCGCAGCGTCGAACGGTCGTCCAGGAGCAGCCAGTCGATGTCATCGCTGAGCTCAGGACGGCGGGCCTTGGTGGTGACGCCGAGGTAGGCACCGGGGACGGCGGCCGCATCCTCGGCCACCGGTGCCGGGGTCGCGCCGAGCTTGACGACGGCGGACTCGGCAACCGTTGCTTCAATGATCTGCGGGTCGATCGCCAGCGCGATCCGCGCGTTCACGGCGGCGCCACGGGCGATCAGTACCCGGGCCAGCCGGTTCGCCCAACGATCCAGCTCGACGTTGGCGAGCGTCCCGGAGTCGCCGGGGACCACACACTGCTCGAGTTCGGCTGCGTTGCGCGGGCGCGGCTGCAGCTGGATGACGTTGGTGGCGGGCGATTCGACCAGTGCGCTCATTGTGACCCCTCACAGGTTCCGTCTCGTTCTCGGTGCCCTTCCAATCTCGCTGCCGGGAGAGGTTGGCGACAGCTACCCACATGCTGGTGAGCGCACTCCAAGGGTGAGTGAATCGATACCCAAGGTGTGTGGGGACGACAGGATCGATAAGGCCACTCGCAATGATGCGGGGCTCTCACCAATCCTCTCTGTCTTGCAAGCGGCCCGTTTCGCGTCCGAGTCGTCGAAGCGCATGCGCCGCAGGCACTGGACTCGCCCGTCCAGCGCGCGTGCATGAAGTGCCGAACAACCCGCCATCAGCGACCACCACGGAGCGAGTCTTACGAGCGACGTTCGCGGCCCGTCTCGCGTCCGAGCTGTCGAAGCGCATGCGCCGCAGGCGCGAGTCTCGACGGCTCGGACGCGAGACCCCAGGGGGCCGCGAACCCGCCGCGCCGCAGGCGTGGCAAATCAAACACAGTCAGTCGGTGACGTACCCGTTCAAACTGCTGCGCAGATCGGCCAGCAGGGCGCGGGCGGCAGTGAGCCCGGCACCGTGCCAGACGGTGTCCTCGACCGCGAACACGCGCTTGTCGCCGGCGGCGCCGAGGTCCTTCCACGCGTCGCTGCGCAGCACCTTCTCACCGTGCTCCGCACCGGATTCGCCCGCGAAGATGACATAGATGATGTCGCCCTCGGCCTTGATCAGGTCCTGCTCGGTCACATCGAAGGAGCTGCCGCGTTGGGCGGTCGGCCGCTGCACGCCGACATCGGCGAGGACCTGTCCCGCGAAGCTATTGCTGCCCTGGACCTGGTCGTGGTCGGCGGTGAAGCGGACCACGGAGGCCTGGGACTGGCTGGCGGCCAACGCATTACCGGTATCGCGGGCCTCGGTGCGGTAGTTCTCCAATGCCGTTGCCGCGGCATTCGAGCGGCCGAGACCCGCTGCGAGCGTGCCGAATTCGGCCCGCCAACCACTGTCGGGATCGGCCAGGACGGTCGGCGCGATCGCCTGCAATGCGGCGAAACCGTCTGGACCGCCTGGAATATCGCCGATGATCAGATCGGGATGCAAGGCGGCGATCTGCCCGAGATCGGGCTGTGCCGCCGAACCGACGGCGGGAATCTTCAATACGCCGTAACCGAGATAGACGGGCTGCGAGCGGGGTCCGTCGATCGTCACCGCGCCGACTACCCGCTCCCACAGGCCGACCGCGCAGGCGGCATCCAATGCGGACGTGGACAGCACCACGACGCGCTGTGGATCGGCGGGCACCTCCGAGGTGCCCGCGGCATGGGCGACGGTGCGGGTCTTGCCGTTCGCCGGATCGGGTGCGCTCGGCAGCGGGCAGGCTCGCGAGGTGTCACGCTCGAGGCCGACCACACCCGCGCCCGCGATGTTTGTCGTGGTACGAACGATCGAGCTGGCGTCGTCCTTCTGACCGCAGCCCGCGACGAGCAATGCGGCGCAGAGCAGAGCGACCGCGCAACCCCCGTGCCGGACCGCGCGATTCCATGCGGTGCCGTATCGGCGGGAGTCTGTGTTGTGGTCGCTATCGGTGCGGTTTCGGGTCCGAACAAGGGCGCTCACCGGCATGCGGGTGAGGGTACCGCGTTCGGTGGCTGCCGGGATGCGAAGGCCATCACCGCGCGCCCGCCGCCTTCGGAGCACGGCCGCGACCGCGAGGAATTCCGCTGTCGCACAGCGGATTCCGCGCCGCAGACGAATCGGCTACCCAGTGTTGCCGCCGATGCTGAAACGTGCCCCGGTCGGATCGGCGACCTGCGCGATCCGGCCATAAGGGGTGTCCTCGGGCTGGGTCAGTACGGTCCCACCCAACTCGACGACCTTCGCCACGGCCGCGTCGACGTTCTCGGCGCCGAAGTACACCTTCCAGCCGGCAGGCACACCCTCGGGCAGGAAGGCCGAGGCATCCATGACACCGCCGAGCATCGGGGTGCTGGCGTGGATGGTCGTGTAGCGGAACTCCGGGGTGTCGGCGATGGCGAAGGTATCGCTCCAGCCGAAGACATCGCGGTAGAAGTCGAGGGAGCGCGCGTATTCGCGCGTGTGCAGTTCGAACCAGGACGGGATGCCGACGTGGCCGCTCCAGTTGCCGCCCGAGGCGATCCCGATGGCCTCGAAACCGCCGAAGGTGCCGGTCTGCCAGATGCCGACACCCGCACCGCCGACATCGCCGAGCACGGCCATCGCGCCGAGATCGCCCACATCCATCGGGGCCACGACTACCACGCCGCCCTGTGCGACTGCCGCGTCTGCGGTGGCCTTCGCATCGGGCGAGGCGAGGTACACCGTCCATTGATCGGGTCCATCGGCCCCGTGCGCCGTCTTGCCCATACCGCCCGCCACGGCCTTACCGTCTTTGCGGAAGGTGATGTAGCCGCCGAACTCCTCGCCCGCGCGATCGGCGGTCCAGCCGAACAACTGGCCGTAGAAGGCGATGGCACCTTCCGGATCGGAGGTGTAGACCTCGACCCAACACGGATCGCCGGTCTTCGGTGTCGGACCACCCGTCGCCCGGCCACCACCCGTCATCGAATCGTTGCGCGATGCTGTACTCATCGTGGTCTCCTTGCCGAGATCGGAACACTGTCACCTATACAGACGGCGGCTGCCTGCGAAAGTAATCGCACGCTCCGTGGCGAACCTCATGATCGCCGAGCACGCGGGGACCGCCGCCCCGATGACGAAATACGACGCAGAGTAGGACCCGTGCGGATGGCTGCGGCCGCACCGTTTACGATCTCAGGAGCGCAAGCGAACTCCTCGTCTGTCCCCGGTAGTGGGACGGATGCGAGCAGCGGAGCCTGCGGAGCGACCTAAAGGCACCTTTCAGGAGGATCAGTGACTGCCGTAGAGCCAAAGCCAGTCCCTCAGTTGGAAGCGACTCGGCCGTATCCAGCTCGGACCGGGCCGAAGGGCTCGTTCATCGTCAAGATGGTCACCACCACCGACCCCAAGGTCCTCGGTGTCATGTACCTGACCACCTCGATGGCGTTCTTCCTCATCGGTGGTCTGATGGCTCTGCTGATGCGTGCCGAGCTGGCCCGGCCGGGTTTGCAATTCCTGTCCCCGGAACAGTTCAACCAGCTGTTCACCATGCACGGCACGATCATGCTGCTGTTCTACGCGACCGCGATCGTGTTCGGCTTCGCCAATATCGTCCTGCCGCTGCAGATCGGCGCACCCGACGTCGCCTTCCCACGGCTGAACGCCTTCAGTTACTGGCTGTACCTGTTCGGCGCGAGCATGGCGACCGCGGGCTTCATCACCCCCGGCGGTGCCGCGGACTTCGGCTGGACGGCATATGTGCCGCTGACCGACATCCTGCACTCGCCCGGCGTCGGCACCGACCTGTGGATCCTCGGTCTCGCGGTCTCCGGTTTGGGCACCATCCTCGGTGGCGTCAACATGCTGACTACCGTGGTCTGCCTGCGTGCCCCCGGTATGACCATGTTCCGGATGCCGATCTTCACCTGGAATATCGCCGTCACCAGCGTCCTTGTGCTGCTCGCCTTCCCGCTGCTGACCGCCGCGCTGTTCGGCCTGGCCTACGACCGCCACCTCGGTGGCCACATCTACGATCCGGCCACCGGCGGCATCCTGCTCTACCAGCATCTGTTCTGGTTCTTCGGACATCCCGAGGTGTACATCATCGCGCTGCCGTTCTTCGGCATCGTCTCGGAGATCTTCCCGGTCTTCTCGCGTAAGCCGATCTTCGGTTACACCACACTGGTTTACGCGACCCTGGGCATCGCG